>NZ_AXVU01000019.1:0-129952 GCF_000482585.1 Streptomyces sp. CNQ329 | reverse complement strand
GCCGGATCCAGCACACTCAGCAGCGACGGCACCACACTGGCCACCGACACACCCGAGCCACGGATCATCTCTGCCAGCGCAGCGGGCTCCTTGCGCTCCTCATCCGAAGCAACCGCCAAGGTCCCACCCGCCGCCAGCGTGACCGTCACATCAAGGACGGCAGCGTCGAAGCTGAACGACGCGAACTGCAACGCCGTCACACCCTCCCCCCCCCCCAGCACCGGCCGCATCACCGCCGCCAGATTCGCCGCACCACCGTGCGGCACAGCCACACCCTTCGGACGCCCCGTCGACCCGGACGTATAGATCACATACGCCAGCTCATCGAGACCACCCCGACGCTCCACCGGCGCACCCGACTCCGCCGCAATCTCCCCCGCAGCCTCTTCCAGCACCACCACCCGCACATCACCGAACGACGCCCCGGCCGCCGACTCAGCCGCCCCCACGACCACGGCGGCTTCGCTGTCCGCGACCATGAACCCCAACCGCTCCGCCGGATACGCCGGATCCAGCGGCACAAACGCACCCCCCGCCTTCCACACCGCCAGCATCCCCACGACCATCTCCACACCACGCGGCACACACAGCCCCACCCGCGACTCCCGACCCACACCACACCGCCGCACATACCGCGCCAGCCGATTCGCCCGCCCATCCAACGCGGCATACGACAGCGTCTCCGCCCCACACCGCACCGCCACCGCCTGCGGCGCCCGTCGCACCCACTCCTCGAACCAGTCCAGCACCGACCCGGAAGGCACCACACGGCGTGTCTCGTTCCACCCCGGCCCCACCAACGCCCGGTCCCCCGTACCCAGCAGATCCACGGAGCCCACCCGGGCGTCCGCTCCGGCGCTCACACGCTTCGCGAATCTCACAAACATCTGTTGCAGTGCCGCCGACCCCGCCCCGGATATCGATGCGGGAGCCGCCGACGCGAGTACCACACACTCCGCCCCGTGCTCGCATATCGCTCCGCCGTCCGCCCCGACCGCGTGTCCCGGGGAGCGGAGCAATTCCTCAGCCTGCCGCTGGATTCCTGCCAGCGTGCTTCCCGGAGCGACCTCGATACGCAGGGCCCCGGGCGTCTCCCCCTCGATGACGACGACGATTTCCGGGTCACCCGTCATTCGGTGGAGGAAACCCGCCGCAACGGCCGCCGCCTGCGCCCCGGACACATCCAGGTGCACCGCGAGATCGAGGCCGTCCGTGAAACGGAGGTCCCATGTGCTGCCGGCGGGGCACGGGGTCACGTGCACCACTGGCAGGGCAGGGCTGGGCGAATCAGACATTACTGAGGTCTCCACTGGCTCAATCGGGCGACGTCGGTCTGGCGATTGCGGACCGCGCGACGCTGCGGGTCCTCTGCCGGTGCTGGGTAATCCTGGGGTCTAGCGCGGCCCGGGGCCGTGCAGGACGGGGCCGGGCCCGCCCATTCCGGGACCCGGGCCCATTCCCGGGCCGGGGCCGATGAGTATTCCCTGTGGCGGACCGTCCCTCATGGGGCCGTTCGGCGGCATCGGGGCCGCCTCCGGCAGCGGGGCGTCGCCGTCTTTCGGCCGGCGGGAGAACTGGGTGCGGTACAACTCGGCGTAGAGGCCGTCGAGTTCGAGAAGATCGTCGTGGGTGCCGTGTTCCTGCACCTGGCCCTGGTCGATGACCAGAATCTGGTCCGCGTGGCGGATGGTGGAGAGGCGGTGGGCGATCACCAGCGAGGTCCGGCCCGTGAGCGCCGTGGTGAGGGCCCGCTGCAGCGCCGCCTCGGACTCGGAGTCCAGGTGGGCGGTCGCCTCGTCGAGGACGACGATCGGCGGGGCCTTGAGCAGGAGCCGGGCCATGGCGATGCGCTGCTTCTCACCGCCGGACATCCGGTAGCCGCGGTCGCCGACCAGGGTGTCGAGGCCGTCGGGCAGGGACTCGATCAGGCTCCAGATCTGGGCCGCTCTGCAGGCATCGATCATGTCCGCCTCGGTGGCGTCCGGGCGGGCGTAGTGGAGGTTCCGGCGGATGGTCGTGTGGAAGAGGTGGGCGTCCTGGGTGACCATGCCGACGGTGTCGCGCAGTGAGGCCAGCGTGAGGTCGCAGAGGTCGTGGCCGCCGATGCGCACGACGCCCTCAACCGGATCGTAGAGCCGCGGCACCAGGTGGGTGATGGTCGTCTTGCCGGCGCCCGAGGGGCCGACGAGTGCGGTCAGCTTGCCCGCGGGGGCAGTGAAGTTCAGGCCGCGCAGGGTCCAGGAGTCGTCGCCGCGCCGAGGCGCGGGGCCGGCCAGGGACTCCAGCGAGGCGAGGGAGACGTCTGCCGCGGAGGGGTAGCGGAACGAGACGCCCGAGAACTCGATCTCCGGCGCACTCGGAGCCGCGCCGCCGGCCGCGCGTGCCTCGGCACGGTGCGGCTCGGCGGCTCCGTGCGCGTGGGCTCCGTTGGCGGCCACGTCGCTCGCGGTGACGGTGGGCAGGGGGCGGGCGTCCGGCTTCTCCTGGATGAGCGGCTTGAGATCGAGGATCTCGAAGAGCCTGTCGAAGCTGACCAGCGCCATCAGGATGTCCCGCTGGGCTCCGGAGAGCTGGTTGATGGGCGCGAGCAGCCTGGTGAGGAGGGTGGCGAGCGCCACCAGGGTGCCGATCTGGAAGACGCCCTCGATGACGAGGCCGCCGCCGAGCCCGTAGACCAGGGCGGTGGACAGGGAGCCGACGAGCATCATCGACAGGAACAGCAGCTTGGAATAGACGGACGCGCGGACACCGAGGTCACGGCCCTTGCCCGCGAGGTCGGCGAACATGCCGTTCTCGGTCTCGGGCCGGCCGTAGAGCTTGGCGAGCAGGGCGCCGGTGACGTTGAACCGCTCGCTCATGAACGCCCCGATTTCCCCGTTGACCTGCATGTGTGCGCGCATCACGCGCTGGAGCCGGTGCCCGACGACTTTGCCGGGGAGGATGAACAGGGGAAGCATCACGAGGCTGATCAGGGTGATCGCCCAGGAGAGATAGAACATCGCGCCCAGCACCAGGAGCGCGGTCAGACCGGCGGAGACGACGGTCGACAGCAGCGATGTCAGGGCCTGCTGGGCTCCGACGACGTCGGTGTTGAGCCGGCTGACCAGCGAACCGGTCTGGGCGCGGGTGAAGAAGCCGAGCGGCTGGCGCTGCACGTGGTCGAAGACCTCGGTGCGCAGGTCGTAGATGAGCCCTTCGCTGACCTTGCCGGAGAGCCATGCCTCGGCGAAGCCGACGACGGTCTGTAGGAGCGACAGGGCCGCGACGGCCACGGAGATCCAGACGACGACCGAGGTGTCACGCGGCATGATGCCGTTGTCGATGAGGTACTTGAAGAGAAGGGGAACGGCGACCACGATTCCCGCATTGAGCGCGGTGACTGCGAACAGCACGAAAATCCTGATTCCATGCGGTCGGGTGTAGGGAAGGATGCGCTTAGCCGTACCCTTCTTCACCGCCTGCCTGGTGACCGAATCCGGCCCGCCGGCGCGCATGATGACCGGCCCGGAGCCGCCAATCATGGCCACGAATTGCCTCCAGTACTCGTCGTCGGGCCGGGCGTCCTAGCGGGCGGCGGATTGCTCGTGCCGGTCCATCTCTTCGATCAGGCTCTTCGGGCGCATGTCCGTCCAGTTCTCCTCGATGTAGTCCATGCACGCCTTGCGGCTTTCCTCACCGAACACGGACTTCCAGCCGGCGGGGACTTCGGCGAAGGAGGGCCAGAGTGAATGCTGGTTCTCGTCGTTCACCAACACCAGAAAAGTACCGCTCTCGTTGTCGAAGGGATTTGCCATGTCCGCTCCCGTCGGTGACTTCTCTTCACGTCGGAATACACACTAACCAGGCAGCCAGAAGGCGACAAGGTTGGACAACGGGAAGGTGTCCAACTGTGAATTGTCAGCAGTTGGACGGGCGTTATTCAGTGAAAACGGAAAGGAGCGTCTCACGCATCGGCGGGCGCGGTGCCGGGCACCGCCGGCCCGGCCGTCAGGTCGTTCTCCCCGGGCCCGTCGGCGCGCAGCGGGAAGGCGACGGTCACGGCGAGCCCGCCTCCGGCTCCGGCCTCGGCGGTGAGCGTGGCGTCGTGCGCGGCGGCGATGGAGCGGACGATCGACAGGCCGAGCCCGTAGTGGCCGTCACCGGCGGTACGGCAGAGCCGCTGGAAGGGGTTGAAGAGACGCTCGACCTGGTCCGGCGGCACTGCGGAGCCGGTGTTGCGGACGGAGAGGAACGCGCCCCCTTCCCGTACACCGGTGGCGATCTCGACGATGCCGCCCGGAACGTTGTAGTCGATGGCGTTGTCGAGGAGGTTGGCCACCAGGCGGTGGATGAGGGCGGAGTCGCCGGAGATGCGGGCCGGTTCGATGACCGACTCCACTTCCAGTCCACGCCGGCCGATCTCTGGCCGGAAGGCCGGGAGGACCTCGTGGGTGAGCGCGGCGAGGTCGAGAGGTTCCGGGTTGTCCAGACCCCGGTCACTGCTGGAGAGGGTGAGGAGCGACTCCAGCAGGGCGGCCTGCTGCTTGCTGATCGTCAGCAGCCGCTCGAAGTTGGCGCGGAAGGATTCGAGCGTGGCGCCGCGGTCGATGAGGGTCTCCTCCAGCAGCGCGTGTTCCAGGGTGAGGGGGGTGCGCAGCTCGTGGGCGGCATTGGCGACGAACGTCTTCTGGGATTCGAGCGCCGTCTCCAGCCTGCCGAGCAGCCCGTTGACGGTGTCGGCGAGGTCCTTCAGCTCGTCGGGCGGCCCTCCGGTCGCCAGGCGCTCGTGCAGGTTCCGTGCGGAGATGCGGCGGATGGTGCTCGTCATGGTGCGCAGCGGGCGCAGCACGCGGCCGGCGACCACCCAGCCGAGCCCGATGGCGATGACGGACATGATGGCCAGGGCGAGCCCGGACTGCATGAGCAGCCGGTCGAGCATCGCCTCGCGCTGGTGGGATGCCTGCTGGCGCATCTCCTCGACGATGCCGCCCTCCTGGCTGAACTCCTCGTCCAGCCGGTAGGTGCGGGTCTCGGCCTGGGCGGAGGACTGGGAAGAGTCGTACTGCACGTCCTTGAACGTCACGAGACCGCCCGAAGGGCGGGCGACGAGGAGGTACGTGATCGCCAGCAGCACGGCGCCGGAGAGGACGAAGAGCGAGCCGTACAAGAAGGTCAGGCGTACCCGGACCCGGCGGGGGGTGAGCTGCCCGGACATCGCACCGACCCGTTTCAGGACGGCCAGGTGCAGTCTCGACGGCCCCATGGGCGCACCTCAAATCCGGTAGCCGCTCCGCGGCACCGTCTCGATCACCGGGGGCGGACCGAGTTTGGAGCGCAGGCGGTTGATCGTGGTCTTCACCGTGGTGGTGAACGGGTCGGCCGCCTCGTCCCACACGCGTTCGAGGAGTTCCTCCGCCGAGACCACCCGTCCCTGGGCGGAAAGCAGGCACTCCAGGACGGCGAGTTCCTTGGGGGTGAGCGTGAGGCGTTCGCCGCCGCGGGTGGCGAAGCGCTGGGCGGGGTCGAGCCGGAGGTCGCCGTGCTCCAGCACGGGGGGTACGGCGGGCTGGGCACGGCGGGCGAGGGCCCGCAGCCGGGCGACCAGCTCGGCGTAGGCGAAGGGCTTGGGCAGATAGTCGTCGGCGCCGAGGTTCAGTCCCTCGACCCGGTCGATGATCGTTGCGGAGGCGGTGAGCATCAGCACCCGTGCGTGGTGGGGCTGGGAGACGAGTTCCTTGCATACGTCGTCGCCGTGGACGCCCGGGAGGTCGCGGTCGAGGACGACCACGTCGTAGTCGACGGTCATCGTGCGCTCCAGCGCGTCGGATCCGTCGTACACGACATCGACGGCCATACCCTCCCGGCGCAGTACCCGTGCCACCGAGTCGGCCAGCTCAGCGTGGTCTTCGACTACCAGAACCCTCATCAGCGGCACCTGCCGGCGGTCTCGCGGGCGCGTGGTGAGGATGCGGCGGATGGGCGTTCGAGAACGGCCATCACGACTGACGATCCCCCACCGTGCGTCACACTGCGGTCACAGCGCCTTCAGATTAGCGTGGCCCGGCATAAGGGCGCGGTTTCGGCGGACGGGAACCAGCCGGTCCTCCTGCTGGTGGCCGGCCCCGGCGGGCGGGCTCAGGCCGGGGCCGCGGCGAAGAAGTCGAGGACGGCCGCGTTGACTGCGTCCGGCTTCTCCAGGTAGCCGTAGTGGCCGCAGCCGGGGATCTCGATGTACGCACCGCCCGGGATGGCTGCGGCGACCTCACGCGACAGGTGCGGGCGGATGACGAGGTCGTCGCCGAAGCCGACGACCAGGCACGGGCAGGAGATGCGCGAGTACGCACCGAGCCGGTCCTCCATCGTCTGCAGTTCGAGCTGACGACGGAATGCCGACATGTCGATGGCTGTCATCTCGAAGACGTCGAGCCAGTCGCGCAGCGTCGCCTCGTCGTTCAGCGTCTGCGGGGAGAGGTTCTGGAGGGCGCTGACGTACGCGGCGTAGCGCGGGGGGAGCTTCACGCCGCTGTCGCAGAGGTCGAGTTCGGCGGCGGTCATGGCCGCGACCAGGCCGTCGGCACGCCCGGTGGGGGCCATGAGGACGGCCTGCCGCACCAGTTCGGGGCGGGCGAGAAGGAGTTCCTGGACGATGCTCGCGCCGAGGGAGAAGCCGACGACCCGGCACCGGGCGAGGCCCAGGTGCTCGATCAGGCCGGCGGTGTCGGCGGCCATGTCGGCAAGGGTGAAGCCTTCGGGGCACGGGGCGCTCGGGAGTATGCCGCGGTTGTCGACGGTGATCACCCGGTGGCCGGCGGCGGTGAGGGCGGGTACCTGGTGGGTGCGCCAGATCCGTCCGGGGGCGCCGGTGCCGGTGACCATGACGACCGGCTGCCCGGTTCCGTAGTCGTCGAATCCGAGCGTGATCCCGTTGATCCCGGCGGTCGGCATCAAGGGCTCCTTCCGTCGTCGGACCTGTGCTTCCTTCTGCGGCCCGTGGTCTTCCGACCCGGCTCCCCCGGTGGCGGTACGCCCGCGGGGCCGGAACGACCGGCTGCCGCGGGCGCCGATCACGCCGGGCGTCGTGTGAACCGGCCGGCCTTGCCGACCACGTCCGCGGCATGGATCCGTACGGCCTGCTGGAGCGCGAACTCGGCCATGTAGCGCCGGAAGTCGTCCACCGGCTCTTCGGCGGCGTTCAGCATGTGCCGGTTGGGGACGACGGCGGGACCACCGAGCCGTTCGACGGCGGCGGCGATCGCGTCGTCCATCCCCGCCGGCTCGACCACCTCGTCGAGCACCAGTCGCGCGTCGGGGTCGGTCGCCGGGAGCCGGCGGTCCTGCAGGATGACCTGCCGGGAGATCCGCGGGCCGGTGTGCCGGCCCAGCCGGAGGTTGCCGGCGCCGGGGACGATGCCTTCGCGGGCGGCCGGCAGCGACACGTAGGCGTCCGAGGCGGCGAGCACGTGGTCGCAGACGAGCAGCAGTTGCATGCCGCCGCCGATGGCGAACGTGTCGACCGCCGCGATCCAGGGTTTCTCCACGGTACGGGTATGCCAGGATGCGCCGCCCGCGCCGCGCACCCCCCGGACGATCTTGTGGAGGTAGCCCAGTTCACGGCGGAGGAGGAAGCCCACCAGCGAGATGCCGCCCGCGTGCAGGCTCTTGAGGTTGATCCCGGCGCTGAAGACGCGCTTGCCGCGGTAGCGCGGATGCGTCATCTCACCGCCGCGCAGGACGGCGACCCGGACGCCCGGGTCGAGCAGCGCGAGATCGACGGCGGTCTCCATGTCATCGACCTGCTGCTCGTCCTCGGCGTTGAGGCAGTCGTCGCGGTGCATCGTCAGATACGCCGCGCCGTCGCGCCGTTCGAGCCGGACGGAGTGGGTGTCGACCCGTCCGGTCCCGGTGAAGCGCGGCAGCAGTTCCAGCGCTCGGGGTGTGGGGAGCAGCATGGCGTCGAGCAGGTGGGGACCGGCGACCGGGGAGGCGAGGACCGCACGCAGGAAGATTGCCTGGTCGATCTCGTGCCCCTCCTTGTCCGCCTGGAGCCGGCTGCGCTCCGCAGCCAGTTGCCCGGCGCCGGGTACGAGCCCGGGGTAGGCGGCGGCTGCGGCGGAGAGCAGGTCGGCGAGCCGAAGGGATCGGGTGCGGCCGCCGGTGAGCCGGTCGTAGACGGCGTCGGCGTGATCGTCCAGGAAGGCGGAGCGCAGCGCACGGGCCTCGTCGAGGATCGCGGCGGCGCGGGTCCGCTGGGCGGGCGTGCGGACGTCCGGCGGCGGGAGCGTGGCGATCTTCTCCCCGGCCCGGGCGAGCGCCGCGCCGACCTCCGGCCAGCCGGCCTGTGTGCGCGCCGGGCGCAGGTCCGCGGTCACGGGGCCACCCGGGCGGCGTCCGCCCGCAACGACCGGTCGCAGGCGGCGAGGTGCCGGCCGAGCGCGTCTTCGAAGCTGGTCGTCGTGGCGTCGAAGAGCAACTGCCGGCGGATGGCGACTTCCTTTCCGGACAGCCCGCTGACCAGTCCGGCGGCTGCGGCGACGCCGCTCGCGGGCTCGGCGGCCAGATCGTCGACGAGGCCCAGCTCCTGCGCCTCGGGAGCGTCGATGGGCAGACCGAAAAGCACGGCCCGGCGGCTGCCGGCGGCGCCGGCGAGCTGGACGAGCCGGTAGCTCGCCATGCCGGGCCAGGTCGCCTTCCCGTCCCGGGCGACGATGAGTCGCGCGCCGGGGGTGGCGATGCGGATGTCGGCGGCGAGGAAGGCGTCGAGCGCCGTGCCGCCGCAGTCGCCGCGGGCGACCGCGACGGTGGCCGCCGGCAGCCGTTCGAGCCGGCGCAGCGCCCGCTCCCACTTGCTGACCAGTTGGACGTCGAGGCCCTCGGTCCAGCCCGGCTCCGGTACTCCGGTGACGTACACCGTGACCAGGGCGGTGCCATCGCCGTCCTCCGCCTCGTCGCAGATCGTGCCGAGCGCCCTGACGGCCGCGGCCGTCGGCGGCTCGGTCCCGTCGATCACCAGCGTGAGCGTGTCGCTCATCTCATCCTCCGCCCTCACCATCGGACCAGCGCCGTTTCGATCGTCGAGCCCGGGCCCATGGTCATGAGCACACCGTGGTCCCCGGGACGGGTGACGTCCTCGTCGAGCAGCCGCTCGTACGAGAACAGGAACGAGCCGCTCGAGACGTTGCCGTAGTCGCGCAGCACGCCGACCGTGTGGCGGACGTCGTGGCGGGTGAGCCCGAGGTTGACGACGACGGCGTCGATCACCTTCTTGCCGCCCGAGTGCACCAGCCAGTGACGGACGTCGCTGCGGCGCAGGCCGGTGCCCTCCAGCAGCCGGTCGACGACGAGTTCGGCGTGGGCGCCGACGACGTACGGGATCAGCGGGTCGAGGAAGAAGCTGAACCGGTCCTGGTCACGGTCCCAGTCGTAGCGCATCGCCGCCAGCGCCTCGGGGATGAGGCAACTGGCGAACTTCAGCACGTCCGGACCGGGGGCACCGCCGGGGGCGGGCGCGGGCGCGCCCGACATGAGCGCGACGGCGGCGGCGCCGTCGCCGAAGAGACTGTTGACGACGGCGGTGCGCATGGTCTCGTCGAACGCGTACGCCGCGGAGCACGCTTCGGCGCAGAGCACGACGGCGAGTTCGCCCGGGTGCGCGGCCGACCAGCCGGCGACGACGTTCAGCGCGTTCAGCCCGGCGTTGCAGCCCATGCCGACGATGTCGGAGCGGCTGCAGTGCCGGTCGATGCCCAGGTCGCGGATCAGCAGGGCGCTGAGCCCGGGGGTGAGGAAGCCGGTGGACGTCACGCAGCACAGGTGGCGCAGGTCCGACAGCTCGTGGCCGGCGCTCTTCAGGCAGGCGCGGAGGGCTTCCGCCCCCATCTCGATGGCCATGGCCCTGTGCTTGTCGAGCAGGTCGCCCTGCGGCTCGGAGTGCCGGACGCCGTGCACGTCGGGGGCGGGCAGAGTCAGATGGCGCCGTTCTATCGCGCTGTTGAGGAAGACGGAGCTGATCTTGGGGTCGGTGATGCCGAAGGCGTCGAGCACCTCCTGCTGCGTGTACGACGTGGGAGTGGCGGCCGTGCCCACCCCGAGGATGCGCGGCCGGTAGGGGCCGGGCACCTGTGCTGTCGCGGACCGGGGATCCAGAAGCTGCGCACGCTCCACGCCGGTGGTCATCGGAAGGTCCACCCCCACATGCGCTTCTTGCTACGCGGTCGCTGTTCTGCGCTGATGCCGTTCACGTGCGGTCCTTTCCCGCTGGAGTCGGACGGTTGGAGGAGAGGAAACCGGCAGCCGGTGTCACCCGGCCCTGCTCTCGGCCTCGATGAAGCGGGCCAGGCGCACGGTGCCCTCGTCGATCTCCTCGGTGGTCAGATAGCTCGTGGAGAGCCGGATGGCGCGGTGGCCGCCGCCGTCGCCGGGATAGAAGTGGCTCATCGGCGTCCAGATGACGCCGAAGTCCTGGGCGGAGCGGGTGAGCGCCGCGTCGTCGGCGGGGAACGGCACCTGCACGGTGAGGAAGAACCCGCCCTCCGGCCGGTTCCACCGCACTCCCAGCACCTTTCTGCGGTCGGCGGGCAGGCTCGCGTCCAGGGCCTGGAGCATGGCCCGCATCGCGTCTCCGTAGTACGTGGCCGCGCGGGCGTTCAGCTCGGAGACGAGCCCTTGCGCGGCCAGCAGCGCGCCGCCGACGACCGCCTGGCTCAGCGACGGGGTGTTGACCGTCACCATGCTCTTGATCTTCGCGAGTTCGTCGGCGAGCAGGCTGGTGGCCCCGGAGTCGTCGACGACGGTCTGGTCGGCCACGGCGAACCCGACGCGGGCGCCGGGGAAGACGGTCTTGGAGTACGAGCCGAGGTGGACGACGCGGCGGGCGCGGTCGAGCGACTTCAGCGTCGGCGCCGGTGGGCCGGGGCTGACCAGCCGGTAGGGGCTGTCCTCCAGGATGAGCAGGTCGTGGCGGGCCGCCAGGTCGAGCAGATCCGTCCGGCCCCGGGGCGTGAGCGTGGTGCCGGAGGGGTTGGAGTGGTCCGGGACCAGGTAGAAGGCTCGGGGGCGCCGGCCGCGCGCCTTCTCCGCGAGGACCGCCGCTTCGAGATCGGCGGCGCGGAAGCCGTCTTCCCGCTCCTCGACCGGGCACACCGCGATGTCGAGCAGCCGGGCGGCGCCCGTGATGCCGACGTAGCACGGGCTGGCGACCATCAGCACGTCGTCGGGACCGCCGATGAGCGCCCGCAGCGCCAGCAGCATGGCCTCCTGGGCACCGACGGTCACGACGACGGACTCCGCCGGCACGTCGATGCCCTCGTCGGCGCGGAGCGACTCGGCGATGATCTCGCGGATCTGACCGGCCGTCGGGCCGTACTGGTAGAGCGCGGTACGGATGTCCTGCGGTGTGCCGCCGCGGGCGGCCAGGTGGTCGAGGTAGCTCCGCAGGTGCGTGAAGACCTGCTCGGTGTCGAAGAACCCGTCGTACGGCCGGCCGGGGGCGAAGGAGATCGCGCCGGGGTGGCGCAGGGTGATCTCGTTGAGGAAGTTCATCGTGTCCAGCACGGGATCGGACACGCTGCCGTGCAGCTCGGCCTTGCGCAGCGGGTGCACGCCCGGCACCGGGGCGGTCGGCCCGGCGTCGTCGACGAGTGCTTCGGGGCCCGGAGCAGCCATAGAATTCCCCCACGCGAAGGCAATTGATGAGTCGTCTTCCGGCGCATAGAAAAGCACGTCCACATGCATGTCGACAACGCCGTCCAAGAGAGCAATCTGCACACTTGGACGGCGGGCGCACGCGTGGACAATTCCCGGGGTGGGACGGCGGCGCACGCGCATATGAAAAACACGAAAGGTCACCGGGGAGCGGGCGTGAGTTCGGCGTCTCCACCGTCGGCGTCCACGTCCCACCCGTCGGCCTTGAGTTTCGCCGCGATTCGGCAGGCGTCGGACGGGTGTACGCGGCACCGTACCGTGAACCCGCCCGCGGGGGCGGTGTCCACCGACGCGCTTCCCGCGTCCGCGCCGAGGGCGGCGACCGCCCCGAGGAAGCGCCCCAGCTCCCCCGGCCTGCCGGGGACGGCGGCCCGCAGCGCAGCGGTCTGCCCGGGGGGTTCCCGGCGGGCTCCCCCCGGAATCGCGCCGAGGCCGGCGATGCCGCGGTCGAGCAGGTCGACGACAGTGCGCAGGCCCTCCGCGCGGTCCCCGGCCCCGTGCCCGGCGAGGGCCTCGAGCGCCGGAACCAGTCGGGTGAGGTCGGCGTGCACGGCCCGTACGACCCCGGCGAGCGCCGGCGCGTTGGTCTCGATGATGTCCGCCCACAGCCGCGAGTCGCCGCCGGCGATCCGCGTGACGTCGCGCAGCCCCTGACCGGCCAGCAGGGCCACACCCTCGGGGTCGTCCCGCAGCCGCGCGGCCATCAGGCTGGCCAGCAGGTGCGGAACATGGGAGGTCAGCGCGACGGCGTCGTCGTGGGCGTGACTGGCCATCACCAGCGGGGTCGCGCCGCACAGTTCCGCCAGCCCGCGGCCCCGCTCCAAGGTGGCCGGCGAGGTGAGCCGCGACGGCGTGAGAACCCAGGGACGGCCCTCGAAGAGAGTGCCGCGGGCGGCCAGCGGCCCGGAACGTTCGCGGCCGGCCAGCGGGTGCCCGCCGACGTAACGCGCGGGCTGCGGCGCGGCGTTCAGCGCGGCCCGTTCCGGCACGGTCTTCACGCTGCCCACGTCGGTGTACGCGCGCGCCAGAGCGCGCCGCTGCACCTCTGCCAGCACGGCGCCCACCTTGCTCGGCGGAACCGCGATGACGGCCAGGTCGACCGGCCCGGGCGGCTCGTCGGCGAGCCCGGCGCCGAGTGCGGAGGCGGTGCGGGCGGCCGTGGCATCGCGGTCGGAGAGGTACACGGTCACTCCCCGGCGGCAGGCGGCCAGGGCCACGGAGGTGCCGATCAGACCGGTGCCCACGACGGCTATGGAGCGAATCACCAGACATCCTCTGCTCATAGAACTCGATCGATGGATTGCGCTCGGAAGATCCAGCCCGAAACCCGTGGGCCGCATTAACGGAAACGGCGCAACAGTTTATGCAGCGGAGTCGGCGACCACCAGCACGGGAGTCCAGAAAAGACGTCCGTAGCCAGATTCACGACCCGTCGCCTACAGTCCGGGAAACGCATGCCACTTCGTGACCCAGGGGACAGTCATGAATGATTTCAGCGAGTCCGGAGTTCCGTTCGGCGATGCGGCCATCGACTACGTCGAGATGTACGTCGGAAGTCTGGAGGCCGCCGCTTTCGACTGGGTCGACAAGTACGCCTTCTCGGTCGTCGGCACCGGCGGCTCACCGGAGCACCGCAGCATCGCGCTGCGCCACGGCCGCATCACCCTCGTGCTCACCGAGGCCACCTCCGATCAGCACCCCGCGTCGGGCTACGTCCAGGCACACGGCGACGGCGTGGCCGACATCGCGCTGCGCACCACCGACGTGCGTGCCGCGTTCGACGCGGCCGCGGCCGGCGGTGCCGGAGTGCTGCGCGAACCCACCGCACACGACGGCGAAGGACCGGCGGTGACGGCCGTGATAGGCGGATTCGGGGACGTGGTGCACACGCTCGTGCAGCGCGCTCCCCGGGCGGGCGCGGGGCTGCCGCCGGGGTTCGTGCCGGCGCTGCGCGAGGACGACGGCCGCGCGGAGGACGTGGGCCTCCACGAGATCGACCACGTCGCCGTCTGCCTGGACTCCGGGAGCCTCGATCCCACGGTCGGCTTCTATCAGCAGGCGCTGGGTTTCGACTTCGTCTTCGAGGAGCGCATCGTCGTCGGCTCGCAGGCGATGGAGTCGAAGGTCGTGCAGAGCCGGTCGGGCGCGGTGACGCTCACCCTCATCGAGCCGGATCCGACCGCGGATCCGGGCCAGATCGACGAGTTCCTCAAGGCCCACCAGGGTTCCGGCGTCCAGCACCTGGCCTTCTCCTCGGCGGACGCGGTGCGTTCGGTGCGCACGCTCGCGCATCGCGGGGTCGCTTTCCTGGCCACCCCGGGCTCCTATTACGACATGCTCGGCGCGCGCATCCCGTCGCTGAGCCGGTCGCGGCTGGCGGACCTGCGGGCGACGAACGTGCTGGCCGACGAGGACCATGACGGGCAGATGTTCCAGATCTTCACCGCCTCCACCCACCCGCGCCACACCCTGTTCTTCGAGGTGATCGAGCGGCAGGGCGCACAGACCTTCGGCAGCGCGAACATCAAGGCGCTGTACGAGGCCGTGGAGCTGGAGAGGACCGGCCGGCGTGGGCCGTCACGGCGCTGACGCCCCCGGCGGCACGGCCCACACGCTCGCCGACGTGGAGCGCGCCGCGGCCGCTGTCCTGCCGCCCGGGATACGGGACTTCGTGGCCGGGGGCAGCGGCGCGGAGGCGACGCTGGCGGCCAACAGGGCGGCCCTGGACCGTGTGGGCGTCGTGCCGCGCGCTCTGCGGGACGTCTCGGGCTGCTCGACGGAGTCGACGCTGCTGGGGCGCCCGGTGGCCATGCCGGTGGCGGTGGCGCCGGTGGCGTACCACCGCCTGGTGTGCACCGAGGGCGAGCCGGCGGCGGCACGCGCGGCCAACGCGGCGGGCGTCCCGTTCACGGCGAGCACGCTGAGCAGCGTGCCGATCGAGGAGATCACGGACGCCGGCGGCTCGGTCTGGTTCCAGCTCTACTGGCTGCGGGACACCGTGCGGACCCTCGACCTGGTGCGCAGGGCGGAAGATGCCGGCTGTACGGCAGTCATGCTCACCGTCGACGTGCCGTGGATGGGCCGTCGGCTGCGGGACGTACGTAACGGGTTCGCACTGCCGAGTGGCGTGCACGCGGCCCTCCTCGCCGCTACGGAATCCACGGCCCACCGGCGCAGCCGCGGCGCCTCCGCGGTCGCGGCGCACACGGCGGAGGCGTTCTCGCCGGCAGTCACGTGGGAGTCGGTGGCGAAACTGCGGGCGCACACCCGGCTGCCGTTGATACTCAAGGGCGTGCTCGACCCCCGGGACGCACGACGCGCGGCGGAGTCGGGTGTGGACGCGATCGTGGTGTCCAACCACGGCGGGCGGCAGTTGGACGGCGCGGTGGCCAGTATCGACGCGCTTCCCGATGCCGTCGCGGCGGTAGGAGGGGGGTGCGACGTGCTGATGGACAGCGGTGTCCGCGGCGGGACGGACGTGCTGCGTGCCCTCGCGCTCGGCGCCCGCGGGGTGCTGGTGGGCCGGCCGCTGATCTGGGGGGCGGCTGCGGCGGGCGAGACGGGTGCGCGGCGTGTGCTGGAGCTGCTGAAGGACGAGTTGCGGGACTCGATGGGACTCGCCGGCTGCGCGGGCGTCACGGACGCCCGCGACCTGCGCACCGTACGCGTCGCGACGGGGGACTGCCCCCGGACCGTGCAGTAGGCGCAGCGGACTTCCCCGCGCGAGGCCGCCGCCCGGGCCGGCCGACCGGACGGCGGACCCGGGCCGTCCAACAGCTTGATTCAAGTGGTTGGACACCGCGAGATGTCATCCGGCACGACGGAAGGACGTGCGTGTCCTCATCCCAGCACCTTCACGAGGACACGCACGCCGCGCGCGGACGGGCGCCGCATGACCGGCGGGTTCACCCACCTTCTCCGCCGTGCCACCTGTCGTGATACTCCGCGGTGGCTCCACGACGGCCGGAAGGCGCCGCGGTCACAGCGGACGGGCGCTCTCGTGTTCCATCCGCATCGCGATGTCCTTCCAGATGCCGGCGCATTCGCGCGCCAGTTGAGCGACGACACCGCGGCAGTGCGCGGGAACGTTGCCGATGATCTCCTCCCACTGGTCGCCACTGAGTGTGTGGATGTTGAGGAGCCGAAGGAGCGTCCGGCCGGTTTCGCTCAGCCGCAGCGCCGGGTCGGCCTTCAGCCGGTTCACCGCCGAGCCACGGTCGTCGACCGTTATCCGGACCGCCGCCGCCGTCGTCGCGACGCCCGCAGGTACCGCCACCGCCTTCGGCCTGCCCGGGATGTGCGCCGTACCGCGCTGCCGGGGAACGGGCAGCGGGCCCTCTCCCCTGCGCATGCGGTTTCTGACATCCCTGACCGTTTCCGGGGAGATCCCCGCGGCCCGGGCGACCTGCCGCAGCGACAGGCTGGGATTCTCGGTGATCATCCGGCTCGCG
The DNA here is from genome assembly GCF_000482585.1 of Streptomyces sp. CNQ329. Lineage (NCBI taxonomy): Bacteria > Bacillati > Actinomycetota > Actinomycetes > Kitasatosporales > Streptomycetaceae > Streptomyces > Streptomyces sp. CNQ329. The sequence goes on along the minus strand of NZ_AXVU01000019.1, from coordinate 113,822 downwards.
ATCCTGCGCCCCTCACTGCCGTTGAGGGGGCGTACGCGCCCGTCCTGGCCGACCCGGTGGCCGGTGGTGGCGGTGTCCGCCGACTCACGCCGGCGAATGGCCGCGACGGTGGCCGGGGCGATGCCCGTCACCGACGCGATCATCCGGTCCGACCACTGCGGATGCGACACGATGATCCTGCTCGTGGCCCGCTTCCGGTCCGGCATGCTCAGCGGCAGCCCGTGGGCGATGTTCGCCTCCACGGCGAGGACGAAGGCGTCCGCCTCGGTCCCGTCGAAGAAGCGGACGGCGATGGTGTCCTGACCGCGGAGCTCGGCGGCCCGCAGTCGATGAAGCCCATCGATGACGCGCATGGTCGCGCGGTGTACGACGATGGGCGGCAGTTCGGCCTGTGCCTGCGCGAGTACTCTCACATGTTCTCGGTCTTCTCCCGTAGTCCGAGGTGAGCCCGTTCTCCGTAATCTGCGGACTTCGACCTCGACCGGCATCTGATCGAGATTCCCCTGCACGGACGTCAACTTCAGTTCCTCCCCGATCCAACTTCCGGTGAGCCGGGCCGTGACCCGAACCCATTTGTGCGATTACCGGAACTCGAACAATCCCTTGACGCAGCCGTACTGATGCGGTCGCCAACTGAATCGGCGGCCGAGAGGTCAGGCCTCTCGGCACGGGGGAAGTGAGGTTGATCGGAATGGCGTCAGATCGACGCGGGGACCCGGCCCCGCAGTCGACACCATGCGAACTCTCCCCCGCTACTCGCTTCGTTCCCGGTCGAAGCGAGCGAATGTTCCCCCGTTCGGGCATCGACTCTAACAGCGCCGCCCACGATCAGACACCCCGCGCCTCACCGAATGCACACCACCACACGAGGCATTTGACATGTGCCGCGCATGGGAACTCTTCAAAAACACAGCTCGACCGGGGCGGAGGGCGGGAATCCGGATAGGCGGCGCCTCAAGAATCCCGTGCGTCACGAATTCACCGAAAGGTTTTTCTGCGGGCGGGAAGCCGCGGGAAACACGTCGCCTTGTCCCGCCGGCGGGACAAGGCGCGAAAGTCCGGCGAGGACTTACCGGAGCGGAACATTCCGCCGATCGCGCACGGAGAGGAACAGGTTGAGTCCACCGACATCGCGTCCTTCCCCGGCGTTCGGCCGCCCGCCGGTTACCCGGAGGCGTCCGCAAAGGGCTCCTCTGCCGCCTCGTCCAGCATCAGGACCATCCATTCCATCAGTTCCAGACCAACGGCCTCGGCCGCCTTCTGCCACCGCACCCGGCGCTCCGGCACGACGCTCATCTGGACGAGCGACGGGCCCGCCCCCTCGGCGCCGACCCGGCGGCTCGCCCGGATCCGCCTCCGCAGCTCACTCCGGGTCCACCGGCCCAGTTCCGCACGGGTCAGCCACGCGTCCTGCTCGCTCGCGGACATCCCGGCGACCTCCGCGTGATGCTGAAAGCTGAGCTTGTCCCGCCGTCTCGGCGGAGGGAACTTCCCCGCCACCCAGGCGTAGTTGCGGAGAGTCTGATAATCGAAGGTGGTCTCGGCGAGCGCGCGTTTGTAGCGGTCCGGGTAGTGGCTTCTGCCGTAGATGAGCCAGTCGCCCAGCCACCAGGCCGACGAATCCGCGATGACGAAGATCTGCCGCCCCAGATGGCTCCATTCGGCCAGTGGCAGGCCGGGCGGGAGGGAAAGCGCCGTACGCCTGGTGGTGGAACGACCGCTCACGGACAGGCGGTTGGGGGGACGGGACGGAGCCGGGGACGTCGGCGCCGGACCCTGGCTCGCGGACGGGTGACCCGAAGCACGGCCCGACGGGTTCGTCACGGGGCCAGTTCCGCGCGTCTCTCCCATGGACATGCTGCGCACCTCACCTGCCGATCTGCGCCGCGCTTCCTCGCCAACCCGGCCGGACGACCGCCGGCCCGCTCCGCCGGGCCGCGGCCCGCCCACCGGGGCCGCACGCGGTCAACCGTGCTGGTCCCATCATCCGCGGCGGCAGGTTGCAGCGCGGTGACAGCGCTCCCCTCCCGCACCTGCTCTCACCTCAACCACGCGACGCGCGGACCGTGGGTTGCACCGCGGTTACAGCAGGTGTTCCGGCGCAGTAACCCTCCCCCCGATCTACTTGTCACCAAACCCGAGCGAAGGCGCCGGCCAAGCCGCGCCGGACGAGGAGGACCCATGGTCACCCAGACCCGGTATTGCGCCGAGTGCGGTACCGAGTTCACCTGGACGAGCACCAGCCCCAACCGGCGGTTCTGCGACCCGCGGTGCAAGGCGCGGTGGTGGCGCGGCCGCAACGGGCGGGCCGCCTCGGCGGGCGACGGCACCGCCCCGACGGGCGGGGGGCCGGCTCCCCGGGGCACGGAGCCGCCGGGCCTCGGCACCGCGCACGCCTGCCCGAACTGCGGGCAGCAGCTCACGGTGGTGAACGTGGTGGTCCCGGTCGGGGACGGCCCCGGACGGGCCGGCGAGGAGCCGCTGAGGAGGACGTTCGCGGCGGATCACGGCTGAGCGGCGGTATCGGCGCGCAGCACCACATCGGGGTCGAGCACCGCGTGGAGCGCCTGGAAGTCCTTCCCGCGCGAAGCGGTGAGATGCGTGCCGGCGACCGCACTCCGGCGCATGGTGACGCCCCGGTCCGCCGGAGCTTCCATGACCGTGGTGGCGCTCGGAGCACACATGCCGGAAGAGCGCGCGCCGGGCGCGTCCGCGGAGCCGCAGGGGTCGTCCGCGCCGCACGCCCGCCGGGCCCGGAGGGCCAGGTGCCGGGTCGCGGCCGGCGAGCGCCGCAGAATCGGTGATCCCGTAGATGTACCCGCGGAACCCCTCCCGGCACGGGCCGGGTGCGCCCGTTCCCTCCGCCGCGCGGCAACTCCCGCCCGTCCATCGGGGCCTTTCTCCGTTCCGCCGTGTCACCACCCTGACCAGCGAAACGGGGCCGATGTCACGGCGCGGCGGCCGTGGTGCCCAGGTCGTGAGACGGCGTTGCCCCGCGCGCGGCAGGCGTGGTCCGATCGCCGCATGACTCGCCGCATCGTGATCGTCGGGGCCGGCATCGTCGGCTCGTCGCTGGCCCGGGAGCTGGCCGGACGGGACGGCTGCCAGGTCACCGTCCTCGACCGCTCCCCCGCCGGGCGGCTGTACGGGTCCACGGGCCACGCGCCCGGCTACGTCGGCGTGCTCGGCGAGGCCCCGGTCCTCACCGAGCTGGCCCGGACCACGGTGCGGATCTACCGGGGACTCACGGACGACTACGACGCGACGGGCGGTTCCCCCGCGGCGGACGGCGGCGCCGGTTTCGAGGAGACCGGCTGCCTGGAGGTCGCCACCACGCCCGCGGCGTACGAGACGCTGCGCAGGCGCGCCGCCGCGGCCGGGGAGGCGGGCCTGGGCTCCCGGCTGCTGGGGCCGGAGGAGGCCGCCGCGCTGGCGCCGCGGCTGGTCGACCCCGAGACGGCCGTGGCCGGGCTGCACTTCCCCGGTGACGGCACGGCCCGCGCCGGGCTGCTGACCGCGGTGCAGCGGCGCCGGGCCGAAGCGCTGGGCGCGGAGTTCGCCGACGGGGCGGAGGCGACGGGACTGGAGATACGCGCCGGGCGGGTGCACGGCGTGTGGCTCGCCGACGGCACGCTCCTGCCGGCCGATGACACCGTGCTCGCCTCCGGGATCTGGGGCCCGCTGCTCGCCGCACAGGCGGGCGTGCACCTGCCGCTGACGCCGGTGTCCCACCCGTACGTCTACGGCGGCCCGCGACCGGCGCGGCATCCGCGCGGGCCGTTCGTGCGCTGGCCCGAGCACCACGTCTACGCCCGTGACCACGGTGACCGGGACGGGATCGGCACGTATGACCACGCACCCCGGCCGGTGGCCGCCGAGGACCTGAAGGTGCGGGCCGAGGAGCCCTGGCCCGGCGAGCCGTTCGACGGGGCCGTGGCCGCGGCGCTCGCGCTGCTGCCGCCCGCGCACCGCTTCACGCCCGCCGTCCGTCTCAACGGGGTGTTCTCGGTGACCCCGGACAACCTGCCGCTGCTCGGCCCGTTCGAAGGGCTGCCGGGGCTGTGGTCGGCGACGGCGATCTGGGTCACGCACGCCGCGGGAGCGGCGCTCGCGCTCGCGGAGGCGATGGACGGCGGGGAGGCGGGTGCGGGGCTCGCGGCGCTGGCACCGGAACGCTTCGCCGGCGAGCCGGCCGGGGAGCTGCGTCGCCGGGCGCTGCGCCACTACCGGGACATCTACGCCACCTCCTGAGGCGCCGAGGGTCCGGCGGGACCACGGGTCCGGGCCCGCGGCGGCGGAGGCCCGGGACCCTGTGGACAACTCCGGGCGCCGTCGGGCCGGGGCCGTAGGATCCCGGTGAGATCGCCGGAGGTGCGCAGTGGCCGTGGACGAGACCCCCGAAGCAGGCACGCCGCCCTGGCGGATGCTGCTCGCGTACGCGCGTCCGCACCGCTGGGCGTTGCTCGCCGGAGCGCTGCTGTCCCTGGCGACGGGCGCCACGGGACTTGCGCTGCCGCTGGTGGCGCGGTCGCTGATCGACGACCTGTCGCATGACCGGCCCATCGCCGGGGCGCTGGTCGTGATGTCGGTGCTGGTCGTGGCCAACGCCGGGGTCGGGGCACTGGGTTCGTACGTGCTGCGGCGCACCGCCGAGTCGGTGGTGCTGACGGCGCGGCGCAGGCTCAGCTCGTATCTGCTGCGGCTGCGCATTGCGGCCGTGGACCGCACGGAGCCCGGGGATCTGATGGCCCGGGTGACGTCGGACTCCACGCTGCTGCGCGAGGTCACCACCGACACCCTCGTCGGGCTGGGCACCGGCGGTCTGACCGCCGTGGCGACGCTGGTGCTGATGGGTGTCGTCGATCCCGTGCTGCTCGCGGTGACCGCGGGGGTGATCGTCGCGGCCGGCACGGTCATCGGCGTCATCGTGCCGCGCATCAACCGTGCGGCGAAGCGGGCGGCGGAGTCCGTGGGCCTCATGGGCGCGGCGCTGGAGCGGGTCCTCGGCGCGTTGCGCACGATCAAGGCGTCCGGCGCGGAGCACCGCGAGGAGCAGGCGGTGCACGCCGCGGCGGAGGAGTCGTGGCGGCAGAGCGTGCGGGCCGCCAAGTGGTCGGCCCTGGCCGGGAACACGGCGGGGCTGTCCATGCAGGTTGCGTTCATCACCGTGCTGGCGGTGGGCGGTGCCCGGGTGGCGACCGGGTCGATCGACGTCGGCACACTGGTCGCCTTCCTGCTCTACGTCTTCTATCTGATGTCGCCCATCCAGCAGGTGGTGAGCGCGGTCGCGCAGTACCAGACGGGGGCCGCGGCGCTGGAACGCATCCGCGAGGCGCAGCAACTGCCCGCCGAGCCCGTCGCGGAGCCCGCGCCGCTGCCGCAGCCGGGCGCCGAGCCGGCGTCGCTGGCCTTCGAGGACGTCCGCTTCCGGTACGCCGACGACCTGCCGTACGTGCACCACGGCGTCAGCTTCGCGATACCGCCCCGCGGCATGACGGCGTTCGTCGGACCGTCGGGAGCGGGGAAGACGACCGTGTTCTCCCTGATCGAGCGGTTCTACGAGCCGACCGCAGGGCGCGTACTCCTCGACGGCGCCGACGTCACCCGCTGGGAGATACCCGCTCTGCGGGCCGCCATCGGGTACGTGGAGCAGGACGCCCCCGTGCTCTCGGGCTCACTCCGCGACAACCTGCTGCTCGGCAACGCCGCGGCCGGCGACGACGACGTGCGGGCGGTACTGAGGACCACCCGCCTCGACTCCCTGGTGGCCCGGCTGCCGCAGGGCCTGGACACCCTCGTCGGCCACCGCGGCACCAAGCTCTCCGGCGGCGAGCGCCAGCGCGTCGCGATCGCCCGCGCGCTGCTGCGCAGGCCGCGGCTGCTCCTGCTCGACGAGGCGACGTCGCAGCTCGACGCGGTCAACGAGGCGGCCCTGCGCGACACCGTCGCGGAGGTGGCGCGCAGCACCACCGTGCTCGTCGTCGCCCACCGGCTGTCGACGGTCACCAGCGCCGAGCGGATCGTGGTGATGGACGCCGGCCGGGTGCGGGCCGTGGGCACGCACACCGACCTGGTCGCCGGCGACCGGCTCTACGCGGAGCTGGCGACCACCCAGTTCCTCGCCGCCTCGGCCGGCACCGCATGATGGAGGGCGAGCGACCGAGGAGGACCGCCGTGCGCCCGGAACTGCAGATCAGCGCCACCAACCCGGAGCATCCCGCCGCGCTGCTCGACCTGCCCTGGGAGCTGCCGCTCGACGCCTGGCCGCAGGACTGCCTGGTCGACCTGCCGCGTGGCATCTCACGGCACGTGGTCCGCTTCGCCGAGGCCGGTGCCGAGGTCGTGGCGATCAAGGAGGTGCCGGAGCGCGCCGCACGCCGGGAGTACGAGCTGCTGCGCGACCTCGACCGCCTCGGCATCCCCGCCGTGGACGCGCTCGCGGTCGTCACCGGCCGCACCGGCGCGGACGGCGAGCCGCTGGAGCCGGCGCTCGTCACCCGGCATCTGGTGGGCTCGCGGCCGTACCGGGCGATGTTCGAGACCACACTGCGCCCGGGCACCGTGAACCGGCTGATGGACGCGCTGGCGGTGCTGCTCGTGCGGCTGCATCTGGCGGGCTTCGCCTGGGGGGACTGCTCGCTGTCCAACACCCTCTTCCGGCGGGACGCCGGCGCGTACGCCGCCTACCTGGTGGACGCCGAGACCGGGCAGATCCAGCCGCGGCTGAGCAACGGCCAGCGGGAGTACGACATCGAGCTGGCCCGGATGAACATCTCGGGCGAGCTGATGGACCTGGAGGCATCCGGGGCCCTGCACCCGTCGATCGACCCGATCCCCTTCGGAGCGGCCATCGCCGAGCGTTACGGCGGCCTGTGGCACGAGCTGACCCGGCAGTCGGTCTACCCGGCCGACAAGCGGCACTACATCGAGCGCCGCATACGCCGCCTGCACGACCTGGGCTTCGACGTCGCCGAGATGCAGATCACCCACTCGCCGGGCGGTGACACGGTCTCGTTCGTGCCCAAGGTCGTCGACGCCGGTCACCACCAGCGCCAGTTGCTGCGGCTGACCGGCATGGACACCGAGGAGAACCAGGCCCGCCGGCTGCTGAACGACCTGGAGAGCTGGATGGCGACCCAGGACGACTACGCGCCCGGGGATCCGCTCGGCGCCCGGCCCGAGGTGCTCGCGCACCGCTGGGTGCGGGAGGTGTTCCGGCCGACCGTGAGGGCGGTGCCGCCGGCCCTGCGCGGCCAGCTCGACCCGGCCCAGATCTACCACGAGGTGCTGGAGCACCGCTGGCTGCTGGCCGAGCAGAGGCAGCAGGACGTGGGGCTCGACGCGGCGGTCGCCGACTACGTCGAGAACGTGCTGCCGGGCTCCGTGGCCGGCACCGCCGGCTGATCGCGCGGCCCACGCCCCGGGCCGCCACGTCCCGGCCGTCGACGATCCGGCCGCCCGTCGCCGCCGCGGCCGGCGGCCCGGCCGGGAGCACGGCCCGACGACGCCCGCTGCCGCCGGACGCCCCGGCGCGGTAGCGTCCGTCCATGCCCGGGATGTCGGCCGCCACCGCCGCGCTGCTGCTCGGAGCCGTCGTGGTGCTCTGCGCCGCCGCGGCCTTCATCGGCGTGCACGTCGCGCGCAACCGGCAGTACGGCACGCCGCAGGAGCGCGCCGCGTACGAGACGCTGCACACCGCGTCCCTCGCCGCCCCCGCGCTGCGCGCCGGCCTCACCGCGGAAAGCGCCCGCCGCGCCGCCCCCCACCTGCGCGACCTGCTCGGGGCTCCCGCCCTCGCGCTCGCCGACGGCGAAGGAGGGCTGCTGGCCTGGGACGGCCCCGAGGGCAAGCCCGGCCACGACCACTCCGAAGCCGTTCCCGGCGCCGCCGCGCAGGTCACGGAGAGCGGCCGTACCCAGGTCATCGGCCCCCGCGAGGTGGCCTGCACCTGGCCGGACTGCCCGCTGCGGCACGCCGTGGCGGTGCCGCTGGCGGTCGCGGGCCGGGTCGACGGCGTGCTCGCCGTCTTCACCTCCCAGGCATCCGCGGGCCTGGTGCGCGCCGCCTCGGAGGTGGCCCGCTGGGTCTCCGGTCAACTGGAACTGGCCGAGCTGGACAGCTCCCGGGCCGCCGCCAGCGAGGCGGAGCTGCGGGCGCTGCGCGCGCAGATCTCGCCCCACTTCATCTACAATTCCCTGTCCACCGTCGCCTCCTTCGTACGCACCGACCCGGAGCGCGCCCGCGAGCTGATCGTGGAGTTCGCCGAGTTCACCCGCTACTCCTTCCGTCGTCACGGTGACTTCACCTCCCTCTCCGAGGAGCTGCGCTGCATCGACCGCTACCTGCTGCTGGAGCGCGCCCGCTTCGGCGGCCGGCTGGAGGTGTCGCTGAGGGTGGCGCCGGAGGTGCTGAGCGTCGTGGTGCCGTTCTTGTGCCTGCAGCCGCTGGTGGAGAACGCCGTGCGCCACGGGCTGGAGAAGAAGCCGGGACCCGGCCGGCTCACGATCACCGCGGCGGACGGCGGCAGCGAGGCGCTGATCAGCGTCGAGGACGACGGCGCCGGCATGGCGGCGGAGACTCTGGCCCGCACCCTGGCCGGGGATCTGGCCGAGCTGGCCGAGCTGACGGGGGACGCGCCACGGGCGCCGGGCATCGGGCTGCGGAACGTCGACGAGCGGCTGCGGCAGGTCTACGGCGACGCCTACGGCCTCGTCATCGAGACCGCTCCGGGCGCCGGGACGAAGGTGCACGTCCGGGTGCCGAAGTTCCATCCGGACGCGGTGCAGGGCGGCCCGGGCGGGATGTGAGCGATACACGGGTTTCGCTGCCGCCGCGCCCCGCATAGGGTTCCCGCATGCTGCACACTCTCGCCGTCGACGACGAGGAGCCTGCCCTGGCGGAGCTGGCGTACCTGCTGCGCCGCGACCCGCGGGTGGCCGAGGTGCAGACGGCCGGCGACGGGCAGCAGGCGCTGCTGGCCCTCGACCGGGCGCTGGCCTCGGGCCGCTCCGTGGACGCGGTGTTCCTGGACATCGGCATGCCGGGCCTGGACGGGCTGGCGCTGGCACGGCTGATATCCCGGTTCGCGCAGCCGCCGCGGGTGGTGTTCGTCACCGCGCACGAGGACCACGCGGTGGAGGCCTTCGCGCTGCACGCCGCGGACTACGTGCTCAAGCCCGTGGCGCCGGAGCGGCTCGCGGAGGCGGTGCGCCGGTGCGCCCAGTCGGCCGCGGAGCCGGTGTCCGGGGAGCAGCCGGAGCAGGGCGGCGCGGCCACGGAGCGCGCGGCGGCGCCGGACGAGGTCATCAGCGTCGAGCTCGCCGGCGTCACGCGTTTCGTGCAGCGCAGCGAGGTGCTCTACGCCGAGGCCCAGGGCGACTACGCGCGGCTGCACACCGCCGGCGGCAGCCATCTGGTCCGCATCCCCCTCGCGACGCTGGAGGAGCGGTGGGGGGCGGCCGGGTTCGTCCGCATCCACCGCAGTCACCTCGTCGCCCTGCACCACGTGCGCGAGCTGCGCATGGAGGCGGGGCGTACGTACGTCGTGCTCGGCGGGCACGCGCTGGCGGTCAGCCGGCGGCACACCCGGCAGGTCCGCGAGATGCTGGTCCGACATCCACCGACGGCGGCGGTGTGACATGGCGGGCGATCGGGGGATCTCCGCACCGAAGGACGGCACGCGCAAGGGCGGCACGCTGAGCGGCCGGGTGGCGAAGGCGGGCATCCGCAAGGGCGGTAACCGCAAGGACGGCACCCGGGAGAACGGCACGAGGGAGAGCGGCCGGGACGGCGCCGGGAACGCGGCGGCGCCCGGGTCCCCCGTGCCGCACAGCCGCACCCCGCAGACCGCCGCCCCGCCGGAACCCGCCGAGCCACCGCCCCGCGTGACCGTGGCACACCCCCGCACCCTCGCCGCCCGCAGCTCCCAGCCACTGCCCGGCAGCCGCGCCCTCGTCGCCGACGACCTGGGCCGGCAGACCCCGCTGGGCGACGTCTACCTCCGCTCCCTCATGCGCACCCAACTGCGCCTCGCCGCCCTCGTCGTCGGCGCCCTCGCCGTCGTGCTCGGCTTCCTGCCGGTGCTGCTGGCGACGGTGCCCAGCGTGCGCGACACCACGCTGGCCGGCGTGCCCGTGCCCTGGCTGGTGATCGGGGTCGCGGTGCACCCGGTGATCCTCGCGCTCGCGTGGGTCTACCAGCGTCAGGTGCGCAAGAACGAGGCCGAGTTCGCCGACCTGGTCGAGCGGTCGTGACCGCAGTCGTGACAAGGCACCGCACGTGAACACCGTCCAGCCCGCCGTCGCCGTGGCGGTCGTCTGCGTCGCCACGGCGCTGTTCAGCGTGTACGGGCTGCGCCCCGGCCGCGCCACCTCGGACTTCTACGTCGCTTCCCGCGCGGTGACGCCGCTGCAGAACGCCTCCGCCATCGGCGGCGAGTACCTGTCGGCGGCGTCCTTCCTCGGCATCGCCGGCCTCGTGCTCGCCTACGGCGCCGACATGCTCTGGTACGGCGTCGGCTACACCGCCGGCTATCTGGTGCTCCTCGCGTTCGTGGCGGCGCCGATGCGCCGCTCCGGCGCCTACACCGTCCCGGACTTCGCCGAAGCCCGGCTGCAGTCCACACGCGTGCGGCAGCTCGCTTCGGTGCTGGTCGTCCTCATCGGCTGGCTGTACCTGCTGCCGCAGCTCCAGGGCGCCGGACTGACGCTGCGCACCGTCACCGGCGCCCCCCTGTGGGTCGGCCCGGTGGCCGTCGCGGCGGTGGTGGTGACGACCGTCGCCTCCGGCGGGATGCGCAGCGTCACGGCGGTGCAGGCGTTCCAGTACTGGCTGAAGCTGACGGCGCTCGCGGTGCCGGTGATCTTCCTGCTGCTGGCCTGGCGCGCGGACGGTGCGCCGTGGCCGGACGCCGACGCGCCGCCGCGGTTCCGCGACACCACGACGGTGACCGTGCACCAGGCGGTCGACGTACGGGTCGAGGATCCGGTACGGGTCACGGTGCACGGCCGGCTCGACGGCGAGCGGCTGGACGGGGAGCGGGTGCGCATCGGCCCCGGCGTGCACGCGATCGGCACGGAGACCCGGGTGCGCTTCCCCGCCGGCGCCGACGTACCGCACCCGGTGGACGAGGAGCCCGTCGACGGCCTGAACTGGACGCGCCCGCTGTCCGGTACGGAACACCCCGGCTACGGCACGTACTCGCTGCTCATCGCCACCCTCTTGGGCACCATGGGCCTGCCGCACGTCATCGTCCGCTTCTACACCAACCCCGACGGCCCGGCCGCCCGCCGCACCACCTGGACCGTGCTGTGGCTGCTGGCCGCCTTCTACCTGCTGCCGCCGCTCTACGGCGCCCTCGGCCGCCTCTACACCCCCGAACTCCTCATGACCGGCCGCACGGACGCCACGCTGCTGCTCCTGCCCGACCGGCTGCTCGGCGGCGGCCCGGCCGCGGCGGTCCTGGGCACGCTGCTGACCGCCGGCGCGTTCGCGGCGTTCCTGTCCACCGCCTCCGGCCTGACGATGTCCGTGGCGGGTGTGCTGGGGCAGGAGCTGGAGCGCAGACGGGCCCGGAGGGCGACGGCACCGCCGGGCAAGGCGGCCGACGCCCGCGCCGAGGTACGGGCGACCGTGCTGCGGCTGCGGCTGGCCGGGGTGGCCGCCGCGGCGGTGCCGTGCCTGGCGTCGCTGGTGGTCGTGGAGCGGCCCGTCGCGGACGTGGTGGGGCTGGCGTTCGCGGTGGCGGCCTCGTCGTTCTGCCCGCTGCTGCTGCTGGGCATCTGGTGGCGCGGGCTGACGCCGCAGGGAGCCGCCGCCGGGCTGCTCACCGGCGGCGGGGCGGCGCTGGTGACGGTGGCGGCGACGATGTTCGGCGTGCAACTCGGCGGCTGGCCGGGGGCGTTGCTCGCACGGCCGGCGGCGTGGACCGTGCCGCTGGCGTTCGCGGTCATGGTGGGGGTCTCGTGGCTGACGCGGCGCAGCGTGCCCAGCGGTACGGCACACGCGCTGCTGCGGCTGCACGCGCCCGAGACGCTGAACCTGCCGCGCCGCCCGGGGCGTACGGCCGGCTGACGGACCGCCTACGGCCTCCCGGCCGACCGCTCGTCGTGCCTTCACTACCGCTCGGCGCATCCGCGCCGCCGTTCACCCCACGGCGGCTCCGCGGCGGCTCCCGCGGCGGCCCGCACGCTTCTACGGTGGCCGCGCCCGGCCCGTCCGGACACCCCCGTCCCCGAAGGCGCCCATGGAGGCCGCGATGAGCAGCACACCCCCGACCGGCAGATCGCCGGACGTGTACGAGGAAGTACAGCAGAGCGAGGAGTTCGGGGAGCTGCGGCGCACGCACCGATCGTTCGCGTTTCCGCTGACCATCGGATTCATCGCCTGGTACCTGCTGTACGTGCTGCTGTCGAACTACGCCGGCGGCTTCATGGACACCGAGGTCGCCGGCAACATCAACGTGGCGTTCGTCCTGGGCATCCTGCAGTTCGCCACCACGTTCGCCATCGCATGGTGGTACGCGCGGCACGCCGCCGCGAAGCTCGACCCCAGGTCCGAGCAGCTCAAGGCCGAGGTCGAGGGCCGGGTTTCCGGCAACAGCACGGAGGTCGGAAAATGACGGGCGCCACCACGAGCGCGCTGCACATGGTCGCCCAGTCGGATCCGGGCGAGCACCGTACGCTGATCGTCACGCTCTTCTCGGTGTTCGTGGCGTTCACCCTGGCGGTGACGGTCTGGGCGGGACGCAAGACGAAGGACGCCACCGACTTCTACGCCGGCGGCCGCTCGTTCACCGGCTTCCAGAACGGTCTGGCGATCTCCGGGGACTACATGTCCGCGGCCTCCTTCCTCGGCATCGCCGGCGCCATCGCGCTGGCGGGTTACGACGGGTTCCTGTACTCCATCGGCTTCCTGGTCGCGTGGCTGGTCGCGCTGCTGCTGGTCGCCGAACCGCTGCGCAACTCCGGCCGGTTCACCATGGGTGACGTCCTGGCGTACCGGATGCGCCAGCGTCCCGTACGCACCGCGGCCGGGGTGTCCACCATCGTCGTGTCGATCTTCTACCTGCTGGCGCAGATGGTCGGCGCGGGCGCGCTGGTCGCCCTGCTGCTGGGGATCACCGGCGAGGCGGGCAAGAACCTCATCGTGGTCCTCGTCGGCCTGGTGATGATCCTCTACGTGACCATCGGCGGCATGAAGGGCACCACCTGGGTGCAGATCATCAAGGCCGTGCTGCTGATCCTGGGCACCCTGCTGATCACGATACTGGTGCTGGCGAAGTTCGACTTCAACATCTCCCAGTTGCTGGGCGCCGCCGCGGACAACTCCGGGAAGGGCGCGGGGTTCCTGGAGCCGGGGCTGAAGTACGGGGTGAACACCACCTCGAAGATCGACTTCATCTCGCTGGGCATCGCGCTGGTGCTGGGCACCGCCGGTCTGCCGCACATCCTGATCCGCTTCTACACCGTGCCCACCGCGCAGACCGCGCGTAAGTCCGTGCTCTGGGCGATCGGCATCATCGGCGGCTTCTACCTGATGACGATCGCGCTGGGCTTCGGCGCCGCCGCGCTGATCAAACAAGAGACGATCATCGAGTCCAACGCGGCGGGCAATACGGCGGCACCACTACTCGCGGAGGAAGTCGGCGGCGGAGCCGGGTCCACCGGCGGCGCCATCCTGCTGGCGATGATCTCCGCGGTCGCGTTCGCCACGATCCTCGCGGTCGTCGCCGGACTGACGCTGGCCTCGTCGTCGTCGTTCGCGCACGACCTGTACGCCAACGTCATCCGCAAGGGCAAGGCCACCGAGAAGGAAGAGGTCGCCGCGGCGCGGATCGCCGCCATAGCGATCGGCGCGGTCGCCATCCTGCTGGGCGTCTTCGCGGGCAGCCTCAACGTCGCCGGGCTGGTGGCGCTGGCCTTCGCCGTGGCGGCGTCGGCGAACCTGCCGACGATCCTCTACAGCCTGTTCTGGAAGCGGTTCACCACCCAGGGCGCGCTGTGGTCGATCTACGGCGGCCTGTTCACCTCGGTGTTCCTGGTGCTGTTCTCCCCGGTGGTCTCGGGCAAGGAGACCAGCATGTGGCCCGGGGTCGACTTCCAGTGGTTCCCGCTGGAGAACCCGGGTCTGATCTCCATCCCGGCGGGCTTCATCCTCGGCTGGCTCGGCTCGATCCTGTCCAAGGACGAGGACGCCACCGGCAAGAAGTACGCCGAACTGGAGGTCCGCTCCCTCACCGGCGCCGGCGCCCACTAGGCGCCCGCCGCCCGGCCGGCGCGGGTCGTTCCGACGACCCGCCCGGCCACGCCGGTTCACCACCGGCTCCGAGCGGCGGCCGGCCGGCGGTTGCCCGAGCGCCTGCCGTCCGGTCGTCACCCACCCCCCTCCCCGGGGGGCGGGGCTCCCTCCTCCGCCCCGCCCCCTCCCCCACACCCGCGGGCCCGCGGGGTCCGTGCATTCCACGGGCCCGCGGGCCCTCGGGTTACCCGACCGTCTCCTTCGCCCGTATGCGCAGCGCGTCGAGCGCGGCGCGCACCGCGGGGCTGCCCGTCGCGCCGCGCCGGGTGACCGTGAGGAACGTACGCGACGGGGTCGGCGCCCCGGTTATCCGCAGCCGGCGGACCGAAGGCACCCCGGAGAGCTGCGCGAGGCGGGGTATGAGCGCCACTCCGAGGCCGTTCGAGACCATCACCGCCGTCACGGACCAGTCGCACGCCTCATGGGTCACGTTGGGCCCGAAACCGGCGGCGCTGCAGGCCGCGAGCACGTGCTGACGCGACCAGACGCCCGGTGGGCCGATGATCCACCGCTCCCCCGCCGCCTCGGCGAGCCCGATGCCGGCGCGCCCGGCCAGCGGGTGGTCCTCGGGCACGACCAGGTCGAAGGGGTCCTCGATGAGCGTCTGCTGCTCGAAGCGCCGGTCGCCCTGGGCCGGGGCGTCGGCGGACGCCTCCACGACGGAGAGGTCCGTTTCGCCGTCGAACAGCAGGTCGTAGCAGTCCGCCGGTTCCGCCTCGCGCAGCCGCACGTCGAGCAGCGGGTGCTGCGCGCGCAGCGCTCCGGCCACCGGCGCCAGCAGCCGGCACATCGCGCTCGGGAACCCGGACATGCGCAACTCCCCGGCCGGCTCCTCGTCGAGCGCGTGCAGTTCGGCCGCCGCCCGCTCCCACTGCGCCTCGATGATGTCGGCGTGCGCCAGCAGCCCGCGCGCGGCGGGCGTGAGCCGTACCCGGCGGCCCTGCGGTTCCAGCAGCCGGGCGTCCAGTTCCCGGGCCAACTGCCGGATCTGCTGGGAGGCGGCGGAGGGGGTCAGGTGGAGCGACTCGGCCGCGGCGGTCACGGTGCCGTAGTACGCGACGGCGCGGAGCACGCGCAGCCGGCGCAGGTCAATCATGTAGGCCCTCCTTCACGATGCCGTCCATAAATCCAACCTAGACCTGAACGGATCAGGATTCCATGCTGGAGGCGAGGCAGCGCGGGCCCGGGCCGACGGGCCGCGGCCGGACGGCAACCGCCGGAGCGTACGGCGGGGAGAGGACATGCGACGTGTTCGAGGGCCACTGCCCCTACTGCGGCTGGGCGGACAGCACGCCGTTCCAGACGGTCTCGCGTCACGGTACGGGCGAGGGGATGACGATCTGGACCCGCTGCCAGTGCGGCTCCCTGCAGATGCGCACGGTCGACGCGGCCGGCGGCCGCATCGTCACGCGCGGGCGCCCGGCCGCGGACGCGGTCGCGGGCCGGACGCGAGAACCCCTCGGCAGCAGGCGGCGACGCAGGTAGAAAGGTGCCATGACCACTGACGAACCGGCGCACACGGTCGCCGGGATACCCCGGGCGCGCGCGGTGTGGCCCTCTCCGGACCACCGCCGTCCCCCGCCCCGGACACGTCGCCCGCCGTCCGCCCCCGTCAGGAAGCGCACCGTATGACGCAGCCCGCCCGCCGCCCCAACATCCTGCTCGTCACCAGCGACCAGCAGCACTGGAACACCCTCGGACGCGGCAATCCCGAGATCCGCACCCCGCACCTCGACCGACTCGCCGCCCAGGGAACCGCCTTCGAGCGCGCGTACTGTCCCAACCCGACCTGCACCCCGACCCGCGCCTCGATGATCACCGGGAAGTACCCCAGCCAGCACGGCGCATGGACACTCGGCACCAAGCTGCCGGAGGACCAGCCGACGCTCGGGCAGCACCTGGGCGCCGCGGGGTACGCCACCTCGCTGGTGGGCAAGGCGCACTTCCAGCCGCTCGCGAGCACGGAGGAGCACCCCTCGATCGAGTCGTACCCGCTCCTGCAGGACCTGGACTTCTGGCGGGACTTCCACGGCCCCTACTACGGCTTCGACCACGTGGAGCTGGCCCGCAACCACACCGCGGAGGCGCACGCCGGACAGCACTACGCGCTCTGGCTGGAGCAGCAGGGGTGCGCGGACTGGCGGCGGTACTTCCGGCCGCCGACCGGCACCCTGGACCCCGGCGTCCTGCACACCTGGCCGATCCCCGAGGAACTGCACTACAACGCCTGGATCGCCGAGCGCACCGGCGCGCTGCTGGAAGGGTACGCCGAGCGGAACGAACCGTTCTTCTGCTGGGCCAGCTTCTTCGACCCGCACCCGCCGTACCTGGTGCCCGAGCCCTGGGACCGGATGTACGACCCGGACGCGCTGACCGTGCCGGAGGCCGCCGCGGGCGAACACGACGCCAACCCGCCGCACTTCGGCCTCACCCAGCAGGACCGGCCGGACTTCTCGCCGTGGCAGGAGTCGGGACAGTACGTCCACGGCTTCCACTCCCACCGGCTGCCGGCCGCGGAGCGGCGGCGGCTGGTGGCGACGTACTACGGGATGGTCTCGATGCTCGACGCGTACGTCGGCCGGATCCTCGACCGGCTGGACGCACTGGGCCTGGCCGAGGACACCCTCGTGGTGTTCACCACCGACCACGGGCACTTCTTCGGCCAGCACGGGCTGCAGGCCAAGGGTGCGTTCCACTACGAGGACCTGCTGCGGGTGCCGTTCCTCGTCCGCCGGCCCGGCCGGGTGCCGGCGGGCCGCGTCTCCTCCGCACTGGTGTCGACCGTCGACCTGGCGCCGACGTTCCTGGAGCTGGCGGGACTGCCGGTGCCCCGGGAGATGACGGGCGTCAGCCAGGCGGAGGTCTTCACCGGCGCCGCGCCGAGCGCGCGGGACCACGTCGTGTGCGAGTTCCGGCACGAGCCGACGGCGGTCAGCCTGCGCACGTACGTCGACGACCGCTACAAGCTGACGGTCTACCAGGACAGGACGTACGGCGAGCTGTTCGACCTGCACGCCGATCCGGGCGAGACGCGCAACCTGTGGAACGATCCGGGGAGCGCCGGGCTCAAGTCCGAGCTGCTGCTCCGGTACATCTGGGCGGAGCTCGGCAAGGAGCCGATGTGGATGCCGCGGGTGGCCGCGGCCTAGGCGCGCCCCCCGGGGCCGGTTCAGTCCCGTTCGACGTACTCGCGCAGATGCTGCGCCGTGAGCGTGTCCGCCTCCGCGACCAGGGCGGCCGGGGTACCGGTGAACACCACCCGGCCGCCGTCGTGGCCGCCGCCGGGACCGAGGTCGATCAGCCAGTCGGCGCGCGCCATGACGGCCTGGTGGTGTTCGATGACCACCACCGGGTCGCCGTCGTCGACCAGCCGGTCCAGCAGCGCCAGCAGCTTGTCGACGTCGGCCATGTGCAGCCCCTGGTCGGCTCGTCGAGGAGGTACGTGGCCGCCTTCTCGGCCATGTGGATGGCCGGCTTCAGCCGCTGCGGCTCCGCGCCGGAGAGGGTGTTGAGCGGCTGGCCGAGGCGCAGGTAGCCCAGGCCGACGCCGGCGAGCCGGCCGAGGACGGCGTGCGCCTGGCCGGCGGGGAAGAAGTCGTGCGCCCCGGCGACCGACGTCCCCAGCACCTCGCTGATGTTCTTGCCGCGCAGCGTGTACCCGAGCACCTCGGGGGTGTAGCGCTTGCCGTCGCACTCCTCGCACACGGCGCCGGCGGGGCCGGGGCCCGGGGGGCGCTCTCTGCTGCCTGCGCTGCACACATGAGCGACATCCTCATCAAAATTGACTAGCGGCCGCTCCCGGGTCTTCCTCGGGCAGGGCGTCCGCCAGCGTCGCCACCGGTGCGAGCATGCCGAGCAGGCCGCAGCACCGCAGAATCCGGTACGCGGCGATGCTCTCGGGGCAGACCACCCGCAGCTCGCCGCCGCGGTCTCCGGTGCGCCGCCGGGCCCGTACCAGCAGCCGCAGCCCCGAACAGTCCAGGAACTCCGTCCCGCACAGATCGATCACCACGCGCGGCGCCGCCGCGCCGGTGATCACATCGAGGTACGGCTCGAGATCGAGCAGGGCGGCGAGGTCGATCTCGCCCTGCAGCTCAAGCACCGTGAATCCGTGCAGCCGGTAGCTCCGCGCGAAGGGCGACTCCACCCGGTCGGCATGATCGTCACCGCCGGTACGCCACGAAGCTCCGGTCACGTCGTCTGTGTACACCACGTGCTCCCCCCACGGGGCCCGTTCTGCCCAGCCGGGGGCAGGCAGCCGAGGTCATAGTCACCGGGGTCCTGGGTGGACCGCCAACCGTAGTGCGGCATGTCGGGACAGGGGCAAGGTTGGCGCAAACGAGCCGGTCAAGATTCCCTCGACCGGGCGATTAATTCACAAACAGCTTGACCGATCCTCACACGATATGGCAATGGGCCGTCACCACATCCGGTACGGGCACGGAAGTCCACGCCGCGCGGGACTTCCGTCCATGGCCGCGGTCGCCGACTCCCTGGTACGCCTGGGCAGTTGCCGTCGTCCCAGGGAGCCGCCATGCCGCAGGAGAGCCCAGCGCCAGCACCGCGCACCCCGTCCGCACCTACGATGCCGCACCCCGGGGCGTACGCCCGCCGCCGGGCCCGGCTTCCCCGCACCCGCGCCCTGTGGCTCGCCGCCGCCGCCGGGATGCTGCTCTCCCTCGCCCCCGGCGCGCCCGCCGGCCAGGCCGCGGAGCCCAACCCCGCGCCCGTCACGATCCCCTCGGTGCGCTCGTGGGAGGGCGGCCAGGGCACGTGGGAGCTGACCCGGCACAGCCGGATCGTGCTGGACCGCGACGACGCCGGGAAGCTGGCGCCCACCGCGGCGACGCTCGCCCGCGAGCTGGACCTCCAGGAGGGACTGCGCCCGCGGATCGCCACCGGACGCCCCGGCCCCGGCGACATCGGCATGTCCCTCGGCGGCTCCGCCCCCTCCCCCGAGGGCTACGAGCTGGACCTCGCCGACTCCGCCCGGATCACCGCCCCGGACCGGCGCGGCGTGCTCTACGGCACCCGCACCCTGCTGCAGGCGCTGCGCACCGGCACCGAGCGGCACACGGTCGCCCGCGGCACCGTGCGCGACCACCCCACCCACGGCGAGCGCGGCACGATGCTCGACGCGGGCCGCAGGTACTACTCCCTCGACTACCTCAGACAGCAGATCCGCCAGCTCGCCTGGTACAAGCTCAACACCTTCCACCTCCACCTGACGGACTGGAACGGCTACCGCATCGAGAGCGACAAGTACCCGGAGATCGTCGCAGAACAGCACTACACCAAGCGCGAGTTGCGCGATCTGGAGGACTACGCCGCGCGCTACGGGGTGACGCTCGTACCCGAGATCGACCTGCCCGGGCACGCGGTCACCCTCGGCGACGCCCGCCCCGACCTGGCGTTCGCCTGCGAGTCGATGGCCCGGCCGGACAACGGCTGGGAGGGATCCGACCGCGGCCACTGGACGCTGGACTACACCAAGCCGGAGACGCGGCGCTTCGCCCGCGAACTGGTGGCCGAGGTCGCGGGCATCTTCGACAGCCCCTACCTGCACATCGGCACCGACGAGGTCCCGCTGCGCCCGGCGCAGGAGGCGTGCCCCGAACTCGTCGCGTACCAGGAGAAGCAGGGCTACCCGTACCCCGGCGACGTGCTGGTGGAGTTCATCGACGACCTGGGCGCGGCCGTGCGCGCCGAGGGCAAGACGGCGCAGGTCTGGCAGTGGTGGGACTTCCAGCAGCCCACGAGCATCGAGCCGGACAAGCGCACGGCGGTCACCGAGTGGCTCTCGCCCCCCGGCGGCCGGGCCGCCGCGGGCTACCCGACGGTCGGCATGGAGGAGAGCAAGCTGTACATGAGCGCCGGATTCGGCGCCACGCCCGGTGACTACGCCTTCTTCGACGTACGCGACGTGTACCGCGACTACCCGTTCGAGGCGGCGCCCGGCATCCTCGGCTACCGGATGGCGCGCTGGTCCGACCGCACCTACGAGTACTCCAACGGCTGGGTCGACTACTTCGCCCGCCGCCCGCTCGCCGTCGTCGCCGACCGCACCTGGGCGACGCCCGCCGGCTCACCCGTCCAGCCGTTCCTCGACACCTACGACCGCGTCGGCGACGCGCTGCCGCTGACGACGTCCGACCCGGCCGACCCCGAGACCCAGATCGGCGCCAACTCCGGCCTGTACGGGCAGGAGGGCTGGACGGCGACGGCCACCAGCGAGGAGAGCGCCGGCGAGCCGGGCGGCGCCGCGCGCGCCGTCGACAACGACCCGTACACCCACTGGCACAGCGACTACGGCGCCGCGCTGCCCCAGCAGTTGTCCGTCGACACCGGCGCCCAGCGCCGCCTGGCGGGGGTGCGGTACATGCCGCGGCAGGACGGCGGCGTCAACGGCCGGGTCGAGGACTACGAGGTGCTGGTCTCCGCCGACGGCGAGCACTGGCGGACGGTCGCCGCGGGCAGCTTCCCCGAGGACCGCACGGAGTTCACCGTGCCGTTCCCGGAGGTGGAGGCGAGGCACGTCGCGCTGAAGGTGCTCAGTGAGCACGGTGCGTCGGACACCTTCGCCTCGGTGGCCGAGCTGGACGCGGTACGCGCCCGGTAGCGGTCCGCCCGCCGCCGAGGCGTTAATTCGGTTGCCGTGCCCGGCCGGCCGCTGCTCCACTGGCCGGGCACGGCAGACCCATGTCACCGGACGGAGAGGAAACGCGCATGCGCGCAGCGTTCATGTCCACCCAGCAGGCCATCGCCATCCACACAAGGGACATGACGCTTCGTGCACACGCTGAACCTGGGAATCCTGGCCCATGTCGACGCCGGTAAGACCAGCCTGACCGAGCGGCTCCTGCACGCCGCCGGCGTCATCGAGGAGGTGGGGAGCGTCGACGACGGCAGCACCCGCACCGACTCCCTCGCGCTGGAACGGCAGCGCGGCATCACCATCAGGTCCGCCGTCGTCTCCTTCGCGCTCGACGGCATCACCGTCAACCTCATCGACACGCCCGGACACCCGGACTTCATCGCCGAGGTGGAGCGGGTGCTGCACGTGCTCGACGGGGCGGTGCTCGTGGTCTCCGCCGTGGAGGGCGTGCAGGCGCAGACGCGCGTGCTGATGCGCACGCTGCGGCGCCTGGCCATCCCCACCCTGGTCTTCGTCAACAAGACCGACCGGCGCGGTGCGCGCGGGCACGCGCTCGTACGCGACATCGCCGGCAAGCTCGCGCCGGGCGCCGTCGCCATGGGCACCGTGCAGCAACGGGGGACCCGCGCCGCCGCGTTCACCCCGTACGGCCCGGGCCACCCGGACAACGCGGCCTTCACCGCCCGGCTGGCCGACGTGCTCGCCGTGCACGACGACGCGCTGCTCGCCGACTACGTCGCCGACGAGGCGGCGGTGACGTACCGCCGGCTGCGCAAGAGCCTCGCCGAGCAGACGGCCGGCGCCCTGGTACACCCGGTGTACTTCGGCTCCGCCGCGACCGGCACGGGTGTCGCGGAGCTGACCGCGGGCATCAAGGAACTGCTGCCGGCACCCGCCGGGGACACCGGCGCACCGGCCGCGGGCACGGTCTTCAAGGTCGAGCGCGGGCCGGGCGGCGAGAAGGTCGCATACGTGCGGATGCTCGCCGGTACGGTACGCACCCGCCAGGAGCTGGCGTACGGCGACGGCGATCGCGCCCCCGCGACCGAGAAGGTCACCGGCGTGGAGGTCTTCGAGCAGGGCGAGGCGGTGCCGTCGGACGGGGTCGGTGCCGGCCGCATCGCGATGGTGCGGGGCCTGGCCGGGGTGCGCATCGGCGACGCGGTGGGCGCGGCCGTGGGCCGCGCGGACCACGCGCGGCGGCACCACTTCGCGCCCCCGACGCTGGAGACGGTGGTGGTGCCGGACCGGGACGCCGACAGGGGCGCGCTGCACACGGCGCTCTTCCAGCTCGCCGAGCAGGACCCGCTGATCGCGCTGCGCCAGGACGACGTCCGCCAGGAGCTGTACGTCTCGCTCTACGGCGAGGTGCAGAAGGAGGTCATCGGCGCCACGCTCGCCGACGAGTACGGCCTGCCCGTCTCCTTCCGCGAGTCGTCCGTCATCCACGTCGAGCGGCTGACGGCCAGCGGCTCGGCGTACGAGAAGGGCGACACGGACACGAACCCCTTCCTGGCCACGGTCGGGCTGCGCGTGGAGCCGGCGCCGCCCGGCACGGGCGTGGTCTTCGCGCTCGCGGTCGAGCTGGGCTCGATGCCGTACGCGTTTTTCAAGGCCGTGGAGGACAGGCTCCGCGCGACGCTGCGCCAGGGCCTGCACGGCTGGGAGATCCCCGACGTGCGGGTGACGATGACCCACTCCGGCTACTGGCCCCGGCAGAGCCACGCCCACCAGGGCTTCAGCAAGTCCATGTCGAGCACCGGCGCGGACTTCCGCGGCATCACGCCGCTGGTGCTGGCGGACGCGCTGAAGCGGGCGGGCACACGGGTGCACGAGCCGGTGCAGCGGTTCCGGCTGGAGGCGCCCGAGGACGCGGTGCCCGCGCTGTGGCCGGTGTTCGCGGCGCTGGGCGCGGTGGTCGACGGACAGGAGGTGCGCGGCGGGGCGGCGGTGCTGGAAGGGGAGATTCCGGCGGCGCGAGTGCACGCGCTGGAGCGGAAGCTGCCGGGGCTGACCCGGGGCGAGGGCGTGCTGGAGACCGCCTTCGGCCGCTACCGGGCGGTGCGCGGCCCGGCCCCGGTCCGGCCGCGCACCGACCACAACCCGCTGGACCGCAAGGAGTATCTGCTGCACGTCCAGCGGCGGGTGTGAGAGGCGGTACGGGTACGGGGTGGTGGCCTCCCCCGTACCCGTACCGCGGCTCTGCCCCCGCCGCCGGCCCGGAGGCGGCCGGCCCGGAAGGCGGCTCAGCGCGCGAGCGCGGCGAGGGGGGCGCGGGCCAGGACGCGCACGGCCTCCTGGGCCAGCGCGCGGATGTCGCCGCGTGGCTTCTCGGGGTAGCGGTCGCGGCGGCGCGCCCAGGCGTCCTCGTGGGCGAACCAGTCGACCGCCGCCGGCTCCGCACCGGTCGCCAGTGCCGTGTCGAGCGTGGCGAAGTAGGTCTTCCAGCGGCCGTGGTAGAAGTCGCCGAGCAGTCCCTGCCATTCGCGGTTCGCGTAGTCGTGCAGCCCGGCCTCGCTGCCGGCGCGCGGCCCCCAGGTGGTGATCAGCGAGCGCGCGTCGTACTCCAGCCGGTCACGCTCGGCGCGGTCGGCGCCCCAGGCCCGGGCCTCGGCGAGATACCGGCCGAGCAGGTGCTGCGGGTCGGTGCCCACCACCCGGTCCAGCAGCAGGATCAGCTCCAGCCAGGCGGAGGTCAGTTCACGCAGCCCGCCGCGGTCGCCGGCCTCGTACGCCTCCTTGATCCGTGCCAGCAGCGGGCGGCTGCGGTTGGCGAGCGCCTGTCTGGCGACGTCCATGAGGTCGTAGCGATAGGCGGCGGAGCCGCGCAGCCCGGGGGCGGCGGCGAGGAGTTCGGTGAGCGCGCGGTCGAAGGCGGCGATGTCGTAGCGGTCCTCCTGCGGACTCCAGGCGGCGGCGCTGCGGACATCGAGACCGGGACGGGCGCAGAAGAGGCTGTCGGCGCCCTCGCTCCAGGAGTCGGCGCGTGTGGTGCCGTACGCGGTCTGGCGCAGCACCTGCCAGGCGGCGGCCGCGTGCGGGTCCTCGGCGCCGTAGCGTGCGGTCGCGTACTCCCGGAACCAGGCGTCGAGGTCGATCCGGCCCGGGGTCCAGGCGAGTTCGGTGAGCAGGGACATCGCGGCGGCGTTGTTGTCGGCGCCCTCGGGCATCATGGCGATGCCGGCCAGCGCACTGCCGGGCTTGTCGCGCCAGGCCGGGTAGAGCGAGGCCCAGTCGGGGGTGTTGGCGCCGAGGGAGGTGTGGCCGCCGAAGTTCCAGATGGCGCCGAAGGCGTAGGGGGTGCCGAGCCAGTCGGCCTCGCGGTCGGTGACGGAGGGGAAGCGGTCGGAGAGTCCGTCGAGGATGAGCATCCGGTCGCGGTCGACGGCGTCGAGGATCTCCGGGCGCGGGTTGGTCTGCCAGCCGAGGATCGCCCAGAGGGCGTCGGGATGGGCGCGCCGGAGCGCGGTCTCCACGGCACGGGCGGCGTCGCCCACGGGTACGCCGCCGGGGTCGCCGCCCTCGTGCAGCAGGTCCATCTTGTACAGGCCCGCGGGGCCGAGCAGGTCGCGCTGGTGGCCGTAGAAGGCGGCGGCGACCTCGGCGAAGTGCGGGTCGCGGGGGTCGAGCCAGCCGGGGCGCTCGAAGCCGACCCAGCCGCCCTGGGGGACGACGTGGGCGCCGGGGTTCTTCTCGGCGAAGCCGTCGGGGACGGTGCCGAAGTAGCCGGGGAGCACGGGCGTCATGCCCAGCTCGCGGACGCGGTCGGTGATCCGGGCGCCCAGTTCGGCGCGGAGCCGCAGCAGCCGGGCGGAGACGGGGCCGCCGAAGTACGCCATGTTCTGCAGCAGCCACCAGGGCTGGTGCGCGGGGGCGGGGATCCAGGCGCGCATCTCCTCGTCGGAGTAGCCGAAGGCGCGGAAGGTCTCGTAGTAGACGGCGTCGGTGCCGGCGCAGACCAGCACCTCGTTGACGCCGTGCAGCGCGAGCACGTCGAGGGCGCGTTCCCAGGCGGCGAAGTCGCGGTAGGCGCCGGTGTAGCCCTCGTTGGTGTCGTTGTAGGCGAAGCGGTGCGGCACGTGCGCCTCACCGGTGAGCGGGGTGCCGGGGGCGGGCAGCCGTGCGGGCAGGTCGAGTTGGTCGCCGTTCCAGGAGATGTGCGCCCGGGCGGTGCGCTTGAGGTAGGCGCCGGCGCCGGTGAGCAGGGCGCCGGTACCGGTGGCGGCGACGGCGATACGGCCGCGGGAGCCGGTGACGCGGTAGCGGTCGGGGCCGCCGGCGGGGAGCAGGGACAGCTCGAACTGACGGTGGTGGCGGGGCAGCAGCCGGGCGAGCGCCTTGCGGGCACCCGCGGTGCGGTCGCCGCCGTCGCCGTCTTCGTCGTACGGGCCTTCCCCGCCGCCGCGCGCCGCCGCCGGGGCGGCCAGGCCGAGGGCCGGCAGCAGCGCTGCGCCGCCGGCGACCGACGTCCCTGCCAGGAAGTGCCTGCGGTTCACGCTCATGGGTGTCCTCCGGGAGGTCGGTGATCGGGCCTCAGTGCTGGTGCGCGGGCCTGCGCTGGCCGGCCGCGAAGTACTCCGCGAGTGCGGGGTCGGGCGGCGGCACGTCGTACACCGTGCCGCCGGAGCGCAGCGAACGGGTCGCGAGCACGCCCGCGGCGACGCTCATCCGGGCGGCCAGCGGCGAGGTGTCGGTGGCGTCGCCGAGGCGGACGAACCGGCAGAACTCGGCGATGACCCGGTCGTCGGCCCGGCCGTGCGCACCGTCGGCGGCGGGCACGCGGTGGATGGCGTCCGCACCGGGGCGGTAGCCGGAGGGTCCGGTGTGCCAGACGCGGACCTCGTCGCCCGGGCGGTCGCCGAAGTTCTCCAGCCGGCCCTCGGTGCCGATGACGGTGTAGCTGCGCCAGTAGTCGGGGCTGAAGTGGCACTGCTGGTAGGCGGCGATGACGCCGTTGTCGAGGCGCATGTTCATCACGGAGACGTCCTCGACGTCCACCACGGGGTTCAGGTCGCGGCGCGCGGCGGGCGGCCAGGTGTCGTCCCGGTGCCGGCCGGCGGGGCGCGGGGTGCCGGGCGGCCGACGGGGCAGGTCGCCGTAGAGCATGAGGGCCCCGAGGGCGTGCACGCGGGTGGTGTAGCCGCCGGCGAGCCAGTGCACGACGTCGATGTCGTGGGCCGCCTTCTGCACCAGCAGCCCGGTGGTGCGGCGGCGTTCGGCGTGCCAGTCCTTGAAGTAGTAGTCACCGCCGTACGCGACGAAGTGCCGCACCCACACGGTGCGCGGCGTGCCGATGTCGCCGCGCGCGACGATGTCGCGCATCAGCCGCACGACGCCCGCGTGCCGCATGGTGTCCCCGACGTACAGCGGCGTGCCGGTCTCGTAGGCGGTGCGCAGGATCGCGTCGCACTGCTCGACGGTGATGCCGAGGGGCTTTTCGACGAAGACCGGCTTGCCGGCTTCGAGCGCGGCGCGGGCGACGGTCGCGTGGGTGTCGTCGGGGGTGGCGACGACGATCGCGTCGACGCCGTCGGTGTCCGCGGCGTCGAGCAGCCGGCGGTGGTCGGCGTAGGCGACGGCGCCGGGGAAGCGCTCGGCGACGCCCGCGCGCACCACAGGGTCGGTGTCCGCGACGGCGGCCACCACGGAGCCGACACCGGGCCGGTGGGCGGCGTCGGCGAGGTTGCCGCGCAGCCCGAGGCCGACGACCCCCAGCCGCAGGTCCGTCACGATGCTCCCGCGCCCGCTCATGCCCGCACCACGGACATCCCCTTGTCCTCGAACTCGCGCGCCTTGCCCGCCGCCCGGTCGTCCGTGACGAGCACGTCGATGTCCGCCGGCGGGCAGATCCGGGCGAAGGTGCGCACGCCGAGTTTGGTGGAGTCGGCGACCACGACGAGCTTCGCGGCCTGCGCGGCGAGCAGCGCGTTGATGCTCGCCTCGTGCTCGTCGCGGGCGCTGGCGCCGTGCTCGGCGTCCACGGCGTCGGCGCCCACGAAGGCGATGTCGAGGCGGATCTCGCGCAGGATGTGGCCGGCGAGCGGGCCGACCAGCTCGTAGGAGGACGGCATGGCCACGCCGCCGGAGACGACGACCTTCACGCTGCGCCGCACGGCCAGCTCGGCGGCGATGTTGAGCGCGTTGGTGACGACGGTGACGGCGGGCTGCCCGTCGCCGCGGCCGTCGCCCTCGTCGCCCCAGTCGGCGCGGGCGGCGAGCGCGCGGGCCACCGCGGCGGTGGTGGTACCGCCGTTGAGACCGACGACCATGCCGCGCTCGACCATCGCCGCCGCGGCCCGGCCGATGCGCTCCTTCTCGGCGGCGTCCCGCCCGGCGCGGTGGCGCAGCGGCAGGTCGTAGGCCACGTCGTTGGGCACCGCGCCGCCGCGGGTGCGGACCAGGAGCTGCTGCTCGGCGAGCTGGTCCAGATCGCGCCTGATGGTCGCCGCGGACACGGCCACCTCGACGGCCACGGCCTCCACGTCGAGCCGGCCGCGCTCGGCGAGCAGCCGCAGCAGCGCGCCGTGCCGTTCGTGCTGGTTCAACCCGAATCCTCTCACCAACGATGCTTGAAGATGCTTGGAATTCTGCCCTAGCATGCACGATTGAACAATGCTTCTCACACAGGGCGGGGCGACTGACCATGACGTACGTAGCCGCTGAGCTGGCCGATCAGCCCGCGTGCTGGCGCCGCGCGACGGAGCTGGCGGGGGTGCACGGGGCGATGCTGCCGCAGCCCGGCGAGCGGGTCGCCGCCGTCGGCTGCGGCACCTCCTACTTCATGGCGCAGGCGTACGCCGCGCTGCGCGAGGAGGCGGGCCAGGGCGAGACGGACGCCTTTCCCGCCTCGGGTTTCCCGCCGGGCCGGCGCTACGACCGGGTGCTCGCGCTGACCCGGTCCGGCACCACCACGGAGGTGCTGCGGCTGCTCGGTACGCTGGGCGGTTCGGTGCGGACCACCGCGATCGTCGCCGACGGCGGTGCGCCGGCGGCCGAGGCGGCGGGCGACACCGTGGTGCTGGACTTCGCCGACGAGCGCTCCGTGGTCCAGACGCGCTTCGCGACCACCGCGCTGACCCTGCTCCGCGCGCATCTCGGCGTGCAGCCCGCCACGGCGGTGGAGGACGCGGAGCTGGCGCTGGTCGAGCCGCTGCCGCAGGGGCTGCTGGCCGCCCGGCAGTTCACCTTCCTCGGCGCCGGCTGGACCGTGGGCCTGGCCAACGAGGCGGCGCTGAAGATGCGCGAGGCGGCGCTGGCGTGGACGGAGTCGTATCCGGCGATGGAGTACCGGCACGGCCCCATCAGCATCACCACCGCGGGCACCGCCACCTGGATGATCGGCGACGCGCCCGCGGGGCTGGAGGACGAGGTGCACTCCACCGGCGCGCTATGGGTCACCGGCGGACTCGACCCGGTGGCCGAGCTGGTCCGGGCACAGCGACTGGCGGTGACCCTGGCCGGCGCCCGCGGCCTGGACCCCGACGAGCCGCGCCACCTGACCCGCTCGGTGATCCTCAGCCCGGCGGGCTGAGGATCACCGCGGACGGTTCAGAACGGGCCCTGCAGCGCCCCGAGCCGGTCGGTCAGACGCAGGTTCTCGGTGTAGTCGACGGGGCAGGAGATGACGTCCACACCGTCGTGCGCGAGGGCGTCGCGCAGCGTGGGCAGCAGTTCGTCGGCGGACTTCACCGCGTGCCCGCGTGCGCCGAAACTCTCCGCGTACGTCACCAGGTCGGGGTTGGCGAAGCGGGTGTGGGAGTGGCGTCCCATCTCCAGCTCCATCTTCCAGGTGATGAGGCCGTACTCGTCGTCGACGAGGACGAGTACGGTCATCGGGATGCCCTCGCGGACGGCGGTCTCCAGTTCCTGGGAGTTCATCAGGAACGCGCCGTCGCCGGTCATCGCCAGCACCTGCGCGTCGGGCCGGGCGAGCTTGGCGCCGATGGCGCCGGGCACGGCGAAGCCCATGGTGGACAGGCCGTTGGAGATCAGGCAGGTGTTGGGCTCGTACGTGGGGTAGAGCCGCGCCATCCACATCTTGCCGGCGCCGGTGTCGACCAGCACCACGTCGTCGCGGCCCAGCGCCTCGCGGACGTCGGCGACGACGCGCTGCGGCGCGAGAGGGAAGGCCGGGTTGCGGCGGCCGTGGGCCAGTTCCTCGGCGAGCAGGCCGCGGATGAGCCGGCCGTCGCCGTGGAAGGTGCGGCCGACGGCTTCCGCCAGGCCGTCGAGCGAGGAGGACGGATCGCCGAGCACGCCGACCGCGACCGGGTAGTGGGAGTCCACCTCGGCCGGGAACTGGTGCAGGTGCAGGATCTTCTTGTCGCCCTCCGGGTTGATCTTGACCGGGTCGAACTCCTGCAGCTCGTAGCCGACGCAGATGAGCACGTCGGCGTTGTCGAATCCGAAGTTGGTGTAGTCGTGGCGCATGAAGCCGACGGCGCCCAGGGCGTTGGGGTGGTCGTCGGGGAAGACGCCCTTGCCGTTGAAGGTCGTCGCCACCGGGATGTCGAGCCGCTCGGAGAAGCGGACGAGGGCGTCCTTGGCGCCGGCGCGGGTGGCGCCGTGGCCGGCCAGCAGGATGGGGCGCGCGGATCCCGCCAGCACCTCCGCGGCACGCTCCAGTTGCACCGGGGACGGGGCCTCGGGGCGCGGACGGTTGATCGGCAGCGGGTTCAGCGGCGGGTCGGGAACGACACCCTCTATGTCCTCGGGCAGCGCGAGGAACACCGCGCCGGGCCGCTCGCTCTGCGCGGTCTTGAACGCCTGGCGCACCATCTCCGGCACCGCGCCCGGCGCCCGTACCTCCTGGGACCAGTCGGTGACCGGGGCGAACATCGCGGGCAGGTCGATGACCTGGTGCGACTCCTTGTGCACCCGGTCGAGACCGCCCTGCGCGGCGAGCGCCACCACCGGGGTGCTGTTGGTGTGCGCGTCGGCGACACCGAGCAGCAGATTGATGGCCCCGGGGCCGAGGGTCGCCGAGCAGACCCCCGCGCGGCCGGTGATACGGCCGTACATCTCCGCCATGAACGACGCGCCCTGCTCATGGCGCACCAGGACGTAGTCGATGGACGGTGAGGCGTTCACGGCGTCGACGAAGCGGATGTTCTCCTCACCCGGCACGCCGAAGACGTGCGTCACGCCCTCCGCCTCCAGGCAGCGCACCAGCAGGTGCGCCACGTCTTCGGGGGTGTCTGCAGTGCTCATGACCCGAGCGTAACCCGCGGGCACACGAAAAAGACTCCGCCACATTCGGTCGGAGCCTCGACACTGCTATTATGGGGAATTCTCTGCGCACATTCATGAGCGCACATTCATAAGCCATGAACTAGCGCCGGGGGAAAGCGTGATGTGGGCATTCTATCCGTGCGGGAGTTGAATTGTCAAACGAGGTGCCGAACGAGGAAATGCGGCGCGAGCAGGAATTCCTCGACCTGCTCCACCAGCGCCTCGGCGAACTGCGCGAAGGCGCGGCGGCGGGGGTCCGGGCGGCCCTGGCCCGGGACGGGGGCAACACCCTCCAGGCCAGGCTCGAACGCGACGTGCTCGTGGCCGAACAGTCGGGGCTGCTGGCCGCGTTCAACGCCGGGGAGCACGGCCTGTGCTTCGGCCGGCTGAGCTTCAGCGACGGCCGCGACCACCACATCGGCCGCATCGGCATGCGCGCCGACGACGAGGAGCGCACCCCGCTCGTCGTCGACTGGCGGGCCGAGGTGGCCCGCCCCTTCTACCTCGCCACCGGCCACACCCCGATGGGGCTGCGCCGGCGGCGGCACATCTCCACCGAGGGCCCTCGGATCACGGCCCTGCACGATGAGATCCTCGACCTCACCGACACCGAGCGCACCGGGCTGGAGGGCGCCGACGCCGACGCCGTTCTCCTCGCCGCCCTCGACGCCGCCCGCACCGGCCGCATGCACGACATCGTGCAGACCATCCAGGCCGACCAGGACCGCATCATCCGCGCCCCGCACCGCGGCGTCCTCGTCGTCGAGGGCGGGCCCGGCACCGGCAAGACCGCCGTGGCCCTGCACCGCGCCGCCTTCCTCCTCTACGCCCACCGCGAGCAGCTCGCCCGCCGCGCCGTGCTCATCGTCGGCCCGGGCCCCGCCTTCCTCGGGTACATCTCGGAGGTGCTGCCCGCGCTCGGCGAGACCGGCGTGCTGCTGGCGACCCCCGGCGAGCTGTTCCCCGGGGTCGACGCCACCGGCACCGACACCCCGGCCGCCGCCGCGGTCAAGGGCGGCACGGCGATGGCGGACGCGCTCGCCGCGTACCTGCGGGACCGGCAGCGGCTGCCCGAGTCGACGGTGGTCATCCCGCACGAGGACGGCGAACTGCACCTCGACCACTGGCTGGCCAACGCGGCCCGGACGCGCGCCCGGGACACCGAGCTGCCGCACAACGCGGCCCAGCCGCACTTCGCGTTCAACGTCATCGACGGGCTGACCCGGCAGCTCGCCGACCGCATCGGCGACGACCCGTTCGGCGACGAGAACCTGCTCGGCCCCGACGACATCGCGCAGCTCGGCAAGGCGGTGGCGGCCAACGAGGAGGTGCACGCGGCCATCGCGGAGCTGTGGCCGCTGCTGACACCCCAGGAACTGGTCGCGGACTTCCTCGCCGAGCCGGTGCATCTGCCGGAGGCGGACGCGGAGCTGATCCGCCGCACAGGCGGGCCATGGACGCCGGCCGACGTACCGCTGCTGGACGAGGCGGCGGAGCTCCTCGGGGACGACGGCCCCGCGCAGGCGGCCGCGCGGGCGCGCGCGGAGGCGGAGCGGCAGAAGCGGATCGCGTACGCGCAGGGCGTGCTGGAGATGTCGTACGGCTCGCGCACCCAGGAGTTCGAGGACCTCGACGACGACGAGGCGGAGGTGCTGGCGGCGTACGACCTCATCGACGCCGAGCGACTGGCCGAGCGTCAGGAGGAGGCCGACCACCGCACCGCGGCGGAGCGGGCGGCGGCGGACCGGACCTGGGCCTTCGGGCACATCATCGTCGACGAGGCGCAGGAGCTGTCGCCGATGGCATGGCGGCTGCTGATGCGGCGCTGCCCGACCCGGTCGATGACGCTGGTCGGCGACCCGGCCCAGACGGCGGAGCCTGGGGCGTGCGGGACGTGGGAGGCGATCCTCGGCCCGTACGTGGACAAGCGCTTCGAGCACATCACGCTGGGCGTCAACTACCGTACGCCGGCGGAGATCATGGAGGTCGCGGCCGGGGTGGCGCGGGCGGAGTACCCGGGATACGCGCCGCCGCGCTCGGTGCGCGCCACGGGCGTACGCCCCTGGGCGGAGCGCGCCGGGGAGTCCCCCGGCGCGGTGCCCGCGGCGGTCGCGGCGGCCGTGGCCCGGGAATCGGGCGGCGCGGGCCGGCTGGCGGTGATCGCCCCGGGCGAACTGCTGCCGGCGCTGGCGGCGGCGCTGCCCGACGCCGCCACGGGCGCGGCGCCGGACCTGACGCGGCCGGTGGTGCTGCTCGGGCCGCGGCAGGCGAAGGGGCTGGAGTTCGACACGGTGATCGTGGCGGAGCCGGCGCTGCTCGGGGGCAGTGATCTGTACGTGGCCCTGACCCGGGCGACACAGCGCCTCGGCGTCGTGTACGCCGAGGCGCTGCCGGCGGCGCTCGGCGGGCTCTCCTAGCACCCGGAGGTCTGCGCGCCGCACCGGACCGGGAGGAGTCCGGTGCGGCGCGCCTGCCCGGCCGGCGGCCGGGCTGTCAGAGGGCGCTCACCCGCCGTGCGCCTCGTCCTCCGGCGCGGCGGCCGGCGCGCCCGGGTCCCGCTCGGGGTCGAACTCGGCGTGCAGCCGGCGGGTGTGGTCCACGTACCGCGGCGGGCCGGTCAGGGTCACCGCCGTGATGAGCCGCGGCGCCGCGCTCGACGCCGACAGCCGCAGCTCCAGCGCGCCCGGCTCGACGACCCGGCGCCCGTCGCGGCCGGTGAACGACGCCACGTCGGCCGGCACGACCGCCCGTACCCGGCGCTCCTCGCCGGCGCGCAGCGCCACCCTGGTGTAGCCGACGAGACGCTGCACCGGCTGCACGACGGAGGCCACGGGGTCGTGCAGATAGAGCTGCACGACCTCGGTGCCGTCCCGCTCACCGGTGTTGCGGACCGTGAACGACAGGGTGAACTCGCCGTCCGTGGCGCACTCGTCGGCCGCGATCTCCAGGCCGGACCAGTCGAACGTCGTGTACGACAGCCCGTGGCCGAACGCGAACGCCGCGGTCGGGTCGACGTTGGACACCTCGTTGGCCCGGCCCAGCGGGGGCGCGAGATACGTCGTCGGCTGCGCCCCGGCGCCGCTGGGCACGCTGACGGGCAGCCGGCCCGACGGGTTCGTGCGCCCGCCGAGCACCGCGGCCACCGCCGTCGTCCCCTCCACGCCCGGGAAGAACGACTGGACGATCGCCGCCGCCTCGTCCACCGCCCGGCCCAGCGCGTACGGCCGCCCGGCCAGCAGCACGGGCACCACCGGCGTGCCGCTGTCAAGCAGGGCGTCGAGCAGGTCCTGCTGGACCCCCGGCAGCGCCACGGACTCCGCGTCGCAGCCCTCGCCGCTGGTGCCGCGGCCGAAGAGCCCGGCGCGGTCGCCCAGCGCCACGATCACGACGTCGGCCGCGCGGGCGGTCCGTACCGCCTCTTCGATGCCGTCGGTCTCCGGCCCGTCGACGGAGCAGCCCGCGGCGACGGTCACGGTGGCGTCGGGGAACTCCCGGCGCAGCGCCTCGTGGAGCGTGGGCAGGCCGATCCCGGCCGGGATCCCGGGGTGCTTCACGCCGACGTGGACGGGGAACGAGTAGCAGCCCAGGACGGCATGCGGGTCCTCGGCGTTGGGGCCGACGAGGGCGATGCGGCCCGGCCGGTGCAGCGGCAGTGTGCCGTCGTTGGAGAGCAGCACCACCGCCCGCTCGGCGACCTCGCGGGCCAGCTCACGGTTGGCGGCGGAGTCCAGGTCGACGGTGCCGCGCACCGCGTCCGGGTCCGCTGACGCGCCGCCGGCGTCGGCCAGCGCCGCCGGCACCGGCGACCAGTCGGCGTCCAGCAGCCCCAGCCGGGCCTTCTGCGTCAGCACCCGGACGAGGGCGCGGTCGACCAGGCTCTCGTCGACCCGCCCGTCGGCGATCGCCTCGAGCAGCGGCGGGCCGAAGGTCTTGACGGTCGGCAGCTCCACGTCCACCCCGGCGGCCAGCGCGGCGCCGGCGGCCGCGGCCCAGTCGCCGGCCACGCCGTGCAGCGTGCGCAGGAAGGAGATGCCGAAGTAGTCGGCCACGACGGTGCCGTCGAAGCCCCAGGTGTCGCGAAGCAGCCCGGTCAGCAGCGGCTCGTCCGCCGCCGAGGGCACGCCGTCGGTGTCGGTGTACGAACTCATCACCGACCCCACGCCGCTCTCCCGCAGCGCCATCTCGAACGGCGGTAGCAGCACGTCCGCACGCTCGCGCTCGCCGATGGCGACCGGGGCGAGGTTGCGCCCGCCGCGGGAGGCGGAGTAGCCGACGAAGTGCTTGAGCGTGGCGAGGACGCCGGCGGACTGCAGGCCCTGGATGTAGGCGGTGGCCACCGTGCCCACGAGGTACGGGTCCTCGCCGATGGTCTCCTCCACCCGGCCCCAGCGCACGTCGCGTACGACGTCCAGCACCGGCGCGAGCCCCTGGTGCACGCCCACGGCCCGCATGTCGCGGCCGATGGCCGCGGCCATCCTCCGGACCAGCGCCGGGTCGAACGTCGCGCCCCATGACAGCGGCACGGGATACGCGGTCGCACCCCAGGTCGCGAAGCCGGCGAGGCATTCCTCGTGGGCGAGGGCCGGGATGCCGAAGCGGCCGGCGGCCACGACCCGGGCCTGGGTGCGCATCAGCGACAGCGCGCCGAGCGCGGGGTCGACGGGCGCGGTACCGAAGGGCCGCGTCAACTGCCCGAGCCCGGCGGGCAGCAGCGCGTCGAGGTCGACCACCTCCTCCATCTCATGCTGGTACGGCGCCACCTCGCCGCCCTCCGCGGAGGCGCCGACCCAGACCCCGAAGAGCTGGGCGACCTTCTCCTCGACGGTCATGGCGGCGATCAGCGCCGTCACGCGGGTGCCGATGTCGTGTGCGGGGTCGTTCCACACAGGGGTGGCCGTGTCCGGGGCATCCGCCCGGGATGTCTCAACTGCCACGTTCGCGGTCACTTTCCTCCGACGCCCATGAGGCCCTGGACCAGGGCACGCCGGGCGAACAGGTAGACGAGCAGGACGGGAATCATCGACAGGACCACGGCGGCCAGCAGCCCGGGCGCGTCGATCCCGCGCTCGGTCTGGAAGTTGTAGAGGCCGAGCGTGATGACCTTGGTGCTTTCGGACTGGGTGAGGACGAGCGGGAAGAGGAAGCCGTTCCACGCCTGGAGGGCGGAGAAGACCACGATGGTGGCGAGCCCGCCCCGGGAGAGCGGGAGCACCAGTTGGAAGAACATCCGCCGGGGGGTGGCGCCGTCCATGGCCATCGCCTCGAACAGCTCCCGGGAGATGTCACGCATCACGCCGCTGAGGATGAGCGCGGAGACCGGCAGGCAGAAGGCGGCCGTGGGCAGGATGACGCCGATGAGGTTGTCGTAGAGTCCCGCCTCGCTGATGAGGTAGAACATCGGGACGATCACGGCCTGCAGGGGGATGGCGAGGCCCAGCAGGAAGAGCCGGAAGACACCGGTGGTGACGCGCCCGCGGCTGCGCACGATGGCGTACGACAGCGGCGGCACGAGCAGCAGCACGATGCCGACCACGCAGACGGTGACGAGCAGGGTGTTGAGGAAGTACCTGCCGAAGCCGGTGTCGAAGGCGCCGGTGAAGTTGTCGAAAGTGACGTCGTCGGGGAAGCCGAGCGGCCCGCCCTGGGCGAAGTCCTGCCGGGTCTGCAGCGTCGCCGTGATCATCACGTACAGCGGCAGGGCGATGAGGAAGAGCCAGACCAGCGATCCGGCGCCGGCGAGATAGTTGGGACGTCGCCTCATCACAGGCCCTCCGTGGTGCTGCGCATCTTGTCGTAGCCGGACAGCCGCACCATGATCAGCGAGATCACCGAGGCCGCCACGACGAGGACGAGCGCGATGGCCGCGCCGACGCCGTAGTTGAAGCTCTCGAAAGCCCGTTCGTACATGTAGTAGGCGCTGATGGTGGTGTCCGTGCCCGGTCCGCCCTGGGTGAGGATCAGGACGGTCTCGAAGGTGGTGAGTCCTCCGACGACCATGAGGATCGCGGAGGTCATGATCGCGTTGCGCAGCTGCGGCAGCGTGACGTGGAAGAACTGGCGGTAGCGCCCGGCCCCGTCGATCTCCGCCGCCTGGTAGAGCACGGGCGGGACGGCCCGCGCCGCGCCCTGGTAGATCAGGGTGTGGAACGGGGTGAACTGCCAGGTGCTGACGAAGGCCAGGACGCCGATCGCGGTCGCCTGCTCACCGAAGAGGTTGCCGTCTCCGAAGAGCCAGGTGGCCTCGGCCGGCACGCCGAAGTTGGGGTCCAGCAGGGCGCGCCACACGACGGAGACGGCGGTGGCGGACATCAGCAGCGGGATGAAGTAGATGGCCGAGAGCACCGCGCGGTTCTTCTGGTGACCCGCCGCCCAGACGCCGAGCATGATGCTCAGCGGCGTCTGGATCGCCACGCCGAGCGCGGTGAGCAGCAGGCTCAGCCAGATGCTCTCGATCATCACGGGGTCGTCGAGGACCTGGCGCCAGTTGTCGAGCCCGGTGAACTCCGGGTCGCCGATGCCGTCCCAGGCCATGAAGGACAGCACCGCGACCATGATCAGCGGCACCAGGGCGAAGGCGGCGAAGAACAGCGTGGCGGGGGCCGCCCAGAGGAATCCCGGGCGGCCCACGTCGGCCACGTTCGTGGTCTGCGCCCGGCGCCGCCGCTCCTTGACCGGAGCGGCGGGGCGGACGCGCGTCATCTGTGTCGTCATGGGGCGTCAGGAGGTCGGCAGGGCCTGCATGGCCGAGATGAAGCCGTCCTCGTCGAGCTGTCCGTTGAAGAACTGCTGGACGGCCTTGTGCATGTCGGTGGCGGCGGACTGCGGGTACGCCTGGTCCCAGGAGAGCTGGAAGTGCGGCGCCTTCTCGACCAGGTCGTACTGGAACTTCGAGTACTCGGGGCTGGCGGCCTCGTCGAGGTGGTCCGCGGTGTTGGTCGTGGTCGGCAGGTTGCCGATGGAGAGCTGGTCCTTGACGAAGGTCTCGGAGTACATGAGCTTCAGGAACTCGGCGATGGCCTTGGGGTGCTCGGCCTTCTTCATCACCGAGTAGTAGTTGTTGGTGTTGCCCGCGAGGTTCGCCGGGTCGCCCTTGCCTCCGTCGACGGTCGGGAAGGCGCTGTAGCCGAGGTCCTCGGCGGCGAACGTCTCGTCCAGGCTCTGCTGGGTGGAGTAGTACCAGGAGCCCATCAGCTCGAAGGCGGCCTTGCCGGTCGAGACGAGCTGCGCGGATCCGTCGTTGGTGAACTTCACCGAGTCGTACGTGTCGCCGAAGGCGCCGGCGTCGACGAGTTCGCGGATCTTGCCGAGTGCCCGGCGGCTGTCCTCGCTCCCCCACGCCTCCTTGTCGCCGTCCAGCGCCTGCTGGAACAGCTCGGGGCCGGCGATGCGGTCGTAGAGGTACTGGAACCACATCTGGGTGGGCCACATGTCGCCGCCGCCGAGCGCGATCGGGATGACGTCGGCGTCCTTGAGCTTGTCCACCGCGGCCAGCAGGTCGTCCCAGGTCTCCGGCGGCTCCACCCCGGCGTCTTCCAGCACCTTCTTGTTGTGGAAGAGCAGCACGGGCTGCGTGCCGCGCATCGGCACGCCGTACGCCTTGCCGTCCACCACCGAGGCGTCGAAGACCGAGGGCAGGAAGTTGTCCTTCAGGCCCGGGTCCTTCTTGATGAAGTCGTCGAGCGGCAGCAGCAGGTCCGCGTCGACGAACGGCTTGATGCTGCCGCCGCCCCAGTGGAAGAAGACGTCGGGAGCCTGCGGGGTGCTGATGATCGTCTGGAGCTTCTGCTGGTAGTCGGCGCCCGGGATGGTGTCCAGACGGGCCTTGACCTTGGACGTCTTGTTGAACTCGGCGACCAGCTTCTTCTCCACCTTGTTGGTGGCGTCGCCGTAGACGAGGACGGTGAACTCGTTCTTGCCGGACGCTGATCCGCCGTCGTCACCGCAGGACGCCAGCGACAGCGCGAGCCCGAGCGCGCAGCCCACGGCGAGTATGCGGGGCATCCGCCTTCGAGTCTTCATACGTATGCCTCTCGAAATTTTCGTCCCAAACACCGAAAGTCGATGTAGGGCTGGACAGTAGGCGAGCCGCCGCGGGCGGTCAACGGGGCGGCAGCCGCGCGACCAAACCGTTACCGCTGACCGTGCCTTATCCTTCGAACCATGCGTGAAGACGACGACGTGGACGGCCGTGTGACCCTGGCCGAGGTAGCGACTCGGGCCGGGGTGTCACTGTCGACGGTTTCGAAAGTTCTCAACGGGCGCTCGGACGTCTCTCGGCCCACGCGCACGAAAGTCGAGCGGCTGCTGGAGACGCACGGCTACCGCCGCCGGGCCCAGGCCGCGCCGCAGGCGCCGCTCATCGAGCTGGTCTTCCACGAGCTGGAGAGCGTCTGGGCGATGGAGCTGATCCGCGGCGTGGAGAACGTCGCCAAGCAGAACCACGCGAGCGTCGTCCTCACCGAGAGCGGTACGCGGCACGCGCCGGACCCCGACTGGATCGAGGCCGTCCTGCGGCGGCGCCCGCTGGGGGTGGTGCTGGTCTTCTCCACCCTGCCCGACCAGGTGAAGAAGCAACTGCGCTCGCGTGCCATCCCGTTCGTCATCGTCGACCCCGCGGGCGACCCCGAGCCGGACGTGCCCTCCGTCGGCTCCGCCAACTGGTCCGGCGGCATGGCCGCCACCCGCCATCTCATCGAGTGCGGCCACCGGCGGATCGCCATCATCACCGGTCCGGAGGACATGATGTGCTCCCTCGCCCGGCTCGACGGCTACCGCTCGGCGATGGCCATGGCGGGCCTGGACGTCGACCCGGCCCAGGTCCGCTACGGCGACTTCCACGTCCAGGGCGGCTTCGACCACGCCATGGACCTACTCGACGGCCCCGGCCGGCCCACCGCCGTGTTCGCCGGCAGCGACCTGCAGGCCCTCGGCGTGCTGGAGGCGGCCCGGCTGAAGGGGCTGAGCGTGCCGGACGAGCTGTCGGTCGTCGGCTACGACGACGTCCCCCTGGCCCAGTGGTCCAGCCCCGCGCTCACCACCGTCCACCAGCCGCTGCGGCAGATGGCGGAGGAGGCGGCGCAGATGCTGCTGCGCCCGCGCGAGCCGGGCAAGGGGGCGCTGCGCATGGAGCTCGCCACCAAGCTGGTGGTGCGGCAGAGCACGACGGCACCCGCGGCCGGGGCGTAGAAGGGCGCAGGAACCGGCCCTCTTCACCCCGGACCGGCCGCTGTGCCGTACGCCGTCCGGGGTTCGGCATCCGCTACCGCACTGCGACCGGCAACCTCTCGCCGTCCGGCGGCAACCCACGGCCGGAACGTGCCGCCGCCAGGCGGGCGCGCATCCCCCCACCCGCACACGTACCGGACGGAGAGCAGCTCATGCGCACACACAGGAGGAAGCCCCGCACCAAGCTCGTCGTCGCCGCCGCGACGGCCACCGCCGCCGCCACCGCCGCCCTGCTGGTCCCGGGCGCGATGGCCGACGAGCCCGCCCCGGCCGCCGCCGCGGCGATCGGCTTCGGCGCCGGCGCCACCGGCGGCGCCGGTGGACCGACCGAGAGGGTCTCGAACGCGGACGCGTTCATCGAGGCGGTGCAGAGCGACGGTCCCCGGATCGTCGAGGTCGACGGCACCATCCAGCTCGACGACATGACCAAGATCGCGTCCGACAAGACCGTCGTCGGCGTCGGGAACAACGGCCGCATCAGCGGCGGCGGCGGGCTGAACATCAGCAAGGTCAGCAACGTCATCGTGCAGAACCTGACCATCTCCGGCAGCGACGACGACAACGTCAACGTCCAGTACTCCACGGACGTCTGGCTGGACCACAACACGCTGACGGGCGCCAGCGACGGCAACCTGGACATCAAGCGCGCCTCTGACGACATCACGGTCTCGTGGAACCACTTCTACGGCCAGGACAAGAACGCACTGCTCGGCCACAGCGACGACAACGCCGGCGAGGACGCGGACGCCCTGCACGTCACGTACGCCTTCAACTGGTTCGACGGCACCAACCAGCGCAACCCGCGGGTCCGCTTCGGTGACCCGGTGCACGTACTCAACAACTACTACAACGACATCGGCTCCTACGGCGTCGCCTCCACCGAGGACGCCGGCGTGCTGATCGAGGGCAACTACTTCGAGAACACCGACGACCCGTTCCACCTCGGCGAGGCCAGCTCGGGACCGGGCTCGATCGAAGCCCGCGACAACTACTTCGACGGCTCCGGCACGGGTGAGACCGGCGGCTCCGTCTCCGGTATCCCGTACGGCTACCAGGTACAGCCCGCCCAGAGCGTCAAGGGCACGGTGACCCAGGGCGCCGGCGCCGGCAACCTCTGAGAGCCAGCGCTGCGCGCCGCGGCCCCGCCGCGGGACACGTCCTGCCCCTCCCGCGGCACCACGTCCCCCGCGGCGCGCAGCGCTTCGCCGGCGTCCACGGCCGCCGTCCGGCCCCCGGCGGGGGCCCGATACGGCGGACGGCACCCTGAACTCCCCTCCCCCGGGGCGAGGTTGCGGTATTCATCGGGAACGGCGGGCGGGTTATCCTCCTGCGCACCAGGGGCATCCCCCCGACCGTGCGAGCGCACGCACCGTCCCCCCACACCCTCAACCCCACCTCAGGAGGGTCATCATGAACGTGCGTACCATCTCGGCGATCGCCGCCGGGTTCTGCCTCGCCGTCTCCGGCGTCGCGCTGTCCGCGGCCAACGCGGACCCGCCCGCGAAGTCCGCACAGGCTGCGGTCGAGCTGACGACCGTGGCCGAGGCGCAGAACCCGAGCGCGGGCACCGCAGGACCCGACGGCACGGTCTGGATCGCCGAACGCGCCGGCACGGTCCGGGTCCTCACCGACTCCGGGCTCGGCGAGCCCGTGCTCGACCTCTCGGACGAGACGACGACGGACGGCGAGCGCGGGCTGCTCGGCATCGCCTTCGACCCGGAGTTCGCCCACTTCTACGTCTCCTTCACCGACCGGGAGGGCACCAGCACCATCGACGAGTTCGCCGTCGCCGACGGCGCACTCGACCCGGACTCCCGGCGCACCGTCCTCACCCAGGAGCAGCCCTACTCCAACCACAACGGCGGCCAGATAGCCTTCGGCCCCGACGGGATGCTGTACATCGGCCTCGGTGACGGCGGCGCCGGCGGCGACCCGCACGACCACGGCCAGAACCTCGGCACCCTGCTCGGCAAGCTGCTGCGGATCGACCCGGCCGGCGGCGACCCGTACGCCGTCCCCGAGGACAACCCCTTCGCCGGCGATGCGCAGGCGCGCGGCGAGATCTGGGCGTACGGGCTGCGCAACCCGTGGCGCTTCTCCTTCGACGCCGAGACCGGCGACCTGTGGATCGGCGACGTCGGGCAGAACAAGGTCGAGGAGATCGACCACGCCCCGGCCGCCAGCACCGGCGGCGAGAACTACGGCTGGGGCCGGATGGAGGGTACGCAGGTCTTCGACGGCGAGGAGCCGGCGAACCACGTGCCGCCGGTCCACGAGTACGACCGCAACGGGCTCGGCTGCTCGGTCACCGGCGGGTTCGTCTACCGCGGCGAGGCGATCGAGGACCTGGCCGGTCAGTATCTGTTCAGCGACTACTGCGACGGCACCGTCCGGGCGCTTCAGGTCGAGAACGGCGAGGTCACCGGCGAGACCGACCTCGGCGTCAGCGGCGGCGAGGTGATCTCCTTCGTCCAGGGCGGCGACCGCGAGCTGTACGTGCTGGACCTCGGCGGGCCGATCCAGCGGCTCGACCCGGCGGGGTAACCCGTACGGTCCCGCGGGCCGCCGCAGCGCGGCCCGCGGGCACCGGGGGGTGCAGGCCCCGTTCCGGTCGCGGACGCGGGACGTTACCGTTCGGTAGATGAAGCGACCGGGGTTCAGGGACCTGACAGGACGACGGATCTTCGTCACCGGTGCCGCGGGCGGCATCGGCCGCGCCACCGCCGCGCTTGCCGCGGATCGCGGCGCGGAGCTGTACCTCACCGATCTGGACGAGGACGGCCTGTGCACCGCCGTCGCGCGGATCCGGGCCCGGGGCGGGACCGTGCGCTACGCCGGCGCCGCCGACATCGCCGACCTCGACGCCGTACGGGCCGTGGCCGACGGCGTGCACGCCGCGGCGGGCGGGCCGATGGACATCGTGATGAACATCGCCGGGATCTCGGCGTGGGGCACGGTGGAGCATCTGGAGCA
The DNA here is from genome assembly GCF_000482585.1 of Streptomyces sp. CNQ329. Classification (NCBI taxonomy): domain Bacteria; kingdom Bacillati; phylum Actinomycetota; class Actinomycetes; order Kitasatosporales; family Streptomycetaceae; genus Streptomyces; species Streptomyces sp. CNQ329. The sequence continues at coordinate 71,440 of NZ_AXVU01000019.1, read as the reverse complement.
CCGGCACTGGCGCGCCATGGTCGAGGTGAACCTGATGGGACCGGTGCACGTCATCGAGACCTTCCTGCCGCCGATGATCGCGGCCGGCCGCGGCGGGCACCTGGTCAACGTCTCCTCGGCGGCGGGCCTGCTCGGGCTGCCGTGGCACGCGGCGTACAGCGCGGGGAAGTTCGGGCTGCGCGGCGTCTCCGAGGTGCTGCGCTTCGACCTGCGCCGGCACGGCATCGGCGTGAGCCTGGTCTGCCCGGGAGCGGTGGACACGCCGCTCACGGAGACCGTGGAGATCGTCGGCGTGGACAAGGAGAGCAAGGCGTTCAGGCGGCTCCAGGCGGGCTTTCGCAGGCAGGCGGAGTCGCCGGAGGAGGTCGCCGAAATGATCCTCAGGGGCGTGGAGCGGAACCGCTATCTGGTGCACACCTCCGGGCGGGTACGGGCCGCGCACGGGCTTCAGCGCGCGGCGCCGCCGCTGTACGCGCTGGCGATGCGGGCGATGAACTTCGGCACCCACCGGCTGCTGCGCCGCGCGGTGCTCGCCCCGACCGCCCCGACCGCTCCGGGCGGCGATGCGGGGCCACGGGCGAAGGGGGACGCGCGGTGAGCGGGCCGCGCATCGCCCCCGGCGGACGCCGTGACGTGGGCCCGGCCACCTGGCTGCTCAGCCGCGCGGCGGGCCGCGTCGGCGGTACCCGGCCGCCCGCGCTGTTCCTCGTCCTCGGCCGGCACCGCCGGCTGTTCCGCGGCTGGCTGCGCTTCGCCGGCCGGCTGATGCCCCGGGGCACGCTGCCGCGCCGGGAGACCGAGCTGGTGATCCTGCGGGTGGCCCATCTGCGCGCCTGCGCGTACGAGTTCGAGCACCACCGCAGGCTCGGCCGCCGCGCCGGGGTGACCCCCGCCGACGTCACGCGGGTCCAGGCCGGGCCCGGGGCGGACGGCTGGACGGAGCGGGAGCGCGTGCTGCTCGCCGCCGTCGACGCACTGCACCATGACCGGGACGTCGACGACGCGCTCTGGCGGCGGCTGCGTACCCATCTGGACGAGAAGGCGGCCATCGAACTGCTGCTGCTCGCCGGGCACTACGAGATGCTCGCCACCACCATCACCGCGCTGCGCCTGGAGCCGGACCCGCCCCGCTAGCGGGCGCGCCGCAGCCCGGCCGTACCCCGGACGGGGGGGCGGCATTGATCCCTTCCACAGTTTTCCGACCAATTTTCTAGGAAAACCATTGACGCAGGCCAGAGCGGTGCGCAGGATGGAGGGCATGTCCTCGACGCGGGCGCTCCTCTTCCGTCGCAGGCACGTCGACTTCTGTCACGTGGCCAGCGCCGTCTGCCGTCACGGCTAGCCGCCGGCGGCTTCCTCCGCACCCGTGACCCGCCCGCGCCGTGGCCGTTGCCGTCCGCGCGCCGGTGGGCCGGATCCCCTGCCCTCCGTCCTCGGGAGACTCATGTCCTCCTCCCCGTCCCGCCGCGCCTTCGGCGGGCTGCTGGGCTCCGCGGCCACCGCGGCCGCCCTCGGCACCGCAGCCCCGCCCGCCGCCGCGCAGAGCGCCCAGACCTCCGAGACCCCGTTCCGCGCCGCCGTCGACCGCACGTCCCTGCGGCCCAACGTCCTCTTCATCCTCGCCGACGACCTCGGCTGGGCCGACCTCTCCAGCTACGGCTCCCCGCACATCCGCACCCCGCACCTGGACCGGCTCGCCCGCCAGGGCGTGCGGTTCACCCACGCCTACTCGGGCTCGGCGACCTGCTCGCCGACCCGCTTCTCCCTCTACACCGGCCGGCATCCCGGGCGTACGGAAGGCGGGCTCGCCGAGCCCATCGCCGACACCACCGCGGGCCTGGAGCCCGGCCACCCGACGCTGGCGTCCCTGCTGCGCGAGGCCGGGTACGACACCGCGCTCATCGGCAAGTGGCACTGCGGCTTCCTGCCGGACTACAGCCCCACGCGCTCCGGCTGGAACACCTTCTTCGGCAACTTCGGCGGCGCCCTGGAGTACTACTCCAAGCTCGGCTCCGGCGGAGAGTACGACCTGTACGAGGGCGAGGTCGAATACCGCGACCTGCGCTACTACACCAGGGTGCTCACCGAGCGGGCCGTACGGCACGTGCGCACCCGCGACGGGCAGCCGTGGCTGCTCAACCTCAACTTCACCACCCCGCACTGGCCGTGGATCGCCGAGGGCGACGAGGCGGAGAGCGCCGAGATCGTCCGCCGCATCGAGGCCGGCGACCACCGTGCCCTGTGGCACTCCGACGGCGGGTCGCTGGAGAAGTACCGCGAGATGGTCGAGGACCTCGACCGCTCCGTCGGCCAGGTGCTCGCCGCACTGCGCACGAGCGGGCAGGAGCGGGACACCCTCGTCGTCTTCGCCAGCGACAACGGCGGCGAGCGCTGGTCCCACCAGTGGCCGCTGTCCGGCGAGAAGGCGTCGCTGCAGGAGGGCGGGATACGCATCCCGCAGATCGCCCGCTGGCCCGCACGCCTCGACGGCGGCCAGGTCAGTCACGTACCGCTGTACTCCACCGACTGGACCGCCACGCTGCTGGAGCTGGCCGGCGCCCGCCCGGCCGCCTCCCACCCGCTGGACGGCCGCAGCCTGGCCGGCTACCTGCTGCGTGGCGAGGACCCGCCCGAGCGCGACCTGTTCTGGCGGGTGCGCGGCGAGCGGGCGCTGCGCCGCGGCGACTGGAAGTACTACCGCGGCAAGGACGGCGTGGACCGCCTCTTCGACCTCGCCCACGACCCGCGCGAGCGGGCCGACAAGGCATCCCTGCGGCCCGGGCTGCTGGCCCGGCTGCGTACCGCGTGGGAGGAGACGGACGCCGGCCTGCTGCCGTACCCCGCGCAGGCCGCCGGCTGACCGCCCGCCCCTCCGACAACCCGAAGGAGACCGACCGATGACCCACTCACTCCCCGCCCCGGCAGCCGGGGGCGAAGCCGCGGGCGCCGTACGCCACTTGCGCCTCGTGCGCGAGCCCGCGCGGCACGGCGAGAGCACCGCCGACGGCAAGCCGCTCGTCGGCTACGTCGTGCTCGTGCCGCCGGGCCTCGACCCCGCCGACCTCCTGGCCGAGGGCGCCGACGCCGCGCCGCTGCACCGGGTGCCGCACAGCGCGGGACCGCCGGACGCACCGCCCGGAGGCGGCCCCGTACGCATCGACGTGGAGCGCCGGGTGGCCGAAGTGGACGGGCGGCCGATGGACCTGACGTTCCTGGAGTTCGAACTGCTCGCCCATCTCGTCGCCAACCCGCGGCGGGTGCACTCGCGCGAGTCGCTGGTGACCACCGTCTGGGGCTACAGCCACGTCGGCGACGGCCGCACGGTCGACGTCCACATCGCGCGGCTGCGCCGCAAGCTCGGCGCGGCCCACCGGCACCGGATCGTGACGGTCCGGCGCATGGGCTACAAGTACGAGCCGGCCGAATCCTGACGCACGCCCCGCTCCCCTGACCTTCCGACACCGAAAGGCGTGCTCCCCATGGCCGCCCAGCTCCATCTCTCCGCAGCCCTCGACGACGCCACCGCCGACCACCGCCCCACCGGTGCCGGCGGGGCGTGCCCCCCGCCGCCCTACGCGCGCTGGACCCGGCTGGTGCACCTGGCCGAGCAGGGCGGGCTGGACTTCGTCACGCTCGACGACGCGGGCGGCCCCGAACGGCTCGACGTGCTCGCCGTGCTCGCCCGGGCCGCCGGCACCACCAGCCGTATCGGGCTGGTCCCGGCCGTCGCGGCGCTGCCCGCGGGCCGGTTCGCGCCGCTGACGTCCGCGGGAGCGCGGATCGCGGTCGACGGCCGGGCGGGCTGGCTGGTACGGACCGCGCTGCCCGGCGCCGGCCCGGCCGGCGTCCAGGTGCACTCCCTCGGTGCATACGGCACCGGTGCGCGGGGACGGCACCCCGGGGTCCGCCGGCACCTGTCCGGCGGCCGGCTGCGCAGGCCGCACCGGCCGCCGGTGGCGGTGGTGCTCGACGTGCACGGGCCCGACCGGCGCTGGGTGCAGGCCGCCCGGCACGCCGACGTGGTGCTCCTGGACGCCGAGCACCCGGCCGCCGCCCAGGTCTGCCGCGCGGCGCTCAAGCACCAGGCGGCGGACGCCGGCCGCGACCCGCAGGCGTTGCGGGTGCTGCTGCGCCTCGGGGTCGACCTCGGCCGCGGCGGCGGGCGCGGGCTGCCGCCCCGGGCGGAGACGCTGCACTTCACCGGGCCGCCGGCCGAACTGGCCGGGCTGCTGGCGGAGTGGCACGCGGAGGGGGTCGCCGACGGGTTCCACCTGCTGCCGACGCACGCCGCCACGGACCTTCTCGCGGTCGTGCACGGGCTGGTGCCGAAGCTGCGGGAGCGCGGGGTGTTCCGCTCCGGGTACCGCGGGCGGACGCTTCGCGAGCACCTGGCGCCGACCGCCTGACCGCCGGCCCCCGCGGGAGGACCGGGGCGCCGGACGCGCAGCGGCCCCGTACGGCTCAGTGAGCCGTACGGGGCCGCTGCCGTGCGGCCCGCGGCCGGCGGTGAGGCACCGGCCGGGGCGTGGTGGGGAGGCGTACGCCGGGTCGCGTACGCGCGCCGGTGACACCGGACGGACGAGCACGAGCGGCGCACAGGAACAGGGCCCTTCGCACTCCTCCGGGTTCGCGAAGGGCCCTGCCCGTCTGTGTGAAGCCCGGTACGAACGCGCGTTCTCCGCGGTCCCGTCACCGGCTCCGACCGATTCCTAGTATTCCCATCGGTGTGCTAGGAATTATGGAAGCAGTAGCCTCGTCACGTCAACTGGTGCCCGGGGGGTGGACCGGTCCCCGGGACGCGAGATCATGGACGAGTCCGTTCCCGGCTCAGCTGGAGGTACCGTGGCCGCGCCTTCGTCTCTCCCCGCCGCGGGTCCCGTCCCTCACGTGGTGGCCGTCGTGGGCGCGGGCGCCGCGGGGGCGCTGACCGCGATGCAGCTCTGCGAGACCGCGGTCCGGCGCAGCACGCCGCTGGAGCTGGTGCTGATCGACCCGGCGCCCGAGGCCGGGCGCGGCGTCGCCTATGCCACCCCCGATCCGCGGCACCGGCTGAACGTCCCGGCCGGCGGGATGAGCTGCTACCCGGACGACCCCACGCACTTCGTGCGCTGGCTGCGCGGCCACGGTGAGCCGGCCGCCTCCGCCTGCGACTTCGTCTCCCGGCACCGCTACGGCGCCTATCTGGCCGACTCCCTCGGCCAGGCCGTCATCCGCGCCCACGGCACCGTCGCGGTGAGCCGGCTGCGGACGAAGGCGACCGGGTGTACGTGGACCGCCGGCGGGCGCGCCACCTTGCGCCTCGCCGACGGCCGCACCCAGCGGGCCGACAGCGTCGTCATCGCCACCGGCCCCGCCCCCGGCCCGCGCGCCTGGGTTCCCCCGGCCCTGGGCACGAGCGACCGCTTCGTCCCCGATCCCTGGGCGCCCGGTGCCCTCGACGCGCTCGCCGGCGACGCGCACGCCGGGGACGACGTGCTGCTCGTCGGAACCGGCCTGACCGCCGTGGACACGGCGCTGAGTCTGGAGCGTTCCGGCCGCCGGGTGCACGCTGTCTCCCGCGGCGGCCAACTGCCCCGGCCGCATGCGCTGACCGCCCTGCCGCCGCTCCAGGCGGACCCCGGGCTGCCCGGCCGGTCGCTGGCCGAGCTGCGCGCGGCCGTACGCCGCCACGTGGCCGCCGCCGTCCGCGCGCACGGCGACTGGCGCCCCGCCGTGGACGGGCTGCGCCCGCTGACGCAGGCGATGTGGGCCCGCCTCTGCGACGAGGACCGGGCCGACTTCCTGGCCCGCGACGCCTCCCGCTGGAACGTCCACCGCCACCGCATGCCCCCGGCCACCGCGGAGTCCGTGCAGCGGGCCCTGGCCGCCCGCCGGCTGCGGCTCCACAGGGGCCGGGTGCGGGACGTCGCCGAACACCCGGACGGCGGCCTGGCCGTGACCCTGAGCGGCGGCCGGACGCTGCACGTCGGCTGGGTCGTCGACTGCACCGGACCGGGACTGCGCGTCGATGAGTGCGCCGACCCGCTGTGGCGGGGGCTGCTCGCGGACGGCACGGCCACACCGGGTCCGCTGGGCATCGGGGTGGCCACGGACGCCGGCCGGCTGCGCCCCGCCGGTGGCCGTTCCGCCGCGGGCCCACCACTGTTCACCCTCGGCTCCGCCCGCCGCGGCGAGCTGTGGGAGACCACCGCCGTGCCGGAGATCCGTCTCCAGGCCGCCGAGGTCGCCGCCGCCGTGCTGGAGCCGCTGCGCGAACCGGTGCGCGGCCGTCGCCGGCCCACCGACATCAACGGACTGCCCGTCTCCACGCACGCCGCTGCCGCCGCGGCGTACCGCACGGGCCTGGAGCGGCTGCTGAAGGTCCGCGCCGGCGCCGAGGCCGCGCTCGCCCGCGCCGTGGAGCTGGATCCCGGCTTCGCGCTCGGGCACGCCGCACTCGCGCTCGTCGGGCACGAGTGCGGTGCCGACGTCGACGTTCCGCGGGCGCTGGCCGAGGCCCAGCGCGCCGCGCGCGAGCGTGCGGACGAGCGCGAGCGGGCCTTCGTGGAGGTCGTCACCCGCAGGATCGCCGGCTCCGGCGGGGACGAAGCGCTGACCCGGCATCTGGCCGCGTACCCGGGTGACGCGCTGGCACTGAGCGTCGCCGTGCCGACGATCGCGTTCTCCGGGGTCACCGACCTCGACGGCGCGATGGCCCGCCGGCTCGTGGAGCGCACCACGTCCGCGTACGAGGGCCACTGGTTCCACACCTCGCTGCTGGCGTTCATGCGCCAGGACGACGGCCGCTACGACGAGGCCGGGGAGCTGGCCCGCCGGGCGCTGGCGGTGGAGCCGGCCGCGGGCCACGCGGTGCACGCCCTCGCCCACGTCCATTACGAGACCGGGGCCCACGAGCGCGGACGCGACTGGCTGGACGGCTGGATCGGCGACCAGGGCCGCGGCGCCACGCACCGGGCGCACTTCTCCTGGCACGTCGCCCTGCACGAGCTGGCGCTCGACGACCCGGACGCGGTACGGCGGCGCTGGTTCGCACAGTTGGCGCCGGGCCGGGTCAACGGGGTGCGGGCCCTGGTGGATTCGGGGTCGCTGCTGTGGCGGGCCCGGATGTCGGGGTGCTGGACGGGCGAGCAGCCGGTGGAAGGCGTGCTGGCGGCGGTCGAGCGCGAGGTCGTGGAGCGGCCCGCGACGCCGTTCACCGCCATGCACAGCGCGGTGGCGCTGACGGCCGCGGGCGACCTGGCCGCGCTGCGCCGGCTGCGCACGCACGCGGCGGGCGCGGACCCGGTGCAGCGCGAGGTCGTGGCACCGCTGTGCGACGCGCTCGAAGCGGTGGTGGAGGAGCGCTGGCCGGAGGCGGTGGCGCGGCTGGAGTCGATCCGGCCGGTGCTGCGCAAGGTCGGCGGCAGTGCGGCGCAGCGCGAAGTGGTGGAGGAGACGCTGCTGTTCGCGCTCGTGTCGGGCGGCAGATGCGAGGCGGCCCGGCGGCTGCTGGAGACCCGGCTCGACCGCCGCGACTCCCCCGCCGACCACCGCCGCCTCGCGGCCCTGCCCGGCCTGGGCTGAGGGTTCGTACGGCGGGGACGGCCGCTGCCTCCCGTCCCCCGTACGGCGCCGGCGGCGTACGGGGCAGGTTCAGTCCGCCGCGGCCCCCGGGCGCAGCGGGCGCCAGTACTGGCGCGTGCCCTCCTCGCGGACCACGTAGCCCAGGCGCTGTGCCTCCTCGCGCAGCTCCTCCGCGTCCGCGGCGTTCTTCTTCCCGAGCGCGTGCTCCCGGGCCTTCAGCACCGCGTTGGCCGCCGCGGACAGCTCCGCGGAGTCCCGCACCCAGCGGTGGTAGCAGCCGGCGTACGGGTCCTCGTGCAGCCACCGGTAACCGTGCGCGGTGAAGCCCCTGCCGAGGTCGGCGGGCTCCAGGTCGGTGGGCCTGCGCAGCAGTTGGCGGGAGGCGGCGTCGAGGATCACCAGCCGGTCCTTGTCCAGGAAGGCGGCGGCGACCTCGGCGCGGGCCAGGATGCAGGACTCCCCGTCCTTGTCGATCCGTACGGTGTCGCCCTCGAAGGTCACGCGCATCGCCAGCACATACACGAGGATCCCGCCGCCCAGCCCCAGCACCAGCCCGGCCACGGGCCCCGCGACCGCGGTCCAGCCGTCGTCGAAGGAGGCCACCAGCTCGAACGGGCCCCGCATCGGCGCCCACTTGAGCCCGGCGACCTCGTCCGCGACGCGCGGCACGAGCCAGCCGAGCAGCAGGCCGAGCGCCGGCAGCCCGGCGAGCAGCAGCAGGCGGTACAGAAGGCCGGGGCCCACGGTGGCGGAGGGCTTGGCGGGGGACTCGCCCCCGGGTCCGCCGCCGTGGCGGTCGTCACGGGCCATCGGGGATGCTCCGGAATCCATCGTCGGTCGTCCTTCCTGCCGTTCCCCGGCGACGCTACGGACGCGGGGCGGCGCGGCGGATCGGCCGAAGGTCTGCGGGGCACGGCGGCGGGTACGACTATGGTCGCTGTCCGTGGCCGTGGCGCGAGAGGCCGCGCCCGCCTTCCGGCAGGGTCTGACCACCCGGCAGCCCGAGAGGTTCAGGGAACTGAAGCGGGGTCCGGAACGCTACCGGCGCAACGCCGGCAAGGCGCTCAGCACGGGGTGACCACGGCCTGCGGGGCGAGCCGGGCGGCACAGTGGCGCCGGCGGGATGAGTGGCACCTGCCGGTAGTCGCGGGGGAAAGACCGCAGGCGGCGGCGGACGCGCCGGTGACGCCGTCGTGGTGCGTGAAGCCGCGGCGGCTCGCGACCCGGAGACCGGGCACGGACCGCTGCCGCGGGTCGCGGCCGGGCCCGCGCCGGGCCGGGGGCAGGACGTGCACCGGCCCCGGAGCCGGGAGGGCTCCGGGACCGGTGGGGCTCACCGCCGGATCACAGGGGCTGGACGGTGATGTTGCGGTAGCGGACCGCGTTGCCGTGGTCCTGGAGCCGGATGGCGCCGGCGACCGGCGTCTCCGGCTTCCCGGCCCCGGTGGGGCCGTCGACGGCGACGTCGTCCTGGACCTTCACGCCGTTCCACACCACCGAGATACGCGCATCCTCGGTCTTCCGGCCGTCCGCGTCGAAGCGGGCGGCACGGAAGGTGATGTCGTACGTCTGCCAGGTCCCCGGCGGCTTCGCCGCGTTCACGTCGGCCGCCTTCTTCTTGTAGATGGCGGCGGCGTCATCGTTCGCCAGCGGGTCCTTGCCGTACGAGTCGAGGATCTGGACCTCGTACCGCTCCTGCAGGTACACGCCGCTGTTGGCGCGGTCCTGCCCCGTGACGTCCGGCGGCAGCTCGGGCAGCCAGAACTCGACGTGCAGCTCGAAGTCCTCGTAGGCGTGCTTCGTGCGGATGTCGCCGCAGCAGACCTCCATGGCCTCGCCGTCGAGCAGCGGCCACTCCGGCGTCCTGCCGTCCACGTGCTGGAAGGCGGAGCGGTCCGCGCCGTCGAAGAGCGTGACGGGCTCGCCGCGGGGGTGGACGGTGATCAGGTCGAGGTTGACGTGCCCGGTGTCATCCTCCTCGTTGACGTAGCGGATGGTGTTGCTGCCCGCCCGCAGCATGACCTGCTCGGTCCGGGTGGTCCATTCCTCCCAGGTGCCGGTGGACGCCAGCTCCGTCTGCTTCACCTTCTTGCCGTTGACGTACATGCTGACCGTCTTGGTGCCCGTGAAGGGGTCGGGGCCGTTGGAGTAGCGCAGTCCGACGTCGTAGGTTCCTCCCTTCCGGGCCGTGACGTCGAACGTGGTGGACGCGCCCTTGCCGCCGTAGCCGGCGACGAAGCCGCGGCCGGAGTAGGCGTCGTGGTCGGTGGCGAGATTCGCGCCGCCGTCGAGGCGGGCCTCCTCGGCCTCGTACGCGGTGGGCACGCGCTCCTCGTCACCGGGGATGTTGTTCAGCGTGTACCACGCCTCGGTGCTCCACAGCTCCTGGCCGCCCTCGGCGGTGAACGGGCGCGGGGAGCGCACGTGCACCACGTGGCCGGACTTGAGGCCGGGGATCTCCAGGGTGACCTTCTTGCGGTCCTGCGACAGCTCCGCGGAGGTCACCGGCAGCACCTCTTCGTCCACCTTGGGACCGCCGTAGTCGGCGGTGGGGACGTAGCGCCACTGGGTGACCGAGTAGCTCTCGGCGAGGGCGTCGGCGGTCTCCTGCGACAGGGGCTTGGTGTAGCGCATCTCGAAGCCGGTCTCCGTGGCGTCCATCGAGACGATGTCGAAGGCCGCGCTTTCGCCGGGCGTCAGCTTCTGCAGGCCGTGGGTCAGCTTGCCGGGCTGGCCCCAGTTGCCGCCCGCGCCCAGTCCGCCGGCGTAGATCGCGCCGTCGGGGCCCATGCTGATGCGGTTGACGCCGGCCTCCAGGCCCTGGGTCATGCGGAAGACCGCTCCCTGGTAGTCACCCTCGACCTTCTGCAGGTCGGCCCGCTGGATGCCGCCGTAGGTGACGTCGCCGAAGAGGAGCTGGCCCGCGAACGTGCCCTTGTCCAGGTACAGCGGCGTGCTGGGCGAGTTGGCTATCTCGTTCTGCGGCAGCCAGAGCACGGGCTCGGTGACGGGCCGGTCGTCGAACGGCCCCGAGGGGTTGGTGTAGTGGTTGAAGAAGCGGTCCTGCTTGATGTGCAGGAGCTTCGAGGACGGCAGCCAGCCGCCCTGGTTGTCCAGGACGAACAGGTCCTTCTTCGGCCCCCAGCCGATGCCGTTGGGGGTCCGCAGGCCGCCCGCGACGTAGCTGATCTCACCGGTCTTGCGGCTGACCTTGATGGTGGTGCCGCGATTCTCGGAGGGCTGCGGATCGGTGGTGGCGCCGCCGTAGTCGATGGCGACCGAGAGGTTCAGGTAGAAGAACCCGTCCCGGTAGAGCAGGCCGAAGGCGAACTCGTGGAAGTTGTCGCTGAACGGCCAGGTGGCGACGGTTTCGTAGGCGTCGATGACGTCGTCGCCGTCGTCGTCCTTCAGCCGCGTCAGCTCGTGCTTCTGCGAGACGTAGAGGGAGCCGTCGACGAACTTGATGCCCTGCGGCTCCTTCAGGCCCTCGGCGACCTTCTTCACCGTCACCTGCTCCGGCGAGGTGTCACCGGTGACGTTGTCGAGGAGGTAGACCTCGCCGGTGACGTTGTCGGTGCCGCCCCAGGTGGTCACCGCGAGCCGGTCGTCGGGCAGCCAGTCCATCGCCGTGACCTGCGGCTCGAAGCCCTCGGGCCGCAGGTCGGTCAGCGTGAAGTCGGGGTGGACGTCGTTGAGCGGCAGCCCGTCGCCGGGCGAGTCGGTGTAGCCCTCGCACTCTTTGCGGCCGGGCGCGGTGACGCGGACGACGCCGGCGTCGGTGCTGAGCACCGAGTTCGGCACGGTGGTGAAGCCGTCGGCGCCCGGGGGCTGCCAGGCAAGGGTGACCTGCTGGCCGCCGCCGCGCTCGAAGTGCTCGATGAAGAGCGCGTGGTAACCGGCGGTCAGCTCGACGGTCCCGTCCTTGGGAGGATCGGTGCCGTGCAGCCCGTCGTGGTCGATGACGACCTGGTTGTCGACGAGCAGCCGCGAGCCGTCGTCGCTGGTGAGGCGGAAGGTGTACGTGCCGTCCTGGGGCACGTTGATGTTGGCGATGGTGTGCGAGACGAAGTTGTCCTCGAAGCCGAAGTCCCCGGCGGTCGAGAAGTCGATCTGCGGCATGAGCTTGTCGACGTTCGGGGTCTGCGCGGGCTTGAGCACACAGATCTCGTCGAGCGGGACCTGCACGTCGTACGTGCGCAGCGTCACGCCGGGCTCCTGCGGGGGGAGTTCGGCGAAGGGCTGGTTCTGCGGGCCGGGCGCCCGCTCGGGATCGGGTGCGGGGTCGGCGCCGGCGGGTGCGGCCCAGAAGCCGCCGACGAGGAAGGCCGCCGCGAGCACCGTGGTCATCCGTCTGCGGACACGGTGGTACAGCCGTGCGGACATTCGTTCCTCCAGACGCGAAAGAGGGCGGGAAGAACCTTCGGATTCCGGGCGGGTGCGGCGCTGAGCCTAAAGACTTCGTCCGGGCCTGTCCATACTTTGTCATCCGAGAGAAAAAAGCTCCGGGACCAGTTCGTGTGCGTCCCGGCGGGCGGGGAGCACGGCTTCCTCGGGTACGGGGGCGGCCGGCCAGCGGGTGCGTACCCCGGTGTCGGCCCAGCCGCCGACGGCGGCCAGGAACTTGTCGAGCGCCGGATTCGACAGGCCGCGGATCTGGAGCGGCGCGATGTGCCGGCGGAACAGCTCGGCGAGCCGGCGCTGGAGATCCACGGCCGCGGCCGGGTCGGAGAGCATCGTCTCGTACCAGCGGACCGAGCCGGCCGGGGCGAGCGCGGCGATGTTGGAGTAACTCCCGTGCGCGCCGCGGGCGACGCCGGTGGCGAGCAGATGGCCGGGGACGAAAACGGAGCAACGGGCGGTGAGCGGCCGCACGGCGTCGTACCAGGCGTCGTCGCCGCCCGCGGTCTTCAGCCCGACGAGCGCGGGCACCTCGGCCAGCAGCCGGCCGAGCAGCGCGGGCGACACCGGGGTCTTGGCGTGCGGCGGGTTGTAGAGCACCAGCGGCACCGGGTCGGCGGCCTCGGCGATCCGGGTGAGGAAGGCGACGGCCTCGTCGTCGGCGAGCGGCAGCCAGTCCGGCAGGATCACCTGCAGCGCGCCGGGGGCCAGTTCGCGGGCGCGCCGCACCCGGTCCAGGGCGGTCTGCGCCACCGGGTGGGAGGCGCCGATCTGGAACGGCACGCCCGCCGCGGTACATCGCTCGGCGAGCAGTTCGTTGATGCCGTCGAACTCGTCCTCGGTCAGGGTGTGGAACTCACCCGCGGTGCCGTGCGCGTAGATCCCGTGCAGCCCCGCCTCCAGCAGCACGTCCAGTTGCCCGGCCAGCCGTCCGCGGTCGATCGCGTCGCCGGCGACCAGGGGAAGCAGGAGCGTTCCCCAGACCCCCGTGATGTCCTTCGCTCTCAGTGGTGTCATGCCTGGAGCGTACGAAAGGCATACGACCGGCAGGGGCCGAAGGGCCCAGAGCCGGCCCGGGGCCTTACCAGCCTCTCGAACCCGTCGGCCACGCGGACTCCGCGTCGGGCCGCAGCGCGCCGCCCCCTCCTGCGGTGTGCGGCGGGCGGCGTACGACCGCGGGGCGCGGAACGATCAGCCGGGGTGGCGGGCCGCCGGGCCGCCGGCCGCTGCTTCGGCGGCGGCGGGGGCGTCCGCGGCGGCGAGGCGGGCGTCGGCGCGGTCCGGGGCGTAGAGGTCGTCGACGACCATGGCGGCGGCGCCGACGAGGGCGGAGCGGTCCCCCAGCCGGGCGGTGACGACGTCGAGGTGCGCCGTGGTGCGGGGCATCGCCCGCCGGTAGAGCAACTCGCGCACGCCGGTGAGGAACGGCACCGAGGACAGTTCGCCGGCGATCATCAGCACGCCGGGGTTGAGCAGCGTGACGACCGTGACCAGCACCTCGCCCACCCGCTGCCCCGCCTCCCGGGCCAGCCGCACCGCCTGCGGGTGCCCGGCGGCCAGCAGGTCGCGTACGTCGGAGCCGGACGTCGCGGGCACGCCCAGGCCGTCGAGCCGGGCGGCGAGCGCATGCCCGCTGGCGACGGCGGCGAGGCAGCCGTACGAGCCGCAACTGCACAGCGCCTCCCGGCTGTCGTGCAGGCGTATGTGCCCGATGTCGCCCGCGCCGCCGTCGATGCCGCGGTAGATGCCGCCGTCCACGACGACTCCCGCGCCTATGCCGGTGGACGCCTTGACGAGCAGGAAGGCGGCGCAGTCGGCGAAGCCGGTGCGCTGTTCCCCGTACGCCATGAGGTTGGCGTCGTTGTCGACGAGCACGGGGACGTCCGTGGCGCCGCCCAGCCTGGCGGCGAACGTGCGCCGCAGATGTACGGGGATGGGATAGCCGTCCCAGCCCGGCATGATCGGCGGCTCCACGACCCGGCCGGCGGCGACGTCCACCGGTCCGGGCACGGACAGACCGATGCCGCACACCCGCGCCGCCGTCTCGCCGGCCTCCTCCAGCAGCGGGCCGAACCAGCGGCACACCTCCTCCAGCACGGGCTCGGGGCCGTCGCCGATGACCAGCGGGCCGGTCCGCTCGGCGAGCAGGTTGCCCGCGAGGTCGAGCACCGCGGCGCGGCCGTGCCGGGTCTCCAGGTCGGCGGCGAGGACGACCGCGTGCCGGTCGTCGAACTCCAGCCGCGCGGAAGGCCGTCCGCCGGTCGAGGTGCCGGCCACCTCCCGGATCCAGCCGGCCCGGAAGAGCTGGTCGAGGCGGAGCCCGACGGTGGACCGGGACAGCCCGGTGGCGCGCTGCAGTTCGGTGCGGGTGGGCGCCTCACCGCTGCGGATGAGGCGCAGCAGGCGGCCCGCGCTGGCCGGGTTCCCCGCCATCGTCGCCCTGTCCCCTCTCGCCGGCGCGGGCCGCCGCAGCGGTGCGCCGGCCTGTCGGCCGGTCACAGCGCACCGCCGTGGCGACGGCGCGCTCCCCCAGGAACAGGAGTACCACGCGCAGCAGGCATCCGCCGAGCGGGGCTCGGCCGGGACGGCCGGGGTACGCGGGTTCAGCGGCGGCGGGCGCGGCGTACCGCCAGGACGGCGGCGGCGAGCGCCGCCGCGACCGCGGCGCCGGCGGCGGCCCGCTTGGCGACCGGCACCCCCGCGGTACGGACCAGGTCCAGCGGCTCCGTCGCCGGGGCGGCGGTCCGTACGGCGGGGGCCGCGGCCCCGGCACCGGCACCCGAGTCCTGTCCGTCCGGCTCCGGATCGGCCTCCGGGCGCGTGGCGGCCTGCACGCCGCCGTCCGCGAGCTTTCCCGCCAGGCACTCCGCGAACCGCCCCACCAGCCGGTCGCCCACCTCCGCCAGCACTCCGCGGCCGAACTGCGCGGGCCGGCCCGTGACCGCCAGGTCCGTCACCACCGACACCCGGGTGCCGCCGCCCGTCTCGGACAACTCCCCGGTGACCGTGGCCCGTGCCGTGCCCGTGCCGCGGGCCTCCTTGCCGTTCGCAAGGAGCACCATGCGACGCCCCGTCTCGTCCTTCTCCCGGAAGGCGGCCGTGCCCCGGTACGTGAGCGTGATCGGGCCGACCTTCACCTTCACCGTGCCGCGCACCGTCTCGCCGTCGACGCTCTCGACCGCCGCCCCGGGCATGCAGGGCGCGATGCGCTCGATGTCGAGCAGCACCCGCCACGCCTCGTCGGCCGGTACGGGAACGGTGAACTCGTGCCGCAGCTCCATGGCGGTCCCTTCGTCGCCGGGTTCGTCGTCATGCGCCGGCCGCTCCCCGCACCACCGCCGCCAGCCGTTCGAGCGCGGCCAGGCTGTGGCCGGCCACGAAGGCGTCGACGTGCGGCAGCACCGCGGCCATGCCGCCCGCCAGCGGCGCGTAGCCGGGGCGCGCCTTGCGCGGATTGGCCCACACCACCCGGTGCGCCAGCCGGTGCAGCCGGCGTGCCTGGGTGCCGAGCAGGGTGACGTCACCGCGCTCCCAGCCGTCGGAGAGCACGACGACGACCGCGCCGCGGGCCAGACCGCGCCGGCCCCACCGGTCGAGGAACGCCCGCAGGGTCTCGCCGAGCCGGGTTCCGCCGCTCCAGTCCGGCACGGCGGAGCCGACCGCGGCCATGGCGGCGTCCGGGTCGCGGTGGGACAACTGCCGGGTGACGCGGGTCAGCCGGGTGCCGAGAGTGAAGACCTCGGTGGCGGGCGCGGCACCGGAGGCGCGGCCGTGCCGGGCGGCGTGCGCGAAGCGCAGCAGGGCGTCGGCGTACGGGGACATCGAGCCGCTGACATCGAGCAGCAGGACGACCCGGCGCGGCTTGTGCGCGGGGGCGCGGTGGCGCAGAACGGCCGCTTCGCCGCCGGCGCGCAGCAACTCCCGTACGGTGCGCCGCGGGTCGACGGCGCCGCGGCGGGCCGGGCGCCGGCGGGCGGTGCGGCGGTGCTCGCCGCGGAGCGCGAACGCCGTGCGCAACCGGTGCAGTTCGGCACGCTCGGCCGCGGTGAGCCCGGCGATGTCGCAGTGCCGCAGCACCTCGGCAGAGCCGGCCCGGGCGGCGGCGGGGGCCGCGGGGCCGGTGCGGTCACCGTCCTCGCCGGACGTCTCCGCGGCGGCGGGGGCGGAGAGGCGCACGCGGGGCGGCGGTGCGGTACGGGGCCGGGGCGGCGGCGCCGCGCGGTCGCCGAAGTACGCGGCGAACGCGCGGTCGTAGGGCGCCAGGTCCTCCGCGCGACCGCAGAGCGTGAGCCGGCCGGCCCAGTACACCTCGCGCCGCCCGGTGCCGAGGGCGTCCACCGCGTTGAGGAACGTCTGCACCCGTTCGCCGTCGGCCGGCAGCCCGGAGGCCCGCAGCACCCGGGCGAACCCGACGAGCACGGCGACGCCGTCGCCCCAGATCCCGGCGTCGCCGGCGGGGGGTCCGGCGGAAGGGCCCGTACCCGCGCCGTCGCGGGCCGGGGCCGGCACGCGCGCGTGCGGCCCGTCCCGGCCCCTGTCCCGGCCTTCCTCGTTCCGCGGCCGCTCCCCCGCCACCGCGCTCAGCTCCCCCGCGCCGCGGCCAGCAGTCCCGGCAGGTCCAGGGCTGCCGCCCGCTCGGTGTCCTCGCGGTACTTCAGCACCGAGCCCAGGGTCGCCATCGCCAGGTCCGCGTCCAGCTCCGTCGCGCCGAGCGCCGCCAGCGCCTCCGCCCAGTCGATCGTCTCGGCCACCCCCGGCGGCTTGACCAGGTCCATCCCGCGCAACTGCCGTACCGCAGCGGTCACCTGCGCCGCCAGGCGGCGCGCCACCCACGGCCGGCGGCTGCGGACGATCGCCAGCTCGCGGGCGTAGCCGGGATGCGCGAACCAGTGATAGAGGCAGCGCCGTTTGAGCGCGTCGTGGACCTCGCGGGTGCGGTTGGAGGTGAGCACGACCACCGGCGGGGTTTCGGCCCGCAGCGTACCCAGCTCCGGGATCGTCACCGCGTACTCCGCCAGCAGCTCCAGCAGGAGGGCCTCGAACTCGTCGTCCGCGCGGTCGATCTCGTCGATCAGCAGCACGCTCGGGCTCGTCCGCAGCGCACGCAGCAGCGGGCGGGCGACGAGGAACCGCTCGCCGTACAGCTCGTCCTGAAGGCGGCCGGCGTCCGTGACGCCCGCCGCCTCCGCCGCCCGCAGGTGCAGCAACTGGCGCGGGAAGTCCCAGTCGTAGAGCGCCTGGGAGGCGTCGATGCCCTCGTAGCACTGGAGCCGGATGAGCGGCGCGCCGAGGACGCCTGCGAGGGCGTCGGCCAGCGCGGTCTTGCCCGCGCCGGCCTCGCCTTCGCAGAACAGCGGGCGGTGCAGGGTGAGGGCGAGGTGGCAGGCGATGGCCAGGCCGTCGTCGGCGAGGTAGCCCGTCGACTCCAGCCGGGCCCGCAGGTCCCCGGGGGATGCGGGCCGTCCGGCCCCCGACGCGGGCCGCACGGCCTCCGGCACCCGCGCGTCGCGGGCGCCGCCGTACGGCCCGCGTCCCTCCGGCTCCCCCGCCGGCTCCTCACGCGCCACCGTGCTCGCCTCCCTCGGCTCCGGTCGCCCCGCTGCGCGCGCCGGTCACGCCGGCCCGGCCGCGGCCAGCACCGCCCTGCGGGTGAGCACCCGGGCCAGGTGGGCGCGGTACGCGGCCGATCCCGACAGGTCCGACGCCGGACGGGTGCCCTCCGCCGCGGCGGACGCCGCCCGCGCGACCGACTCCGGCGTGGCCTCCGCCCCGGTGAGGGCCGTCTCGACGGCCGCCGCCCGCACCGGCGTCGGGCCCATGCTGGTCAGACCGATCCGTGCCTCGGCGACCCGCCCGCCGGTGCGCCGCACCGCGGCGGCCACGCCGACGATCGCCCACGCCTGCGCCGCCCGGCTGAACTTCTCGTAGCGGAAACCCCAGCCGTCGTACTTGGGTACCCGGATCGCCGCCAGCAGCTCACCGGGCGCCAGCGCCGTGGTCAGGTAGTCGGCGAAGAACTCCCGGGCCGGGACGGTCCTTCGGCCCTCCTGCCCGGCGACGGTCAGCTCGGCGTCCAGCGCGAGCGCCACCGCCGGCAGGTCGGCGGCGGGATCGGCGTGGGCCAGCGAGCCGCCGAGGGTGCCGCGGTGCCGGACGGCCGGGTCGGCGACGGTGGCCGTGGCCGCGGCGAGCAGCCCGGCGTGGCGGCGTACCAGCGGATCGGCGATGACGTCGTGGTGCGTCGTCATGGCTCCGATCACCAGGGCGTCGCCGTCGTCGCGTACGCCGCGCAGCCCGGGGATGCGCCCGGCGTCCACGACCAGGTCGGGGAAGGCGAGCCGCATGCGCAGCAGCGGCAGCAGGCTCTGCCCGCCGGCGAGCACCTTGGCCTCACGCCCGTCCGCCTCGGCGCGGGCGAGCACGCCGACGGCCTCACCGACCGACTCGGGGCGGACGTAGTCGAATGCCGCGGGGATCATGCGGGGGCTCCCTTCTCCGCGTTCTCCGCGTTCTCCGCTTGCGCCTCCCGGATCGCCCGCCACACGCGCTCCGGCGTGCAGGGCATCCGCACGTCGGTGACGCCCAGCGGGCGCAGCGCGTCGACGACCGCGCCCACGACCGCCGGAGTGGAGGCGATCGTGCCGGCCTCGCCGACGCCCTTGACACCCAGCGGGTTGGACGTGGCGGGCGTCTCGGTGCGGTCGGTGACGAAGTCGGGCAGGTCGGGGGCGGCGGGCACGTGGTAGTCGGCGAGGGTGCCGGAGACGAGGTTGCCGTCGTCGTCGTAGACGGCCTCCTCGTAGAGCGCCTGGGCGATGCCCTGCGCCAGCCCGCCGTGCACCTGGCCCTCCACGATCAGCGGGTTGACGACCTTGCCGACGTCGTCCACGGCGACGTAGGAGCGGATGCGGACCGCGCCGGTCTCCGTGTCCACCTCGACCGCGCACAGGTGGGTGCCGTGCGGATACGAGAAGTTGTCCGGATCCACGACGTGTCCCGCGTTGATCGTCGGCTCCATGCCGCCGGGCAGGTCGTGGCCGGTGAAGGTCGCGAACGCGACCTCCTGGATCGTCTTCGCCGCCTCCGGCGAACCGCGCACGGCGAACGTGCCCGCCGTGAACTCCAGGTCCTCCTCGCTCGCCTCCATCAGATGGGCGGCGACCCGGCGCGCCTTGTCCACCACCTTCACCGCCGCCTCGTGCACGGCGACGCCGCCGACGACCAGCGAACGCGAGCCGTAGGTGTCCATGCCCTGCGGTGCGATGCGCGTGTCTCCGTGGAGCACGTCGACGTCCTCGACGGGCACGCCGAGCACGTCGGCGGCGATCTGGCTCCAGGTGGTGGCGTGCCCCTGGCCGTGCGGGCTGGTGCCGGTGATCACCTCGACCTTGCCGGTGGGCAGCATCCGGATGCTCGCCGCCTCCCAGCCGCCGGCCGCGTACCGCAGGTCGCGCAGCACCCGGCTCGGTGCCAGGCCGCACATCTCGGTGTACGTCGAGACGCCGATGCCGAGCCGTACGGTGTCGCCGCGCGCGTGCCGCTCGCGCTGTTCGGCGCGCAGGGCGTCGTATCCGAAGTGGTCCAGGGCCTTGCCGGTCGCGGCCTCGTAGTTGCCGCTGTCGTAGGTCAGGCCGGCGACCGAGGTGTGAGGGAACTCGCCGTGCCCGATCCAGTTGCGCCGGCGCAGCTCGACGGGGTCGAGGCCGAGTTCCGCGGCGAGTTCGTCCATGACCCGTTCGACGGCGTACGTGGCCTCGGGGCGGCCGGCGCCGCGGTAGGCGTCGGTGGGGGTCTTGGTGGTGAAGACACCGGTGCAGTGGAAGGCGTAGGCGTCCATCTTGTAGATCCCCGGGTACATGAAGGCCCCGAGGAGGGGGATTCCGGGCGTGATGAGCATGAGGTACGCGCCCATGTCGGCGAGCAGGTCGACCTTCATGCCGAGCAGCCTGCCGTCGCGGGTCGCGGCGACCTCGACGTCCTGGATCTGGTCGCGGCCGTGGTGGGTGGCGAGATAGCCCTCGGACCGGGACTCGGTCCACTTCACCGGGCGGCCGAGCCGCTTGGCGACGACGAGTGCGAGCGCCTCCTCGGCGTACACCTGGAGCTTGGAGCCGAAGCCGCCGCCGACGTCGGGGGCGATGACGCGGATCTTCTGCTCGGGGATGCCGGTGACCACGGCGAGCATGACGCGCAGGACGTGCGGGATCTGGGTGGCGGAGTACAGGGTGTACTCGTCGGCGCCGGTGGCCGCGGGGGCGGCGACGACGGCGCGGGGCTCCATGGCGTTGGGGATGAGGCGCTGCTGGACGTAGCGGCGGCTGACGACGACGTCGGCGCGGTCTCTGGCCGCGGTGTAGTCGCCGCTCGCCAGGGGCCAGTCGAAGCAGCGGTTGGTGCCCTTGTCGGCGTGGACGAGCGGGGCGCCGTCGGCGAGCGCGGCCTCCATGTCGAGCACGGGAGGCAGCGGGGTGTAGTCGACCTCGGCGGCCTCCAGCGCGTCGGCGGCGGCGTAGCGGTCGCGGGCGACGACGACGGCGACGGGGTCGCCGGCGTGGCGTACCTCGTCCGCGGCGAGCGGCGGGTGGTCGGGGTGGACGATGTCCTCGGTGACCGGCCAGGCGCAGGGCAGGGAGCCCAGCTCGCCGTCGAGATCCGCGGCCCCGAACGCGGCGACGACGCCGGGGCGTTCGCGTACCGCGGTCAGGTCGAGGCGGTCGATGCGGGCGTGCGCCATCGGGCTGCGCAGCACCGCCATGTGGAGCATGCCGGGCAGGGTGAGGTTGTCGGTCCAGCTCGTGCGGCCGGTGACCAGCCGGGCGTCCTCCTTGCGCGGGTGGGAGCGGCCCACGGCGGGCGCGGCGTCCTCTGCGGTGGTCATATCGCGGCCTCCCCGCCGGCGTCGCCGGAGCCGGCACCGGCGTCGGCCGCGGCGAGGACGGCGCGCACGATGTTCTGGTAGCCGGTGCAGCGGCAGAGGTTGCCCTCCAGGCCGTGCCTGACCTCCTCGGCGGTCGGGTGCGGGTTCGCCCGCAGCAGGTCGCGGGCGGCGAGGATCATCCCCGGCGTGCAGTAGCCGCACTGCAGCCCGTGTTCCTCGTGGAAGGCCCGCTGCAGCGGGTGCCACCGGCCGTCGGCGGCCAGCCCCTGGATCGTCGTCACCTCCGCCCCGTCCGCCTGAACGGCCAGCATCGAGCAGGATTTGACGCTCGCCCCGGCCACGTCGACCGTGCAGGCACCGCAGTTGCCGGTGTCACAGCCGACGGGTGTGCCGGTCAGGCCCAGGCGGTCGCGCAGGTAGTGCACGAGGAGCAGGCGCGGCTCCACGTCGTCCTCGTAGGTCGTGCCGTCGACTGTGACCGAGATGCGGCTCATGTGCCCTCCCCGGATCGGACGGGTCCCTGGCGTTGTGATGTGCGCCACTGTAGGACCGCATCCGGGGCGGGGGAACTAGGCCGTCGTATGGAGGAATTCTCCGAGGCCCGCGACCAGCCGGTCGACGTCCTCGGCCGAACTGTACGGCGCCAGACCCGCCCGCAGCCCGCCGCCGTCGCCGAGGCCGAGGCGGCGGGATGCCTCCAGGGCGTAGAAGGATCCGGCGGGGGCGTTGACGCCGCGCCCGGCCAGGAAGCGGTACGCGTCCCGGGTGCCGCGGCCGTCGAGGGTGAGCAGCAGGGTCGGGGTGCGGTGGGCGGCGCGGGAGCGCAGGGTGACGCCGGGCAGTGCGGCCAGGCCCTCCTCCGCGCGCAGTCGCAGCGCGTCCTCGTGGGCTTCGATCGCCGCGTACGCCCGGATCAGCCGCGTCCGGCGGTCGCCGCCGGCGGCGGGCTCGGGGTCGAGGGCGGCGAGGAAGTCGACGGCGGCGCGGGCCCCCGCCAGCAGCTCGTAGGGCAGCGTGCCCTGCTCGAAGCGCTGCGGGACGGTGTCGGCGGCGGGCAGCAGCTTGTCCGGCGCGAGGCTGCGCAGCAGTTCGGGCCGGGCGCCGAGCACGCCCAGGTGCGGGCCGAGGAACTTGTAGGGGGAGCAGACGACGAAGTCCGCGCCGAGCGCCTCGGCGTCGACGGCGCCGTGCGCGGCATAGTGCACCCCGTCGACGTGGACCAGCGCCCCGGCGTCGTGCGCCATCCGGGCCAGCTCCGGCACCGGCGGCCGGGTGCCGATGAGGTTGGCGGCGGCGGTGACCGCGACCAGCCGCGTCCGTTCGGAGAGCACGGCGGCCAGGTGTCCGGGGGTCAGCTCGCCGGTGTCCGGGTCGAAGTCGCACCAGCGCACCTCCGCCCCGGCGCGCTCGGCGGCCTGCACCCAGGGACGGATGTTGGCGTCGTGGTCGAGGCGGGTGACGACGACCTCGTCGCCGGGCGCCCACGTGCGGGCCAGGGTGCGGGCGACGTCGTACGTGAGCTGCGTGGCGCTGCGCCCGAAGACGATGCCGCCGGCCGGCACGCCGAGCAGGTCGGCGAGCGCGGCGCGGGCACCGTCCACGATCGCCTCGGCGTTGCGCTCCGCGGCGGTGACATGGCCCTGGTTGGACAGCGGGGCGCCCAGCGCCGCCGCCATCGCCTCGATGACGGGGGCCGGCGTCTGGGTGCCGCCGGGGCCGTCGAAGTAGGCGGTCCCGTCCTTCAGCGCCGGGATGCGGGCGCGTATCGCGGCCAGGTCGTACGTCACAGGCGGCCTCCTGTCCGGTGCCGGGGGATCACCAGTGTGCGCGCTCACCCCCCGCCCGCGGGAGACCGCCCCCGGCTCAGACGACGGTGACCGGGTGGCGGACGACCGCGTCGAAGAGGTAGCCCTGGTCGTTGTGGACGGTCCGGACCGGCTGGGTCCGGCCGGTGACGTCGGTGGCGCGGGCGCGCAGGTCCGCGGGGCCCGGCCGCTCCGGCCGCCAGGTGGCCGACCAGCGCACCCAGCCGTTTGCGCGGGGTTCGTCCGCGAGTTCGGCGCGGCGCCAGGTGGCGCCGCCGTCGGTGCTCACCTCGACCGCGCGCACCCCGCCGGCGCCGGACCAGGAGCGGCCGGTCAGCCGGTGCCTCTCGCCGGCGGCGAGGGTGGCGTTCCAGGGCAGCTCGAAGGCGCTCTTGAGGGTCTGCCGGGTCAGCGGCTCGCTGCCCCCGGGCGGGTAGGCGGGGCCGAAGAGGCGGTAGAAGTCGGTGTTCCACGGGGAGTACAGGGGCTCGGCGGAGACCTGCACGTCCCCGACCCATTTGATCGAGGAGATGCCGACCCACGACGGTACGAGCACGCGGACCGGGTGCCCGTGGTCGGCGGGCAGCGGCTCACCGTTCATCTCGTACGCGAGGATCACGTCGTCCAGCGCCTTGGCCGCCGGCAGCGGGCGGCGCACGTGGCCGAGGTTCACCCCGTCCGTGACGTACTCGTCGTCCAGCCCGCGCGGCATCACGTCGACCGCCCGGCCGGTGAGCCCGGCCCGCCGCAGCACGTCGCCGAGACGGGCGCCGCGCCAGCGGGCGACGCCGATGGCGCCGAGGGTCCACGCCGTGCCGGAAACGGTGCCGCCCTGCTGGCTGGTGAAGAAGCTGCGGCCGTTCCCGGCGCACTCCACGAACGCGGACCGGACCGCGGAGGGCAGTGCCTTCAGGTCGTCGAGCCCGAACTCCGCCTGGCCCCCGCGCAGTCCGTCGCCCCAGACGCGCAGGCTCCAGTCGGCGGCGTCGAGCACGGGCGTGGCGGTGTGGTTGCGGACGAAGAAGCGGTCGGCGGGCGTGTGGTAGCCGGTGCCCTTCAGGGCGGGCCAGTTGGTCTCGGCGTTGGTGCCGCGGACCGTGAACAGGTCCGGCGGGAGCGGCTTGACGATGCCTGCGGCCCGGGGGGCGGCAGACGCCGCACCGGCGGACGACGCGCCGAACGCGCCCAGGGCGCCGGCCCCGCCGGCGGCGGCGAAGAGCCGCAGCATGTCGCGCCGGGCGATGCCCGGGGTGCGGGCGTCGCCGTCGAGCCACTGGCGCAGGCGGCGGCGGTCGTACGAGGTCTCGTCGGACGGCGGCGATGTCGGCATGACGTCGATGATCCTGGCGCCCGTCGGCAGAACACCATGGCCCGATGGTGAAGAGTGCATGAAATCACCCGGAGGGCGTGCCGGCCGCACATGGCGCGAAAAAGAGCGCGAGAGACGAGCGTTCGTACGACGGGGGCGTGCGCCGGTACGCGCCTGCGGGTGGATTGCGCACACGGGGCGCGTAGTCCGGCGCGGCGCGGAGCAGCTTCCGGCGGTGACCCGGGAGAACACACCGCGCGCCGTACGGCCCGCCGTACGCGCCGCCGTCCTGCTCGCGGCCCTCGCCGCCGTCGGCCCGGCCGCGGCCTCCGCCGCTCCGGCCGCCGCGGGCGCACCGCCGGCCGGCGCCACACAGGGGCTCGCCGTGCCCGGCGACGGGTGCGTGCGCATCGGCGACCTGCCGCTGGAGGAGTGGGGCCGGATCGCACGCGAGCAGGGCGTCGAGGAGGCGGTGCGGCAGGGGTGCGGCAAGGAGCCGCCGAAGCCCTCGCCGACCCCGCCGCCCGACTCGCCCGCCCCGCCGAGTCCCACGCCGAGTCCCACGCCGGCTCCGACCCCGACACCGACGCCCACGCCTGCCCCTCCGTCCCCTGCGCCCCCGCCCCGCGCCCTGCCCGAGCCGGCCGCGCCCCCGCAGCCGCCTGCCCCGGAGCCCGAACCGCCGGCTACCACGCCCGTGCCCTCGCCCAGCCGCACGCCGAGCCCCACCCCCTCCCCCACTCCGTCGCCCTCGCTGCGGCCCCTCTACCACGCGCCGCCGCCGCGGGAGGCCGAGGAGGGCACGTCGCCCGTCACCAGAACGCTGCTGTTCGTCGCCCCCGCGATCCTCGCCGCCGCCGCGCTCGGCGGCTCCGGCGCGGCCCGCAACCGCTCCTGACCGCCCCGCAGCCCGACCGCCGGAGGCAGCCCGTGTCCGAATGGCTCATGCTCACCCTCGCGATGGCCACGGCCATCGCGGTCGTGGTGCTCGTCGTCTTCCTCCGCCACCGCCGCCCGGACGAGGAGTTCGACCCCGACGAGACGCCGGACGTCATCGAGTACATGACGATGATGATCGGCGTGGTGTACGCGATCGTGCTGGGTCTGGCGATCGCCGGCGTCTGGGAGGCCAAGGGCAGCGCGGAGGACTCGGTGCAGCGGGAGGCGTTCGCCCTGCACGAGGCCGGCGAACGGCTCGCCGAGTACCCGGCCCCGGTGCGCGAGGAGATCCGGGCGGACATCGCGGCGTACGTCGGATACGCGGTGCACGAGGAGTGGCCGGCGATGCAGGACGGGGAAGGGCTGAGCGAGCGCGGCGACGAGCTGCTGGACGAGGTGCGCCGCGGGATCGTCGCGTACGTGCCGGAGACCGACGCCGAGAACCGCGCCGCCTACGCGCTGGGCGACCAGATCGCGGCGGCCGAGGAGGCCCGCAACGAACGGGCTTTGAACTCGGGCCCGACGATGCCGTCGCTGGTGTGGTTCGGGCTGATCGCCGGCGGCCTGGTGGCCATCGGGATGGTCTTCGCACTGCAGATCCAGCGCTCGGCACGGGAGTTGGTCCTCGCGGGGCTGCACAGCGGGCTGCTGGCGTTCCTGCTCTTCCTGGTCTGGGAGTTCGACCAGCCCTACGTCCGCGACTCCGCGGGCATGCTGGAGCCGTTCACCACGCTCTTCCCGAAAGCCGCGGGCTGACCCGCCCTCCCCCGCGTCGGTGAGGGACCGGCGGCGGTCCGAGTTGTAGCGTCGCCGCATGACGCACTCACCGACCGACCCGGCGCCGGACGCCGGCGCCGCCACGTTCGACCTCGGCGGTGACATGCCGGTCGGCCGCATCGGCTACGGCACGATGCGGCTCACCGACCACCCCGGCATTCCCCCGTCGGAAGCGGTCATCTGGGAGCCGCCGCGGGACCGGGCCGGGGCCGTCGCCGTGCTGCGCCGCGCGGTGGAGCTGGGCGCCGGGCTCGTCGACACCGCCGACTCCTACGCACTCGGTGCCGTCGAGGAGATCGTCGCCGAGGCGCTGTACCCGTACGCGGACGGGGTCGTCGTCGCCACGAAGGCCGGTCTCGCCCGGCCCGGCCCGGGGAAGTGGGTGCCGCTGGGCCGGCCGGAGTACCTGCGGCAGCAGGCGGAGCTGAGCCTGCGACGGCTGCGTACCGACTGCATCGACCTGTTCCAGTTGCACCGCGTCGACCCCGGCGTGCCGCTCGCCGACCAGGTCGGCGTGCTCAGGGAGCTGCAGGACGAGGGCAAGGTGCGGCACATCGGCCTCTCCGAGGTCGACGTCGCCCAGGTACGCGAGGCGCGCGGGATCGCCGCGATCGCCAGCGTGCAGAATCTCTACAACCTCGCGATGCGCCGGCACGAGGCCGTCGTCGACTACACCGCCGCCGAGGGCATCGCCTTCGTGCCGTACTTCCCGATGGCCGTCGGCGCGCTGGCCGCCCCCGGCGTGCCGGTCGCCGAGGTGGCGGCCGAGCTGGGCGCGACCACGGCGCAGACCGCGCTGGCCTGGCTGCTGCGGCGGGCGCCGAACGTGCTGCCCATCCCGGGTACGACGTCGCTCGGCCACCTGGCGGAGAACATGGCGGCGCGGGATCTGACGCTGTCGGACGACCAGTTCGCCCGGTTGTCGGCGCTCGGTGGCTGACCGGGCGCCGGGCCGGGACCGGCGCTACGGGCAGCGCACGACCTGGCCGGCGTACGACAGGTTGCCGCCGAAGCCGAAGAGCAGCACCGGCGCGCCGGAGGGGATGTCACCGCGCGCCACCAGCTTGGAGAACGCCAGTGGCACGCTCGCCGCCGAGGTGTTGCCCGACTCGGTGACGTCGGTGGCGACGACGGCCCGGGGCGCCCCGAGGCTGCGGGCGAGCGGCTCGATGATCCGCAGGTTCGCCTGGTGCAGCACGATCGCCGCGATCTCGCCGGGGTCCACGCCGCCGCGCTCGCAGACGCTCCGGGCGAGGGGCGGCAGTTCCTTGACGGCCCAGCGGTAGACGGCCTGGCCCTCCTGCGCGAAGACCGCGGGCGAGCCCTCGATACGTACCGCCGGCCCCATCTCGGGCGCGGAGCCCCACAGGACGGGGCCGATGGCGCCCGCATCGGCGGGACCGGACGCGGGGGCGACCACGGCGGCACCGGCACCGTCGCCGGTGAGCACGGCGGTCGAGCGGTCGTTCCAGTCGGTGACGCCCGTCAGTTTCTCCGCGGCGATGACCAGGGCGCGGCTCGCGGCGCCGGCGCGGAGGGTGTGGTCGGCCTGGGCGAGGGCGTGGGAGAAGCCGGAGCAGGCGACGTTGACGTCGATGGCGGCGGGCGAGGGGATACCGAGACGCTCGGCGACGCGGGAGGCCATGTTCGGCACCCGGTTCTCCGCGGTGCAGGTGGCGACCATGACGAGGTCGACGTCCTCGGTCTTGGTGCCCGCGCCGGCCAGCGCCTTGGCGGCGGCGTGGGCCGCCATCATGTCCACGGTCTCGTCGTCGCCGGCGACGTGCCGGGTACGGATGCCGACCCTGCTGCGGATCCACTCGTCGCTCGTGTCGACGAACGCGGCCAGGTCGTCGTTCGTCAGCACCTTCCCCGGCTGGTAGTGGCCGAGGGCGAGGATCCGCGATCCGGTCATGGGGCCGCCTCCGCATAGGTGACTGGTCGTGTGCCGCCCTTTCGAGTCTGCCGGTTGCGCCCCGGGTTAGGCAGGGGAAATCCATCAAAGCGGCGGCGCGGGTCTTTGGCGGGGTATGCCATTGCCGCGCCGCCGCCTCGTGGTCCCTGCCGTCGCTACGTGAGGGACTGCGGGTAGTCGGTGATGATGCCGTCGACGCCGAGGCCGGCCATCATGCGCATCGCGCCGGGCTCGTCGACGGTCCAGACGTTGATCTCCATGCCGAGTTGGTGGACGCGGTCGACCAGGGCCTGGTCGGTGACGGTGTACTGCGGGTTGACCTGGTCCGCCCACTCGCTCAGCGCGATCAGTTCGGCCTCGGTGGGACGGTCGGCGTCGAGGAATCCGACGGGCACCTCGGGCATGAGGTTCTTGAAGCCCTGCGCGTCGTCCGTTTCGAAGGACTGGACGCCCAGTTGCCCGTTCGCGAGCGCGCGCTCGACGTAGCGCGGACGTTCCAGCAGCAGCTCGGCGAGGTCGGCGGGCAGGCTCGCGTCGTAATGGCCGCACGGGCTGATCTCGGCGAGCAGGCCCGACCTGCCCTCGATGAGGTCGATGACCCGGTCGACGGTGATGATCGGCTCGCCGGCGTACTTGTCGGAGAACCAGGAGCCGGCGTCCAGGCCGCGCAGCTCGTCCCAGGTGAAGTCGGAGACGCGGTAGCCCGGCCTGCCGGGGTAGACCTCCTCGATGTCCGTGGTGCGCTCCATGGTGCAGTCGTGGAAGTTGACGAGCTTGCCGTCCTTCGTGCGCTGCACGTCGATCTCGACGAAGTCGGCGTCCTGGCGGACCGCCAGCCGGGTCGCGGCGGCGGTGTTCTCGGGCGCCACGCCGGAGGATCCGCGGTGGGCGATGACGTCGGGCCCGGCGGGCGCGGCCTGGGCGACGGACGCTCCGGCGAGGACGCCGGCCGTCAGGGCGGCGAGGACGGGCGCCGCTCGCAGCAGGGATCTCACGAGCTTCACAATTGACCTTCGCTCTCGTGGTGTTGGTGGTGCTGCCGAGGCTGAGGACGTGACGTTAAACAACGCGGACGATCACGTAAAGGGGCCGTGGTCGGGACATGACGATGCTTGCCCCGGGGTGCCCCGGATGCTGGGATGCGGTGTGCGCGTACGGGCCCGGCGGACGGCGGCGCGCGCGGAGAGGCGGAGCGATGCGAAGCGTACGGCGCGGCGGGAAGCTGGGCGGTCTCGTGGCGCTGACCGTGCTGGCCACGTCGCTGGCAGCCGGGTGCGGCGCGCCGGGCAGGCAGGGGCCGGAGCCGGACGACGGACGGCGGGAGCACGAGGTGCCGGGCACGGAGCGGGCGCGGGAGGGCGGGCAGGCGCGCGAGGACGGAGCCGGGCGCGGGGCGCGCGCCGTGGGCGTGGCCACGTACAACGTCTACCTCGGCGCCGACTTGACGCCCCTGTTCTCCGCGGGCAGCCGGGCGGAGCTGGTCGAGCACGCGGGCGAGGTGTACGCGGCGATGGAGGCGACCGACTTCCGCGAGCGGGCGGCGGCGATCGCGGAGCTGCTGGCGGAGCGCGGGCCGGAGGTCGTGGCGCTCCAGGAGGTGGCCCGGTGGGAGAAGGGGCCCGCCGGCGGCGCCCTGACGGTGCGCTACGACTTCCTGCGACTGCTTCTCGACGAACTCGCCGCCCGCGGCGCCCCCTACCGGGCCGTCGCCGCGAACGACAACTTCACCGGCCGGATGCCCGTCTCGGCGACCGAGGAGGCGCGGTTCACCGACCGGGACGTGATCGTCGTACGGGACGGGCTGCCCGCCTCCCGGCTGCGTACCTCGCGCCCGGTCTCCGCGGCGTACGAGGCGAAGGCCGTCCTGCCCTCCCGTATCCCCGGACTCTCCTTCGAGGTGCCGCGCGGCTGGTCGTCCGCGGACGTCACGGTCCCCGGCGGGACCTTCCGCTTCGTCAGCACCCACCTGGAGGCGTTCGGCACCCCCCGGGTACGCGCAGCCCAGGCCCGCGAGCTGGCCGGCGCGTGCGCCGGCTCGCCCCACCCCGTCGTCCTGGCCGGCGACTTCAACTCCCGCCCCACGGACACCGCCGGCGCCTACGGGATCCTCTCCCGGGCCGGCTACGCCGACGCCTGGACCGCGGCCGGCGGCGACCCGGACGGCGGCTGGACGGCGGGGCAGAGCGGGTCGCTGCTGGCGGAGAACGAGCTGTCACACCGCATCGACCACGTGCTGTTCCGGCCGGACGGCGTGCGGGCGGTCGCGGCGGAGGTGATCGGGGGCCGGGAGGCGGACCGTTCGACCCCGACGGGGTACTGGCCGTCGGACCACGCGGGCGTCGTCACCGGGCTCCGGTTCGGCGCCGGGCGGTAACGGGCGCGAGGCCGCGGCCTCCGGGGCCCGTGCGCCGGGACCCGGACCGGTCGGCGCCCTCCGGGCACCGCCGTCCGCCGGCCGTGCGGCGGGCCCGGTCGCCGCGTCCGCCGCCGGTCAGGGGGCCGGCGTGTCCTGCCGCGGCAGCGCCGCACCCGCGGCGGTACGCCAGCGGTCGAGGAACTCCTCCGCGCGCGCCCGCGGCCAGCGCGGCTCGTACGTCCTGCCCGGCGTCCACCGCGGCACCGCGTCCGCGGCGGGCAGCTCCGGCTCCAGCGCCATCCGGGCCAGCGCCGCGGCGCCGAGCGCGGTGGCGTGCGGCGAGGGGTAGACCTCGACGGGCACCTGCGAGAGGTCTGCCTGCGCCTGCATCAGCGTGCGGCTGCGGGTCAGCCCGCCGTCCACCCGCAGCCGGGTGAGCGGGCCGCCGAGGTCGGCGGCGACCAGTCCCGTCACCTCCGCGACCTGCGCGGCGACGCCCTGCAGCACGGCGAGCACCAGGTGCTCGCGACGGCTGGCCAGCGTCAGCCCGGCGAACGAAGCGGTCGCCTCCGAGCGCCACCAGGGCGCGGCGAGCCCCGCGAACGACGGCACGCACACCACCCCCGCGGCATCCTCCGCCGCCACCTCGTCCAGCTCCGCGGCGGAGCCGACCAGGCCCAGCTCGGTCAGCCAGCGCACCGCGGAGGCGGCGGTGTACACCTGCCCGTCCACGCAGTACGGGGTGGCGCCGCGGGCCCGCCAGGCGACCGACGTGGTCAGCCCGGAGCCGGAGCGCACCGCGGCCTCACCTGTGTTGGCGAGCAGGAACGCCCCGGTCCCGTACGTGCACTTGGCGGTGCCCGCGGTCAGGCAGCCCTCGCCGAAGAGCGCCGCCTGCTGGTCGACGACGAGGCCGGCGACCGGCACCTCGGCGCCGAAGGCGGCGGTGGTGCCGGCCACCTCGTCGCAAGCCACGAGCCGCGGCAGCTCCGCGGGGTCGAGGCCGAAGAGGGCGACCAGCTCGGGGTCCCAGTCGGCGGCGTCGAGGTCCATGAGCAGCGAGCGGCTCGCGGTGGCCACGTCGGTGACGTACGCGCCGGTGAGGTGGTGCAGCAGCCAGGTGTCGGTGGTGGTGACGACCCCCTCGCGGGCGCCGTTCTCGCGCAGCCAGGTCATCTTCGGCGCGGAGAAGTACGGGTTGAGCACCAGCCCGGTGCGCCGGGCGACCCACTCGGCGGCGTCCGCGCGCGCGTCGCACTGCCGCTGCGCGCGCGAGTCCTGCCAGCTCACCGCCCGCGACAGCGGCTTGCCCGAGGCGCGGTCCCAGGCGAGGACCGTCTCCCCCTGGTTGGCGAGCGCCACCGCGTGCACCGGGCGGCCCGCCGCCTCGACGGCCTGCCGCCCGGCGGCCAGCACCGAGGCCAGCAACTGCTCCGGATCCTGCTCCACCCCGCCGCCCGGCAGGTAGTCGGGCGTCACCGGCACCTCGGCGACGGCGAGGATGCCGCTGCCGTCGCCGTCAGGAGCCTCCGCGTCGACGACGAGGGCCTTGGTGCCGGAGGTGCCCTGGTCGATGGCGAGCACAGTCGTCATGGCGGGGCGGGCCTCCTACGTTCACTGGGCGTGGGCGGGTTCCGCGGACGCGATCAGATGGTCCATCAGGGCGAGCAGGACACCGCGTACCGACTCGCGCCGGCGGGCGTCGAACAGGACGATCGGGGTGCTGGGCTCCTTGAGGCAGAGCGCGTCGCGGATCTCCTCCGGATCGTAGTCCTGTTCGCCGTGAAAGCAGTTGGCCGCCACGACGAACGGCAGATCACGGCTCTCGAAGAAGTCGACGGCGGCGAACGAGCGGTCCAGCCGCCGGGTGTCGACGAGCACGACGGCGCCGAGCGCGCCGCGCAGAAGGTCGTCCCACATGAACCAGAACCGCTCCTGGCCGGGCGTGCCGAAGAGCATCAGCACCGCCACGTCCAGCGTGATCCGGCCGAAGTCCATGGCCACGGTGGTGGCGGACTTCTGCTCGATGCCGGAGAGGTCGTCCACCCCCACGCCGGCGACGCTCAGCCGCTCCTCCGTGCGCAGCGGCGTGATCTCGCTGACGGAACCGACCGCCGTGGTCTTGCCGACCCCGAACCCGCCGGCCACGAGGATCTTCACAGGGGGGAGGTAGGCACCCCAGACGGCGTCCGGGGCCCCGGTGTCAGGCTCGCTCAAGGCCGCTCCTGATTCGTCGGAGGAAGTCGATGTTCATGGCGTCCGGATCGCTCATCGGCGGTCTGTGCTCGATGAGCCCCTGCTCCAGCAACTGGGCGAGGAGGACGGCGGTGGGTGTGAGCCGCATCTCGAGACGGGCCGCCAGCTCGGCCACGGCGATGCCGGGCCCGGCGCAGAGCCGCAGGATCGTCTGCCACTCCGCCGGAATGCTGCGCGCGTCGTCGGCCAGCACGGCGGCGCGGACCGTGGAGTGCATGGTGAACTGCTCGCCGGGTGCCCTGTCGGTGCGTGATCCGGTGAGCGCGAACGTCCGCGTTCTGCGCGTTCCCCGTGGCTCGCTCATTACCGGATGCGGGTCCTGCGGGCCCCGACGCCGAGCTGGTGCTTGAAGGCGCGGGCGACACGGACGGTCTCGCGCATGGCGAGCCCGATGGACTCCGGTCCTGAGGTGTAGACGACGAGGGTGCTGCCGTTGCCGCAGGCGGTGAGGATGAGGTGGCTGTTCTGCATGGTGATGTTCAGGTGCAGCACGGACCCGCCGTCGACGGGCATCGACAGCCCGTCGGCGAGGCTGGCGAGGCCGGAGCAGGCGGCGGCGATGGTCTGGACGTCGTCGCGGCTCCAGTCCAGGCCGTAGCCGCAGAGGGCCAGACCGTCGTCGGCGAGCAGCACGAAGCCGGTGAGGTCCGGCACGAGTTGCAGGTTGTTGCGGAGGTTGTCGAAGACCGCCGCGTCCTCCGGGCTCGCGGGGATGACGTTCTTCACGTGCCTGAGGCTGCTCATCGGTCGCTGTCCTCCGGGTCGGTCAGGGCTTCCTGAAGCTGGGTGAACGCCGACTCGATGCTGTCGAGCGGACGTCGGTCCATGGCGGTGGCGGGCCGGCGCCTGCCGTCGCGCAGTTGGCCGGCCATGCTGGTGCCGGGTACGCGCTGGGGCAGCCCGGCGGGGCGGCCGGGCGGGGGTGCCGGGTCGGCCTCGCGGGGCGGTTCGGCCGCGGTCTCGGGGGTGCCGGGGACGGGCAGGTGCAACTCCTCGGTCGTTTCGTACACCGGTTCCGCCGGTTGCGGGGCCGGTTCGGGGCGGGGCTTCCCGGTGCGTACGGGCAGGGGTTCCGCGGCGCGTACGTGCTCGGAGTCCTGCTGCTCCGCGGGGATCTCGGACTCGGCGCGGGGCGCGGGTTCCGCCGGCGCCGAGGGGCGGGCCGGGCGGCGGGTGGGCAGGCTGTGCCGTTGCGGAGGCGGTGCCTCGTTGTCCGCGGAGCGGGCCGGTGCCACCCCGCGCGCCGGGTCGACGGGGCTCAGGGGACCCGCCTGCCCGCCGGCACGCGACGGCTCGCGGCGTACCAGCCCGGCCGCCGTCGTCTCGCGCCGCTTCGCGGGCCGCGGCCCGGAGCGCGAGGGCAGCGGCCTGCGTACCGGGGTGCGGTCCTCCAACTGCTCGGGCGCGCCGGTCAGCAGCGCGGAGGGCACCAGCACCACCGCCAGCACGCCGCCGAAGCGGCCCTGTTGCAGGGTGACCCGTACCCCGTGGCGCTTGGCCAGTTGCCCGACCACGAAGAGACCGAGCTGGTCGGAGGACTTGGCCAGTACCGCGTACGGCGGCACGTCCAGCAGCCGTCCGTTGAGCGCCTCGAAGTACCAGTTCTCCGGGGCCCGTCCTTTGTCCTCCACCTCGATGGCGACGCCGGTGGCGGTGTGGGTGGCGCGGACGAAGACCTCGTAGCCGCTGGGCGAGTAGGTGGTGGCGTTCTCGATCAGCTCGGCGATCAGGTGCGTCAGCTCCCCCGCCACCTCGGGCAGCACCCACGCCTCGGCCTGGAACTCCTTGGTGACCTGGGCGAAACCGCGGGACTCGCCGGCCGCGTCGACGATCAGGTTGGCGATGTGCACGGGCTCGGTGTGCGGGCCCACGACCGACCCGCCGGAGAGCACCAGCAGGTTCTCCAACTGGCGGCGCACCCGGACGGTGAGGTGGTCCAGCTCGTACAGCTCGGACAGCAGCGCCGGGTCGGTGTCCGCGTAGCGGTGCTGCAGCTCGTCCAGTGTGCGCAGCAGGGCGAGGATGAGCGTGACGGACCGCATCGTGACGCCCTCGGCGAACTTCTCGAAGCCGAACCGTTCCTCGTGCACCAGCCGCGCCGCCTCGACGACCTCCTCCGCGAGCCGGGCGACGACGTTGGAGATCTCGCCGAACTCGTCGGTGGCGGCGACCTGACCCGGCAGTACCGACAGGTCGACGTCCTCGCCGCGCTGCAACCGCACGATCATCTGCGGAAGCTGCCGGCGGGCGACGGCCAGCGCGCTGGAGCGCACCTCCTCGGCCCGGCGCACGATGGTGCGGCTGATCCACAGCACGACGCCGAGGATGATCGCGGCCAGCAGGACACCGCCTGCCAGGGTGGCGTAGGCCGTCAGCCGCAGATCGCCGGCCCGGTCCTCGGCGTCGTCGGCCAGCGCCTGGATCCGGGCGCCGGCCAGTCCGGCGAGGCTCGGGCCGAGGCGCTCGTAGGTCTCCTGCCACCCGTCGGCCGCGGCGGGCAGCTCCACGGGGCTGCCGGAGACGCGGCTCACGCCCAGCACCGCCTCCTCGATACGGGACTTCTCGGCCCACTCGGCGGAGGTGGTGATGGCCTCGAAGCGGGCCTTCTCGCCCGGGGGCAGCAGCGGTCCGGCCATCATCTCGTACGCGAACCACTGCATGCCGACGGACTTGGCGAAGCGGGAGTGGTCCGCGGCGGGCAGCCGGCCGTCCCGCGCCCCGGCGAGCAGGGTGTCCTGGATCGCCATCGCCTCGCCGGCGTGCAGCAGACCGGCCAGCGGGCGGGAGCCCTCCGCGAGGTTGCCGTCATGGGCGCGCAGCCGGGTGTGCACGGTGATGATCTGCTCGATGGCGAGGGTGTACGCCTGCAGCGCCTTGTCCCGGCCCTCGGTGCGCTCGGCGGCCCGTTCGCGCACCGCGCCGAGCGTCGCGACGCCGCGCAGGGCTGCTGCCAGCGGCGCACGGGCCGCCTCGTCGGGGGCCTCCTCGGCCACCTCGCGGAGCGCGAAGGCGGCCTCGTCGGTCAGGGCCTGCTGGTTGCCGAGCTGGGCGGCGTTGACCGGGCCGTGGGCCCAGTGCAGCGCGGTCATCCGGCGCTCGGCCTGCAGTTCGGCGAGGAGCGCGAACGACGGCTGCTGAAGCCGGTCGAGGGTGTCGGCGTAGTCCTGCACGGCTCCGGCCCGGTTCAGCTCCCGGACGGCGCCGGTCGCGGCGAGGACCGCCAGCGCCGCCGCGACGACCGCGGCCAGGATGCGAAGGAGCGTACGCAGGCGCATGGGGCGCCGGGCTTGGGCGGTGGGAGTGGTTGCGGACATCGGACCTCACGGAGCGCTGGTCGTTTGGAGTCGGGGCGGCGCGCCGGACCGCCGCCGGTGCTGCGGCGGCGGTCCGGCGCGCGTCACACCAGGTCCTTGCCGAGCTCTGCCATCTCGGGGTCGGCGGTGTAGACGGGTGCCTTGTACGAGCGCCGGCCGGCCGCCCACCACGAGACGGTGGCGAGCAGCAGGACGGCGGCCAGGGCCACCGAGGCGTAGTTGAACGTGTCCACGGTGACCGGCGACGCCTGCGGCAGGCAGAAGATCACCGTGATCACGGCCACCCAGCAGACCGCGACCCAGCCGATCAGCGAACTCCACTTGCCCAGGTTCCACGGCCCGGGCACGAAGCGGTTCTTCGCCCGCAGCCGCAGATAGATGGGGATGGCGTAGGCCGGGGTGATGCCGATGACGTTGATGGCCGTGACCGCGCCGTACGCGGTCGCCGAGTACAGCGACGGCAGCGCCAGGCAGAAGGCGACGGCGACCGACAGCATGACCGCCCGGGTGGGCACGCCGGTGCGCGGTGAGACGCGGCGCCACATCGTGGAGCCGGGCAGCGCACCGTCGCGGGAGAAGGCGAAGACCATGCGCGAGGTGGCGGCCGTCTCGGCGTTGCCGCAGAAGAGCTGGGCGCAGATGACGATGAGCAGCAGGGCCTTGGCCCCGCCCTCGCCGATGGCGTCGATGAAGATCTGCGCGGGTGGCACGCCGGTCGCGGACTCCTGGGTGCCGACGTAGTCCTGGATGGCGAAGGTCAGCCCGGCCAGCAGCACGAAGCCGGCGACCCAGGAGACCCAGATCGCCCGGACGATGCCCTTGGCGGAGCTGACCTGCGC
Source organism: Streptomyces sp. CNQ329 (assembly GCF_000482585.1). NCBI lineage: Bacteria > Bacillati > Actinomycetota > Actinomycetes > Kitasatosporales > Streptomycetaceae > Streptomyces > Streptomyces sp. CNQ329. The sequence goes on along the minus strand of NZ_AXVU01000019.1, from coordinate 35,091 downwards.
CTGGGTGGTCTCCTCGGAGAGGTGGGCGGAGGCGTCGTAGCCGGAGAAGGTGTACTGGGCGAGCAGCAGTCCGATGGCGGTGACGTAGAACGGGTTGTTCCAGCCGGTGTCGTTGGTGAACTCGCCGAAGACGAAGCCGGCGGACTGGTGGTGGTCGGGGACGATGACCAGGACGCCGACGATGATGGCGACGCCGGCCAGGTGCCACCACACGCTGATGGAGTTGAGGATGCTCACGACGCGCACGCGCAGCAGGTTCAGCGTCATGTGCAGCACGAGGATGAGCGCGAAGATCAGCAGCGTCTTCTCGGCGGTGGGCTCGAAGCCCCACTGGAGGTTGAGGAACGCGCCGACGAACAGGGCGCAGCCGTAGTCGATGCCGGCGATGGCGCCGAGCAGGCCGAGGAGGTTGAGCCAGCCGGTGTACCAGCCCCAGCGGGGGCCGCCGAGCTGGTGGGCCATGTAGTAGAGCGCACCGGAGGTCGGGTACGCGCTGGTCACCTCGGCCAGGCCCATGCCGACGCAGAGCACGAAGAGGCCGACCGCCACCCAGCCCCACATCATGACGGCCGGGCCGCCGGTGCTGAGCCCGAAGCCGTACAGGGTCATACAGCCGGAGAGGATCGAGATGACCGAGAAGGAGATGGCGAAGTTGCCGAACGGACCCATGCGCCGCGCGAGTTCCGGCTCGTAGCCGAGATCACGGAGATGGGCGTCATCGTCCTTGCGCCGGGACGTGCCGGCGGTGCTGACCGGCGCTGGTGACATGGAGTGACCTCCGATTGGGGAATGTCAGGGGCATGACAGGCAAACCGGACGCGGGCGCCGGGGTCACCCGCTGCCGAGGGCCGTCGAGCGGGCACGTAAGAACTCGGCCTCGGCCAGGTCCTGCCGGTCGGGGTCGTCGGTCACGTAGGCCCAGGGCAGGAGGGTGGCGTACGGGCCCAGGCCGGTGAAGACGCGGGCCGCCTCGGAGAACCGGCGGGCGGCGCTGAGCGCGTGGGCCAGGTGGTTGAGGTCCAGCACGGAGCGCACGTCGGCGTTCGTGAGGTCGAACCAGCCGTCGAGGGCGCGCAGCGTGTCGCGCATGATGTCCTCGCGGGACCACTGGCGGTGCACGAGCGCGTCGCCGCGTCCGCGGCGGCGCTCGAAGTGGTAGTGCTCGGCGTGCGCGTAGAGCGGGAGCACGAGGAGCGGGGAGGCCAGCGGGGCCCAGGAGCCCACCCAGCGGGCGAAGTCCATCGCGTGCGCCTGCGAGCCGCCGGTGGCCGCACAGATCTGCAGCACGCGGTGGTACGCCTCGCGGTTGTGCTGATTCCGCTTGACGACCTCCTCCAGCAGCCCCCACGGCCCGTACGGCAGCAGGTTCTCCGGCGGGGCCACCCGGTGCTCGGGACGCTGCTGCCGCACGTCGACCTGCGCCAGCGCCAGCAGGCACACCCACGGCACCGGGTCGCCGGGGTGCAGCAGCGCCGCCTCCCGGCACGCCTGCCGCGCGTCCTCCTCCAACTGGCCGGCGCTGGGGTGCCGTTGCCGGTGCGCCTGGACGGCCCGCCCCACGGCGACCCGGGCCAGCATCATCCGCGCGTCGGCGCTCTCCGGCTCCTCGTCCAGCCAGATCTGCACCACCGCGGACTTGGCGGCCACCACGCCGAGCACCTGTGACCGGGCGGTCCGCACCGCCCAGTCGGCACCGGTACGGGCCAGCAGTGCGCGCATGGACATCCACCGGCCGACACGCAGGTCGTCGACCACGGCCCGCAGGTCCTCGTCAAGCCCGGCGAGATGGTAGACGGGCCGGAAACCCCCGCCGCGCCCGGAACCGCGGGCCATCACCACCCCCCGCGCGGCGCGCGGCGACGTGCGCCACGGCCGGGAGAAGGCGACGGGGGGCGGCGCGTGAGGACTAAGTGGGTGCACCTCGGCGACTGCCATGCGATGTTCATCGAAACCTCGGGCACGCGCACGGGGTGGTGCATGAAACTGGTGCGCGGCTTTCCAACGGGCGTTCCTGATGGGGTCGAGTGGATCGTAGCGACACGAGGGCCCTCTGGGTAATCCACCCCGGAATGTTGCCGACTAGCAACTCAAGGTCTGGACCACCAACCGCCGTCCGCCGCGTGACACATGGCGCATGTCGGGCGCGGCGGGGACGTCGGCGCCCTCCGCTCCCCCGCCCCGGCGCGGTCCTCGCGGTGGCCCTGCGCGGACCGTGAACCGTCCCGTCACACCCCGGGCTCGCCGCCGGCCACCTGTTTCGCGTACCGGTGGCACGGCACCGTCACCGGGCCTTCCCGGCCCTCCGCCCGGTAGTCGAACGGCCCCTCGTCCTCCCACCCCTGGCGCGCGTAGAACCGGCGCGCACGTGCATTGCCCGTGACGACCGCCAGCCACACCCGGCCGTGGCCGCGCTCCGCCACCCGCCGCTCCCCCTCCGCGAGCAGCAGCGCCGCGACGCCCGTGCCGCGGTGCTCCGCCGCGACGAAGAGCTGCTCCACCTCGTCGCCCACGGCGGTCACGAACCCCGCGATCTGACCGCCGACTTCCGCAACCGCCGTCTCCGGCAACCGCGCCGCCGCCCGGGCGGCGAACGACTCCGGGGTGCGCATCGCCACCAGATCGTCCGAGACGTGCCCCAGATGAGCGTCCCGCCACGCGCTCTCCCAGATCCGCGCCACCGCCGCCGCGTCCCCGGGGCGGGCGGGCCGCAGCGTCGGCCCCTCGTCGTGCGTCGTCATGCCCCCACGCTAACCGCGGGACACGGCATCCGCCTCGGCAGGCCGCGGAAGATCGCCGGAGCGGCGTACGGCGCCCGTAGCGCGGCGGCACGCGACGCGAACGGGCCCGGCACGACGCCCGGCACAGCGGGAAAGGGCCGGCCCGGACACCGGACCGTGGTCAGGACTTGCGGGCGACGCCGCCGTAGACGTCCGTGGGCTCCGGATCGGTGCCGGCCTCCGGCCGCCACAGCGGGCAGGACACTATCCCCGGCTCGATCAGCTCCAGACCCTCGTAGTACGCGCTGATCTCATCCGGTGTGCGCAGGACGTACGGGATGGCGCCGGTGTCGTCGTAGCCCTGCTGGGCCTCCTGGAGCGCCTTGTCGGTCGCCGTGCTGTCGTAGTGGACGAAGTAGCTGCCGGAGGGCAGAGCCGCATGCAGGCGGCGCACGATGGAGATGGCCTCGTCGTAGTCCTGGATGTGGCCGAGGATCCCCATCAGCATCAGGGACACGGGCCGGGAGAAGTCGAGAGTCTTCTGCGCCTGTTCCAGGATCGTCTCGGGCTTGTGCAGATCGGCGTCGACATAGGTGGTCACACCCTCGCGGGTGCTGGTCAGCAGAGCCTCGGCGTGCCGCAGCACTAACGGGTCGTTGTCGACGTAGACGATGCGCGACTCCGGTGCCAGCCGCTGGGCGACCTGGTGGGTGTTGTCATAGGTCGGCAGGCCGGTGCCGATGTCGAGGAACTGGCGGATGCCGGCCTCGCCCGCCACATGGGTCACGGTGCGGATGAGGTAGTCGCGTGACGCCCGGGCCATCGTCTCGATGTTCGGGGCGATCTCCCGGTACTCGTCACCGGCCTGCCGGTCGATCGCGTAGTTGTCTTTACCGCCCATCCAGTAGTTCCAGATCCGGGCCGAGTGCGGCACGGTGGTGTCGATCTTGGCGAGGGCCCCCTCGGCGGGGGTGGACCGGCCTTCTGCCATCGGGTATCTCCTGCCCTGCGGCGCGCTTCTGCCGCCGCCTAACGTACTGTCACTTCACGGTGCTGCGAGGGGTGTTCAGCCGGGTCCGCGGGAGCGGATCGGGGCGGACGCAAGGCGTCCGCCCGTCGTCCGCCGCGATCCGCGCGTCCGCGGCCGGTCAGGTGCCGGCCGGTCCGTCAGTCGACGAGGTAGTCGGCCCGGCCGTCCTTGGCGCCTTCGAGGAAGGCGGCCATCTCTTCACGGGTGTAGATGAGGGCCGGGCCGGTCGGGTCGGTGGACTGGCGCAGCGCGATGCGGCCGTCGGGCAGCCGCTTGGCCTCGACGCAGCTCCCGCCGTTGGTGCCGCTCCAGGGCTTCTCCCAACCCTCGGTACCGAGTTCGGTTGCGCGGACGCCGCTGCGGAAGGTGGGGGGATCGGCTGGCATGGTCAGTACTCCTTACGCATCTCCACCAGGCGTGACCTGGTCCGGTCCACCGGATCGGCCTGGACGGCCATCCGGTCGAGTGTTTCCAGATACCCGACGACGTCCTCGGGCTGTTCCACGTAGACCGCGCCGGTGAGGTTCTCCGTGTAGACGATGTCGGGCAGTTCGGTGAAGCCGAAGCGGAAGTAGTGGAACGGCCCGAACGCGCCCGGATGCGGCCCGGCCGAGAACGGCATGATCTGCAGCTTCACGTTCGGCAGTTCGATGGCGTCGATCAGCCGGTCTATCTGAGCCCGCATCACCTCGCTCCCGCCGACGGGCCGGCGCAGCACCGACTCCTCCAGCACGGCCCACATCGCGGGCGCCGTGGGCGAGGTCAGCAGGTCCGCGCGGGTCGTTCGCAGCGTCACACGCCGCTCGATGTCCTCGTCCGGCTCGTTGGGAAAGCCGATGCGGAAGAGCGTGCGGGCGTAGTCCGCGGTCTGCAGCAGGCCGGGGACGTAGTGCGGCTCGTAGATGCGGATGACGGTGGAGTCGGTCTCCAAACTCACGTACGCCCGGAACCAGTCGGGAAGCACGTCGCGGTACTTGTACCACCACCCGGGCTGGTTGGCCTCCTTGGCCATCCTGAGGAAGTCGTCGGTCTCGGCGCCGGAGACGCCGTAGAGACGCAGCAGCTCCCGCACGTACGGGATGCGCAGGCCGACTTCGGCCTTCTCCATCCGCCGCACCGTCAGCGGCGTGACGTCGATGGCCTCCGCCGCCCGGTCGAAGCCGACCCCCGCCTTCTCCCGCAGGTGCCGCAGCCGTTTGCCCAGGACCATGCGCAGCACGGTCGGGGCGCTCCCGCCACCCGAGCGTGTTTCGCTCACTCCTGACCTCCCGGCACGGCTCGTTCCCCCGGGAGTGTGTCACGGCGGGCATGAGGGTGACAGGGGTGGGTCGCACACATTCTGAAATTATCAGGGCGATGCTTGCGGACTGCTGTTGTCGGCCGCCATAGTGAGAGACCTGCCGGCATGCCGACCGCGCTCATGCCCCCACCGCGGTCCGGCCGCACGGCAGTTGGCGACTCCGGGACCCGTCGGCCGACCACCGCCGGGAGGGGGCACATCCTCGACCGCGTACATATCTCCGAGGAGCGCATCGTGAGCAGCACACTGGGCCTCGGCCTGGGGCACGAACGCCATCCGTTGCTGGGCAAGCTCGTGCTGGACCGGACCTCCGGCCGCACAGGCGTGCTCCGCGCCATCTGCCCCGAGCCCGAGACCCGCACGGTGTGGTCGGCCCCCCTGCTACGACCGGTCGCAGGCCCCCGGATGGCCTGGCTGGTCCCGGTGGGCGGCGGGGTCGAGTGGACGACGACCCCGGACGCCATCGAGGAAGCGACCGCCTGAGGGGGCCGCAGCACGGACACACGACGATCCCGGCCGCACCTTCCGGCGCGGCCGGGCCCTGTGTCCGGTGCCGCCCGGAGAGCTCAGAGTTCCCAGACGACGGGAAGGCCCGCCCCGGCGCCTTCGTCGCTGTAGTCGTGGACGACTTCCAGAAGTTCGGCCATGCGGGACTGCCAGGCGACGTTCACCGGAAGCTGTTGAAGTTCGGCGAGGAGGCGGCCGTAGTCGTCGCACTCGATGAGGTGGAAGAGATCGGTGCCGCTGCGCCAGATGGTCCAGGAGGTCGCACCCGCCCCGCGGATGGCCGCGGTCAGCTCTGCGGGGACCTCGCGGTGGGCGGCTTCGTACTCCTCGATGCGGTCGGCGCGGACCTGGGTGCGCAGGGCGATCCTCATCGGCCGGGCTCCGGTGCGCGCAGGCGCAGGCCCTGCATGCCGCCGTCGACGGCCAGCGCCGTGCCGGTGACCGAGGCGGCGGCCGGACTGGCGAGGTAGGCGACGGCCGCGGCGACCTCGTCGGCGGTGACGAGCCGGCCCATGGGCTGGCGGGCGTGGAGTGCGGCCCGTTCGGCGGCAGGGTCGGGGGCCTGGTCCAGCAGCCGGCCGACCCAGGGGGTGTCCGCCGTCCCGGGGTTCACGCAGTTGACGCGGATACCCTCGCGCACGTGGTCCGCGGCCATCGCCAGCGTCAGGGACTGCACGGCGCCCTTGGTGGCGGAGTACAGGGCCCGCTGCGGGAGACCGGCGGTGGCCGCGACGGAGCAGGTGTTGACGATCGCGGGGTGGGCCGAGCGGCGCAGGTGGCGCAGGGCGACGCGGGTGGTGCGGACGACACCGAGCAGGTTGACGTCCAGGACGCGGTGCCATTCGGCGTCGTCGTTGTCCTCGACGGTACCGACGGCACCGATGCCGGCGTTGTTGACCAGGACGTCGATGCCGCGCAGGGCGCCGGCCGCGTCGCGGACGGCGGTGACGACGGAAGCGTCGTCGGAGACGTCCGCGCGGTACCCGCGCAGGGGTTGCGGTATGTCGTCGGGGTGGAGGTCCAGGACGGCGACCTGCGCGCCGCGCTCGGCCAGCAGCCGCGCGGTGGCCAGTCCGATCCCCGAAGCCCCGCCGGTCACCACGGCCTTGAGCCCGTCGAAGTCCTTCATGCTGAAGCGGCCTCCTGTCATCCGACGATTCTCCAGGCGGGCACGGGCCCGTTGGGCGCGGCACACCTAGGCACGTAGCACGATCTGCATATTTACCAGATCAGTCGATGCCTGCGACACCCCGCAGCCGAAGTTCCGATGCCCGCCGGCTTCATTGGTCGGATCTCTGGTCCGGGAAACGCCGGGGCCGAAGGCCTGCGGGCAGGGCGGCGAGAGGTGACGGCGAAGGAGGCCGCCGCGCCCCCCGGCGCGGCGGACGACCAACAGGGGCGCCCGGCCGCGGGACGGGCCGGGCCGCGTGCCCGCGGGGCGCGGCATCGGCGTCCCGCGCCGCGGACACACCGCCATCGTAGGCCCGTCCGGCGCCGTCGGGGCGGCGCTGCCGTCGCTGATCCTGCGCCCCGCCGGCCGCGCACGTGCTCCACCGCGACCTGGCCGGGGCCCCGCGCATCGCCCCGGCGGAGCGGGGGGCCGCTGCGCCCGCCGGTCACGCAGCGGCCCCCGTCACCGTCGCCGCCCCCGGTGCGTCTCAGCGCACCGGGTAGGCGTCGACGATGGTCTGGTCGACGGACCGGCCCTCGGCGGCCGAGCCCTCGACACGTACGGAGACGGAGTCACCCGCGCGCAGCCGCACCCCGGGCGCCGTGCCCCGCACGGAGCCGTCCGGCAGGGGCACGGCCAGCATGCGGTGCCACCGGCCGCCTCCGTCGGTGGACACCCACAGCCGCAGCGTGCCGTTCTCCTCACGCCAGTCGGTCGGGCTCTCGGAGGACACCAGCCGCGCCCCCAGTACCAGCGGTACGCCCGCGCGCAGCGTGCCGTCGTCGCGGGTCGGCGGCCGGTAGTCGACGGTGAGCAGCCGCGGCTTCACGGCCTGCCCGCCGGGCCCGGGCCCGTGGGAGGGGAAGGTCCACCTGGTGTCCGTCCGGGTGCCGATCGGCAGCCGCGCGGTGTCCGGGCGCGAGGTGTGCTCCAGGCGGAACGTCGCCGGCTCCGGCGGGACGTCGTAGTACGTGCTCGCGGGCCCGCGCGGCGGCACTTCGACCCCGTCGCGGTACAGCCGCCGGCTCCCGGTGCCCAGCGCGTCGCTGTCCTTCACCTCACCGTGGTGGGTGCCGTCGCTCAGGTGGCGGAAGGGCAGCGAGATGCTGCCGCCGTAGTGGACGCCGGAGACCACCGTCGGTGCCGCTCCGCGGAACCACACGGGTGAGCGCCGCTCTCCGGACTCGTACGTCGTCGTCGCCTCGCACAGCGAGGTGTCCGCCGCGGACGGTGCCGCCACGCAGTGCCGCCAGCTCACCTCCGGGCCGGCGGTGACCAGTTCGGTCCTGCGCTGCGGCACGTCCAGCGGCTCACTCATGGAGTAGCCGGCGGAGATCCGGGAGGAAGAGACGGTGCGGGTCTCGGTGTACCGGTCGGGGCGGCCGAGCAGCGAGCGGTAGTCGGACGTCAGCCGGGCGAGGTCGCGGACCTCGGCGCGGGAGACCTCGTAGGCCGGCGGGTCGGCGACCGTCTCGCCGCCGAGCACCAGTGCGTACGCATCGGCCTGCCGGGCGCGCTCCGGGCCCGCCGCGTCCAGCCGCCAGCGGGTCTCGAACGCCACGGTGCCGCTCTCCACCGGCCCGGTCGGCTGCAGGAAGACCCGGCCGTTCTCGACCTCCGCACCGCCGGCGTAGATGCCGTCGCCGATGCCGATGCCCTTCTTGGCGTCCCTTCGCTGGTAGTGGACGGAGACGTGCCCGACCCGGGTGTCGGCGCCCGCGACCCGCGCGGGCCGCAGTTGCTTCGCCCTGCGGGCGTCGATGGTGTACTCCATGTCACGGTCGAGCATGACCTCGGGCGAGCCGGCGAACGCGACCGTGGCCGGGGAGCCGTCGCGCGCCGGGGTCTCCACCTTCGCCATCACGCTGAGCGACCCGGGCAGCAGCCGGGCGGTGCCCCGGCCGTTCTCGTCCAGGTGCACGGTCTGGGAGCCGCCACCGCTCACCGGGCGGTAGTCGTCCATGTTGGCGAGCCACACGGTGCCGCCGGCCCAGGGCTCGCCGTCGCGGTCGAGTACGGTCAGCCGGATGTCGTGCCGGGGCGCCTCGATGTAGGCGTTGAACGGCAGGGTGACGGTGTCACGGCCCTCACGTTCGACGACGACACCGCCCGCGTAGACGCGCGGCTGCACCGTACCGGGGTCGAGCGTGGCCGTGATCGTCTGCTGCTCACCGGGGGCCACGGTGACCTGGGCGGGGCTGAGGGTCAGGAGGCCGTCGGGCGCCTGATCACCGTAGACGTCGCGGGCGTTGTCGGAGAGGTTCAGGTGCTCGGGCCCGGTGCCCTCGTTGGTGACGGAGAACTCGACGGACCGCGGCGCGCTGCCGCCCGGGTGGCGGAGGTAGCCGAAGTCGACATTGCCGCGGTCGAAGACGAGGGTGTCGGAGAGGGCGCCGGGCACGTCGAGCATGCCGGAGCCGGCGACCTGCGACACCGTTCTGACGGGGTCGCCGTCCGCGGTGGTCATCAGCGCGGTCTTCACCCGCTCCCAGTTCCAGCCGGGGTGCTTCTCCAGCAGCAGCGCGGCGGCGCCGGCGACGTGCGGCGTCGCCTGCGACGTGCCGTTCATCGTCGTGTACGGGTCGGCCGTGCCGCCGCCCGAGCGGGCCGCGGTGATACCGGAACCGGGCGCCATGAGGTCGGGCTTGGCGCGGTACGAACCGAGGGTCGGCCCGACGCTGGAGAAGTGCGCCGGCTTTCCGGTGGGGACCGCGGCGCCCACGGTCAGCGCGCTGTCCGCGACGCCCGGCGACTGGATGGTGGCACCGAACGGGCCGGAGTTGCCGGCCGCCGCGACGAACAGGGTGCCGGTCTTCGCGGTGAGCGCGTCCAGCGCGAGCGCGACCGGGTCGCCGCCCGCCGCCGGCTGTGCACCGAGGCTGAGATTCGCGATCTCGGCACCGTGCCCGGCGGCCCACTCCATGCCCGCGATGACCCAGGACGCCTGCCCCCGGCCCTCCCCGTCGAGCACCCGGGCGTTGAGCAGCCGGGCGCCGTGGGCGACGCCGCGCCGGACGCCGTCCGCCGCCGCACCGGTGCCGGCGACGAGGGACGCGACGTGCGTGCCGTGGCCGTTCGGGTCGCCGGTGGTGCCGCTGCCGGTGAAGTCCGCGGCTGCGGAGACCTGTCCGCGCAGGTCGGGGTGGTCGGCATCGATGCCGGAGTCGAGCACGGCGACGTCGACGCCGGCGCCGCTCAGGCCGCTCTCCCATGCCTCGGGGGCGCCGATCATGCCGAGGTTCCAGTCCAGTTCGGCGGCCCGGACCTCGCGGTCGAGCCACACCTTCGTCACGCCGGCCGCGGCGCGGGGCCCGGCGGGGGCGGCGAGCCGCTCGGCGAAGCCGGCGGCCGCGCCCTTGGGTACGTCGACGGCGGTGGCGTCGATGCTGGGCAGCCTGCGGGCGCCGGTCGCCTCGTCCAGCGCGGCCAGCGGGCGGGGGCCGCGGACGATCAGCGGGAGGGTGTCGGTGGCCGCGTCGTCGTAGTCCATCGCGGCGAGCGCGGTGACGTTGAACAACTCGGTGTCCAGGACCTCGGGAACCAGGCCGGCGACCGCGTCGGGCACGACGTAGACGTCGCCGTCCTCGTACAGGGTCGTGAACGACGTGCTTGCCACGCCGCGCCCCGCGGGCGCCACCGAGACGGTGGGACGGCCGTCGGCGACGGGGCCGAGGGTGACGGTATCGCCGGTCATGAGCGTGACCTCGGTGCCGGGGCCGGCCTGCCCCGCGGTGCCCCCGTCCGGGCCGGCCGAGGCGCTCGCCGAGGTCCCCGTGGCCGCCGGGGCGGCGGGGGCGGACGCCGCCGGGTGTGACACTGACGATTCCGGGAGCGCTGTCGCTAGAGAGGGCACGGAGGCCAGCAACGTGGCGAGGCAGCCGAGCACGGCGGCGCGGACGGACAGGTGACGCCGGGACGAACGATGCATGACTCGGGTTGTAGCCCGCCCGTCCGGCGCCAAGGAAGCGGTTTCCGTTGGCGACTTATCGCCATGTCGGCCATTGGCCAGACAGGGCGTACGACGGCGGAGGCCCGTGCGGAAGGAGCGTGAGAGACGGTGCTGGAGCCGGCAGGCGTCGAACCGACGGAAGAACGGGTGTACCGGCTGCTGGTCGGGCTGCACGGCGCGGACGCGGAGTCCGTGGCCGGGGAACTGGGTCTCGACCGGCGGCACGCGGAGTCGCTGCTGACCTCGCTGCGGGAGAAGGGACTTGTCAGCGGACCGGAGCAACGCCCGGGCGGCTCCGGACGCTTCGTGCCCGTGGCGCCGGACGTGGCCCTCGGGCCGCGGCTGCTGCGCGGGCAGGAGGCGCTGGAGCGGGCCAGGCAGGGGGTGACGGAGCTGGCCGAGGAGTTCCGGGCCGGCGGCCGGCGCCGCGACGCGCGGCAGCTCGTCGAGGTCGTCACGGGCGTGGCGGCGATCCGGCAGCAGATACGCGACCTCGCGTACGGCGCACGGAAGGAGGTGCTGGCGCTGTGCAAGGCGGGGCACGTCGCGATGCCGTCGGAGGACAACGACGAGGAGTTCGAGATGCTCGCCAAGGGCGTGCGCTACCGCGTGATCTACGAGCGGGCGCTGCTGGAGGAGCCCGGGATGCTGGGCAACGTGGCCCTCGGCGTCCGCGCCGGTGAGGAGGCGCGCGCGGCGAGCACGCTGCCGGTGCGGCTGATGATCGCCGACGGGGCGCTGGCCCTGTGCCCTCTGGTACCGAACGCCGACAGCAGGTTCGGTGAGCCGACGGTGGCGGTGGTGCGCAGCAGTGCGCTGCTCGACGCGCTGATCGCGCTCTTCGAAAGCCAGTGGGCCGCGGCCTCGCCGCTGCAGGTCACCGGGGCGGGCGAGCTGTCCGGGCTCGGCGACGGCGCCGGAGCGGCGGGGCCGGCGCTGGCGGAGGACGAGCGCTATCTGCTCTCGCTGGTGGTGGCGGGACTGGCGGACAAGGCGATCGCCACCCAGCTCGGTATCAGCCAGCGCACGGTCCAGCGGCGGCTGCGGGACATGATGAGCCGGGTGGGTGCGGACACCCGGGCGCAGTTGGTGTGGCAGGCGGCCCGGCGCCACTGGCTGCCGTGACGGCGGTCCGGGAGGGTGCGTGCGGCTGAGCGCGGGCCCGCATCCGTGGAGAGGGCGCATGCCGGCGTGCGCCCGTGCGGCAGGCGTGCCCGTACGGCACGGGCGCCCGCGCGGGTGCGTACGGGCAGGGCGCGGCGCCCGCACCGGTGCGGCCGGTTCCCTCCGGCCGCACCGGTGACGGAGGGTGTCACTTCAGCGCGTAGGCCCGCTTCACCGTCTGCTCGACGCTGTTGCCGGCGTCGTCCCACGCCTTCACGCGCAGTGAGACGAAGCCGCCCTCGTCACCCACCGAGGGGTGCCGCAACCAGACCCGGCCGCCGCCTTCCCACCAGGGCGTCACCGCCGCGTCCTGCCAGGTGGCGCCGTCGTCGAACGACGCGGAGACCTCCATTCCCTTGATGCGCCGCCCGTCGAGGCCGTCCTGGTGCCGCGCCGTGATGCCGATCGGCACGAGCCGCCCGCCGGGCGCCGCGCCGCGCGCGTCGGTCGGCACGTCGTAGTCCACCTGCACCAGCGGCAGCAGTTCCTGCTCGCCCGCCGCCGGGCTGCCGGCCGCGAACGACCAACTGGTGCGCGTGCTCACGCCCGTGCGCCACTCGGGGGTGGTCCGGTCGACCGCGAGGTCGAGGCGGTACGTGCCCTTTCCGCCGCCGCCCGCGGGGAACGCGCCCCACGCCGTACGGCCTTCGGCCAGCTTCTCGCCGTCCCGGTACAGCGTGGCCGACGCCTCGTCCGCCGGGGTGCCGTCCCAGTCGCCGCCGTCCAGCCGGCTGTAGTGGCCGTCCTGGGAGTCGGCGAACTCCGGGATCCGGATGGTGAGCTGGTCGCCCTCGCGGTAGGAGGTCAGCCCTTCCACGCCCCGGGGGATCGCGGGACGTACCACGGGCGCGTACCAGGACTCGTCGATCCGCTGGCCCGCACGATAGCTGCGCGCCTCCTGGATCATGCCGCCGGCCAGCGGGTTGAACGTGTCGTAGGTGTAGCGGTGGTGGACGTTGTGGCGCCAGAGGGTGTCACCGGCGCTCACGTACTCGGTTCGCTCGTGCGGGGTGGGCACGTGCCGCTGGTACTGGTTGATCGCCGTTCCCATCCACGGCCGCCAGCCGAAGCGCTGCTCCTTCGTCCAGGGATTGCCGCCCAGGTCGCGGTAATCGGTCCGGACGGTGGCGGTGTTCGAGCCGGTCACCCGGTGCACCACGCGCTCGGGCACCCGCTGCTTCGCCACCTGCATCACGTCGTACAGGTACGGGCTCGACGGCGTGCCGCGCAGCTCGACGGTCGCCCGGCCCGCGGCCAGCGCCGCACGCAGCTCCTTGCCCACGTCGTAGCGGACCATCGCGCCCACCGCGGGCAGCCGGTCACCGCCGGGCCGCCACACGCTCCAGCCCGCGGAACCCTCCGGGCAGACGACGATGACGTAGCGCGCCCCCGCGGCGGCGGCGCGGCGGACCGCGTCCTCGTCCTGCGGGGAGTCGCCGTCGACCAGTACGGCGGCGTCGGCGAGGCCGTCGTCCCCGCCGAGGGCCGCGAAGTCGGCCTCCGTGCCGGCACCGGCGTCGACCAGCGGCAGCCGCCGGCTGCCGTCCAGGGCCGGCGAGCGGCCCATGAGCCGTACGTCCTCGATGTCCTTGCGCCCCTGCGCTCCGGGGCCGCGGAGGGTGCCCGTCAGCATCGGGGCCTCCAGCTGCCAGCGGGAGGAGACCTCGAAGACGCCCTCGCGGGCCTTGGCGGTCGGCGTCACGTAGAGCTTACGGCCGTCGACGCTGAACTCCATGTGCCCGTGGGAGATGCTGCGGGTGCCGAACTCGCGGTGGCTGTAGAAGCTCATGACGGCCTCCTGCACCGCCGGCTTCGGGGTCTCGATCCTCACCTCGTTGGCCTCGCGGGCGTCGAGGACGACCTCCATGTCGCCGTCCACCGTGAGCTGCGGGTCGACGATGAGGCTGTCGACGCTGCCGCCGGGGATCTTGTCGGAGATCACCCCGTGCAGGAAGTAGTCGCCCTCCGGCACCTCCACGGTCAGCGACCGGCCCTCAGGGAGGTACGTGATGACGTCGTAGCGGTCGTCCTCGCCGAAGAGCGTGACGGGGTTGACGAAGGCGGGCTGGCCGGAGCGGTCGATGCCGCGCAGCGTGACGGTGCGCGTGGGCGCCTCACGGACGGCGCCGATGGTGGTGTGGGCGGCGGTCTCGCCGGTGGTCGCGGTGACGTACCCGCCGTAACGGCCGGGGTTCAGCCCCGCCGGGTCGAGGGTGACGGGGACGGTCGCGGTGGCGCCCGCGGCGATCTCGACCGTGTCGCCGTCCGGCAGCCCGACGGCGTCGGCCGGGACCGGCGCGCCGCTCGCGGCCCGCAGTGAGGCGGCGAGTTGCAGCGTCACAGGCGCGTCGGAGGCGTTGGTGTACGTGATCTCGCGCCGGATCGGCGCGCCGCCCTCGTCGACGCTGCCGAAGCCGAGGGTGCCGGTGGCGTACACCTGCTGGGCGTCGGCGCGGGCGGCGTCCACGCGCCCGCCACCCTGTTGGTAGACCGTCAGGTCGTCGTGCCGCTGCGCGGTGCTGACCAGAGCGTCCTTGAGCTGCTGCGCGGTGTAGTCGGGGTGGCGCTGGGCGATCAGCGCGGCGGCGCCGGCGACGTGCGGCGCCGCCATGGAGGTGCCGGAGGCGGCGGTGTAGAGATCGTCCACGGGCGTGCCCATGGCGGTGCCGGCCGCGCGGGCGGCGACGATGTCCACGCCGGGGGCGGTGATGTCGGGCTTGACGGCGAGGTCGCCGACGCGCGGGCCGCGGCTGGAGAAGCCCGCCAGCGACTCGTCGCGGTCGACGGCGCCGACGGTGAGGGCCGCGTCGGCGGCGCCGGGTGAGCCGACGGTGGCCGAGCCGGGGCCGCTGTTGCCGGCCGAGGCGACGAAGAGCGTGCCGGTCTCCGCGGTCAGCCGGTTCAGACCGAGGCTCAGCGCGTCGGTGCCGTCGGTGGGCGCGTCGGTGCCCAGGCTCATGTTGACCACGTCGGCCCCGGCGTTCGCGGCCCACTCCATGCCGGCGAGCACCTGCGACTCGGAACCGAAGCCGTCGTCGCCGAGCACCTTGCCGACCAGCAGCCGGGCACCGGGGGCGACGCCCTTGCGGGTGCCGCCGGAGCCGGCTCCGGTGCCGGCGACGGTGGCCGCGACGTGCGTGCCGTGGCCGAAGGCGTCGCCGGTGGTGGGGCTGTCGGAGAAGTTGCGGGCCTCGTCGACCTTGCCCGCCAGGTCCGGGTGTTCGGCGTCGACGCCGGTGTCGAGCACCGCGACGGTGACGCCCTCGCCGTCGTGGCCGCCCTGCCACACCCCGGGCGCGCCGATCTGCGCCACGCTGCGGTCGAGCGACGCGCTGACCTTGCCGTCGAGCCAGATCCGCGCGATGCCGCCGGCGAGCTTCGGCTCGGCCGCCGTCCGGGCGGTGCCGCGGTCGTCGTCGACCGCCTCCCAGAAGCGGCCTGCCTTGTCCTTGCCGGCCTCGACGGCGCGGGCGTTGAGGCTCGGCAGCGCGGCGCCCGTCCGGACGCCCGGCAGCTCCGCGGCGTCGGCGGTGCGCGCGCCCTTCGCGTACGACACGATCAGCGGGATCCGCTTGCTCTGCCCGTCGGCGTAGCCCTGCTCGATCAGTTCCGTGACGTTGAACAGGTCGCGGTCCAGGGCGCCCGAGCCGACGAAGGGCACCGCGTCGGAGGGGATGACGTGCAGGTCGCCGTCGATGTCGAGCTGCTCGAAGCCGCCGCCTGAGCCGGCGCCTTCGCGTGGCGTCACGGTGGCGGCCTGCCGGCCGTCGGGGAAGCGCTCAAGCCGTACGCGATCGCCGGTGACGAGCGTGACGACGCTGAGCGAGGAGCCGGACGCCCGGTCCGGGACCGTCGCGCCGCCGGGTGAGGCGGCTGCGGGGGTCGCGGAGGGCGCCAGCGTGACCAGGAGCGCGCCCGCGGTGGCGAGCGCCGGCAGCTTTATTCGTCGTAGAGGCACGGGGACAGCTTTCGGTCCTTACGGGCCGGCTGTCACGATCTCCGCCCTGCCGGGCTTGCGACATGTCGCCTGTACGACAGACCGGCACGGGCCGTCCCCCGGGCCCTCCGCGGCGGTCGTCAGCATCCCCGTCACCGCCCTCGGGGCGGCAGCCGCGCCACAGCAGGGCACGGCCGCCGACCGGGCTCCCGCCGCGGCTGCCGGCAGCCGCGAGGCCGTCACGCACACCATCTCCGCGCAGGTCGAATACCAGGGCCGGTCGGTGTCCGGGGCGGCGGGGGGCTTGTCTCCCGCCGCCGGCTCCAGCAGCCTGGTGCCCGCCGTACCGGCCGGGCCCGGCCCCCGCGCGGAAGGGACGGCCGAACACCCCCCACGGTCAAGGAGATTCCCGTGCCTCAGGGCAAGCACCGGACACCGCCGCACCACCGTCCCCGACCCCGGCTGTTACGGGCCTGGGTCCTCGGCGCCGCGACGGCGCTCTGCGTCCCCGTCACCCTCGCCGGCGGCGCCGCCGCGCCCGCCGCCCCGAACCCGTCACCACCCCCCGCCCCCGCCGCCCCGGACGGCGCCGTCCCGCCGCTCGGCGGCTCGCCCGCGCGGCCGGAGGCCGCGGCGCCGCCCGCGCTCACCACGACCACCACGGGCCGCGAGGACGACGGCGTGCTCCTCACCACCCCAGCGCCGGTCGGCGGCGACCTCGCGGGCGCGGCGATCTACGACAACACCGGCGAGCTGGTGTGGTGGAAGGAGGGCCCGTACATGAACCTGGAGCCCCTCACCTTCCGCGGCGAGCCGGCGCTGAGCGTCTTCGACAACACCGACCTCGGCGGCGAGTACCTCCTGCTGAACTCCTCCTACCAGGAGATCGCCTCGTACCGGATGGACGGCTACTTCACCGACAGCCACGAGTTCGAGACCAGCCCGGACGGCTCCCGCGTGCTGCTGCTCGGCTTCTCCTTCGTCACCCGCGACCTCACCGCGTACGGCGGGAAGGCGGACGCCCAGGTCATCGACGCCGTCATCCAGGAGCAGGACGCGGCCACCGGAGAGGTGCTCTTCGAGTGGAGCGCGCTGGACCACATCCCGCTGACGGAGAGCCAGGAACCGCTCACCGGGGCGATGGTGGACCCGGTGCACGCCAACTCCCTGGCGTACGACACGGACGGCGACCTGCTCATGAGCGCCCGGCACACCAGCACGGTCTACAAGATCGACCGGGAGACCGGCGACGTCCGCTGGCGCCTCGGCGGCGCGGCGAGCGACTTCGCCTTCCCCGACCCCGCGCAGCGGCCCAGCTACCAGCACGACGCCCGGCGGCTGCCGGACGGGCGGCTGATGCTCTTCGACAACGGCAACAAGAGCAGCCCGCAGCGCTCCCGCGGCGCCGTCTACGAGATGGACGAGCAGGCGATGACCGCCCGCCTCGCCGAGGACGTGCAGCCCCCCGAGCCGGTCTTCACCCTCTTCGCCGGATCGGCGCAGCAGACGGACAACGGCGACGTCCTGCTCGGCTACGGCAGCGCGGGGCGGATGGTGGAGTTCGCCGGCGGGGAGCCGGTGTTCACCGGGACGTTCCCCCAGGGCACCTACAGTTACCGGGCGATACGCACCGACTGGACGGGCACGCCCGCGACCAGGCCCCGCGTTCAGTGGCGCGGGCCGGACACGCTCGCGATGAGCTGGAACGGCGCCACGGAGGTCGACTCCTGGCGGATCGAGACCGGTGCGTCACGCCGGACGCTGACGGAGGCCGGCACCGTCGGCAAGAGCGGCTTCGTCACGACGGCCGAGGTCGCGGAGGCGGACGGCGCGGAGGTGGTACGGATCAGCGCCGTGGACGCGGACGGTGAGGTGCTGGCGAGCCG
The DNA here is from genome assembly GCF_000482585.1 of Streptomyces sp. CNQ329. Classification (NCBI taxonomy): domain Bacteria; kingdom Bacillati; phylum Actinomycetota; class Actinomycetes; order Kitasatosporales; family Streptomycetaceae; genus Streptomyces; species Streptomyces sp. CNQ329. The sequence continues at coordinate 17,430 of NZ_AXVU01000019.1, read as the reverse complement.
GATGCTGGATCCGGACGGCACGGGCTGACGCCGCCCGCCGGCCGTCAGCGGACCGTACGGCGGCCCGGCCGACGGCGTCACGCACCACCCGGGCGTCCCGTTCGGGGCGAGCTGGCGCGGGCGGCGATCTCCTCGTCGACGACGGGCGACGGACGCGCGTGAACCGGCCCCCGCGGCGGGGCTGTCCGGCCCCGCCGCCCCCTCACCGGCCCTCAGCCCTCCACGCCGTCCAGCAGACCCAGGTCCGGCGGGACCAGCGCTGTCGCCGCCACCAGATCGGTCAGCAGCCGGTGGTCCGGTGTGCCGCCCTCCGGCGCCTGCGCGTCCGGTGACACGGACGCCGCGTCGCATGCCACCCGGCGGCGTATGTCCTCCACCCGGCGCGCGACCTCCGCCGTGTCCCACCGCTCCCCCGGCCGCAGGAACGCCAGCACCTCCGCCGCCTGCCGGTACGGCAGCGGGCGGGGGTCCGGCTCGTGGCGCAGGTACCGCTGGCCCAGCACCACGAGCACCAGCCGCTCGTCCTCCGACAGCACCCACGACGCCGGCAGCGCGAGGCCCGGGAGACCGCCCGTCGGAGGCGGTTCCGGGCGGACCACGTACAGCTCCACCAAGTGCTCGCGAAAGCCGGAGCCCTTGACGAACACCGGCGTGTACCCGCCGGGCAGCGGCAGACGGCCCGAGCCCGCAGGCAGCAGCCGGCCGCGCGGCAGCCGCAGCGCCTGCTGCCCGGTGTTGCGCAGGGTCCAGCCGCCCTCCAGGTACGTCAGCTCGCCGTGCCGCCGGCTCACGCCGTGATCGCGCCGGCCCACGTGCAGTTCGACGTCCCCGCCGTCGCCCTCGTCCCCCGGCCCGCGCCCGAACCGGACGGTCAGCCCGGGCAGCGGGGCCACCTCGATGCCGTCGTCGGCCGAGCGTACGTGCAGCGTGCCCGGCTGCGCGGGCGTCACGCCACGGGCCAGGCTGTCGCGCGCGCGCATCACCGGTGTCCTCGGATTCGTTCCATCGCAGGTCCCCTCGGCTGCGGCCGGCTGCTGCCGACCGCCCCACCGTGCTCCCTGCCTCCGGGGACCCCTCCCCGCCGCCGGTCACGGGCCTGCGCGGGCCGTACCCTCAGAGCTTCGGCAGCTCCCCGGCGGCCGTCTCGGCGAGCCGGGTGGCCATCCGGCACAGGTCCTCCGGCGACTCGTCGTCGCCGTCGAGGGTGAGGTAGAGCAGCTCGACCGCCTTCTGGCCGTTCTCGTCGGGGTACTCGCGGTATTCGACGCGTACCGTGCAGGTGTCCTCGCCGTCGTACTCCGGGGAGACGACCGCGTCGCGGCCCGCCAGCTTCGTCACCGTGCCGTCCTCGCCGTCGAGCGGCTGGTCGCGGTCGTAGCGCAACTGGACCTCGATGTCGCGCGTGGTGCTGTACCAGTCGCAGTCCCAGTTGCCGAAGCCCACGTCGGGATCGCCGGCGTCGATGCCGGGGACGACCTCCAGCGCGCGGGCATCGAGCAGCCGGCAGGCGTCGAGCCACAGCAGCGACACGTCCGCAGCCGGCGGGTCGCGCCGGGGGACGGTGCGGTTCTCCGCGCGCGCCCTGCCGAGGGTCTCGCTGGCGGTCCTGGCCGCGATGTCCGCCATGTCGCACAGGGTGCCGATACCGCCGTAGCCCTGGACGCCCTCGCCGTCGACGTAGATCCAGATGCTCACGTCGCTGTCCGCCTCGTCCGGCAGGACGAGGGCCCGCGCGCATTCCTCGCCCTCCGGCGGCTCCTCGATGATGCCGATGCCGCCGAAGGTACGCACCGGGGCCGGCGACTCCGGCGCCGGGCCGGAGTCGAACTCGACCTGCACGTCGATGTGTTCGCCGTCCTCGCCCTGCGGGTAGACCAGGACGTCGCAGCGGTCGAAGTTGCCGTAGTCGCGGTCCCACTCCACGCTCCGGCCGAACCGGGCGAACTCGCCGGGGTCGGTGAGCGAGCACGGGTCCATGGTACGCTGGTCGCCGATGACCCCGGCGTGCGGCTTCATGTCGCCCGGGGCACGGCCCGGGGTGTCGGTGGCCCACCAGATCAGGGCGCCGGCCAGCGCCACCGCCGCCACCAGCGCCGTACCCGCCGCGGCGATCGCCCGCGGACGGCGGCGCGGCCCGGAAAGAAAGGCGAACCGCCGTGCCCATCTGCGCTGCCCGGCCGCCTCCTCCAGCAGCCGGCGGGCCTCGGCGGCGTCGGGCCGCCGGTCGGCCCGGCGGCGGAGCATCGCTTCGAGCGGCACGGCCAGCGCCCCGGTGTCGCGCTCGCGGCTCAGCACACCCTGGCTGATCTTCCACTCGCGCAGGGTGGCCGCGTCCTGTCCGCTCCGCTCGTCGTCCTCCTCGCCGCCGACCTCGTCGTGGGGGACGCCGGTGACCGCCTTGTAGAGCATCACCCCGAGGGAGTACACGTCCGAGCGCGGCACGGGCGAGCCGTTGACGACCTCGGGCGCAGCGTAGTCGGGGGTGTAACTGAGCGGGCGGTCGGGCGAGATGGTCTCGTTGCTGCCGGTGCGCTGGGCGGAGTCGAAGTCCGTGAGCTTGGGCGTGCCGTCCTCGGTGATGACGACGTTGGCGGGCTTGACGTCGCAGTGCACGACGCCGTTGGCGTGCAGCGCCCCCAGCGCCGAGGCGATCTGCGCACCGATCAGCGCCGCCTTCTCGGGCGCCATCTTCGGCTGCTTGTCCAGGCTGCCGCCCGTGACGCGTTCCATCACCAGCCAGCAGCCGGCGTCCTGGCCGGTCTCGATGAACTCCACGCCGTAGAGCGTGACCACATGCGGGTGGGTGGCCTTCGCCTGGGCGCGGGCCACGCCGAGCAGCCGGGGGCGCTCGCCGATGGCGCCGCCGCGTTTGAGCACGACTTGGCGGCCCAGTTGCTCATCGGTCGCGAACCACACCTCGCCGCGGCCCTCGTCACCGATCAGCTCCTCAAGCCGGTAGCGGTCGCCGACCAGCTGACCCACGCGCACCGCGACTCCTTTCGCCCGTCTGCAGGGCGAAACTTATCTGCTGCGCGCGGCGCTGGCACGGCGTCTTCACGACTTCCCCGCCTCAGCGCCGCCGAAGCCGTGGAATCGGCTCTCAGCTCGAGAAATAGTCGTCCAGGAGTTCGAGATCGGGGGGCACGAGGGTCGTGGACTCCACCAGTCCGCGCAGCAGGTTGTGCTTCAGGACGCTGTCGCTCGGGCCGCCGCCGTCGTCGCCCCGGGTCACCTGGTACGGGAATCCGCCGCGCGCCAGCCGCTTGCGGACGTCCTCGACCCGGTGCTCGATGACGCGCTTGGTGATGCCCTCGCCGCCCGGCAGGAAGGCCAGCAGTTCGGCCGCCTGGCGGTACGACAGCGGGCGGGGATCCGACTCGTACTGCAGGTACTGCTGTCCGAGCACGACGAGCACCAGCCGCTCCTGCTTGCTGAGCGTCCAGCGCCTGGGCGGCAGTGTCTCGGCGCGGTGCCGCGGCACCCGCCCGGCCTCGCCGGCGTCCGTGACGTACAGCTCGACGAGGTGTTCGCGGTGCCCCGAGCCCTTGACGAACAACGGGGTGTAGCCGGGGGCGAGGGGAATCGGCTCGGTGGTCAGGTGCATCAGCCGGCCGCGCGGCAGCCGGACGAGCTGCTGCCCGGTGTTCCGCAGCCACCAGGTGCTGCGCTGGTACGACAGCTCGCCGTGCCGGCGGCTGACGCGCAGGTCGTCCTCGCCGACGCACAGGTCGACCTCGTCCTTGTCGCGCCCGAAGCTGACGATCCGCTCGGCGCCGGGCGGCACCCGGATGCCGCCGGCGACGCTGCGGGCGTGCAGGGTGCCGGGCGGCGACGGCGCGGCGCCGCGCGCCAGGCTCTCTCGCAGGGGCATCGCCGGCCTCCGGATACTCGTGACGGTCTGTGCCCCACCAGTGTCCCGCGTCCGTCGGGGACCGGTCCCCGAACGCCCGTGACCGGCGCCGGACCGCCGGGAGTTCAGCCGGGCACGGCCTGGTGCAGCAGTTCCTGGAGACGCAGGCCGCGGCGGGCGTCGAGGCCGCCGGAGCGGCCGGCGCGGACGGCGGCGGCGAACTCGCGGCGCAGTACGGGCCAGCACTCCTCGTGGTCGATCCCGGCGGTGTCGTACACGATCTCGTCACCGGGACCGAAGAGCTCGATACGGGTGCGGGCCGCGGGCAGCCGCACGCTGCCGGAGAGCGACGCCTGGCTGACGGCGCCGTTCTCGTGCTCGCAGGTCAGCTCTATCCAGCGGCGCGGGTCGCCGGTGCCGCGGACGGCGGCGACCGGGCCCACGGCGGCGTCGAGGAGGTCGAGCAGGTGCGGGCCGAGGTCGAGCAGGGCGCCGTGCTCCAGCCGCCATGCGGTGGCGAACTCGCCGCCGAGGAAGGCGCCGTGCAGGTAGCAGGAGCGGGCGCCGGCGACGTCCGCGGCGGCGGCGCGGCGCAGGAAGTCACGGGTGACGGGGTGGTACCGCTTGGTGAGGACGAGCTGCGAGACCACGCCGTGTCCGGCGACCGCGTCGGCGACGGCGCGGGCGGCGCCGAGATCGGGGCCGAGCGGCTTCTCCAGCAGCAGCGCCTTGCCCGCGGCGGCGGCGCGGACCGCCAGTTCGGCCTGGACGGCGGGGGGTACGGCGAAGGCGACGGCCTCGCAGCCGCCGAGGAGTTCGGCGAACGAGCCGGCGACCGCGGCGCCGTACGGCGCGGCCACCCGGGCGGCGGCTTCGGGGCGGCGGGCCCAGACGGCGGTCAGCTCGGTCTCGGGCCCGGCGGCGAGCACCCGGGCGTGCATGGCGCGGGCCCAGGGGCCGGCGCCGACGAGCCCGACCCGTACCGGAGCCGGGCCGGCGGCGGTCTCCCCGCGGCCGGTCACCGCGTCCCGCTTCCGCCACGCGCCGCCAGCCGCTCGTCCGCGCGGTCGGGTGCGTACAGGTGCTCCACCACCAGCGCCCCCGCGCCCGCGAGCCCCGCGCCGTCGCCGAGGCGGGAGGTGACGACCTGGAGGTGCGCGGTGGTGCGCGGCATCGCGCGCTGGTACAGCAACTCCCGTACGCCGGTGAGGAAGGGCGGGCCGGCGAGGTCACCGACGATCATCAGCACCCCCGGGTTCAGCAGCGTGACGACCGTGGCCAGCACCTCCCCCAGCCGCATCCCGGCTCCGCGCGCGAGCCGCACCGCGTCCGGCTGCCCGGCGGCCAGCAGGTCGCGCACGTCGGAGCCGGAGGTCGCGGGCACGCCCAGTGCGGTGAGCCGGCCCGCCAGCGCCCGGCCGCTGGCGACGGCGGCGAGGCAGCCGTACGAGCCGCAGGCGCACAGGGCGTCCTGCCCGTCGTGCAGCCGTACGTGCCCGATGTCGCCCGCGCCGCCGTCGATGCCGCGGTAGATGCTGCCGTCCACGACGACGCCGGCACCGATGCCGGTGGAGACCTTGACGAGCGCGAAGGCGGCGCAGTCGGCGAACCCGGCGCGCTGCTCCGCGTAGGCGAGGAGGTTGGCGTCGTTGTCCACGAGCACCGGCACGTCCGCCGGCCCCGCGGTGTGCTTGGCGAAGGAGCGGCGCATGTGGTCCTGGATCGGGTAGCCGTCCCAGCCGGGCATGATCGGCGGCTGTACGACGAGCCCGGCGCCGACATCCACCGGGCCCGGCACCGAGATGCCGATGCCGCACACCTCGTCCGCGCCCCGCCCGGCCCCGGCGAGCAGCGGGCCGAACCAGCGCCCCAGCTCGTCGAGGACCGCCTCCGGACCGTCGCCGACGCGCAGTTCGCCGGTGCGCTCGGCGAGCGGCCGGCCGGCGAGGTCGAGGACGGCGGCGCGGCCGTGCCGGGTCTGCAGGTCGGCGGCGAGCACGACGGCGTGCGTCGTGTCGAACTCCAGTTGCACGGAGGGCCGGCCGCCGGTGGAGACGCCGGCGGCGCCGCGCAGCCACCCGGCGGCCTGGAGCGCGTCGAGCCGGCCCGCGACGGTGGAGCGGGACAGGCCGGTGGCCTCCTGCAGTGCCGCCCGGGTGGTGGCCTCGCCGCTGCGGATGAGCTGGAGCAACTGCCCCGCGCTGGCCCGGTTGCGCATGCGTCCTCTCCGCTCAGCCCTTGTCGGCGCCGCTGGTCAGGCCCTCGGTGAGCAGCCGTTCCGCGGCGAAGAAGAGCAGCACCACGGGGATGGTGAGGACCACGGAACCGGCCATGAGCACGGTCTTGGAGACCTCGATACCGTTGGAGAGCTGCGCCAGGCCCAGGGAGACGGTCCAGCTCTCCGGGGCGGCGGCGAGGAAGAGCAGGGCGAAGAGGAACTCGTTCCAGGCGATCATGAAGACGTAGAGCCCGGTGGCCATCAGCGAGGGCGCGGCCAGCGGCAGCACCACCTTGCGCAGCGTCTGCAGCCTGCTGCAGCCGTCGAGCGCCGCGGCCTCCTCGAGGGACGCCGGGATGGTGACGAGGTAGTTCTTCAGCATGTAGAGGGAGACGGGCACGGTCTGCGCCACGTAGACGATCGCCAGGCCCACGAGGCTGCCGGACAGGCCCATCCGCGCGAACATCACGAACAGCGGGACGGCGAGCAGCGTGGCGGGGAACAGGTAGACGGCGAGGAACACCGCGCTGACCTGGCGGCTGCCGAAGAACCTCAGCCGGCTGACGGCGTACGAACCGGGCAGGGCCGCGGCCAGGGTGAGGGCCACGGTGCCCAGCGAGACCAGCGCCGAGTTGCGCATCAGCTTCAGGAAGCCCTGTCCGCCGTCCTCGGTGGGCTTGAGGACGTCCCGGTACGTCGCGGTCGTCAGCTCCTTCGCCGATACCCACATCGATCCGGGGTCGGCCAGCAGGGAGTCGATGGGCTTCAGCGACAGCACGACCATGTAGTAGAAGGGGACCAGCGTGATCAGCGCCAGAAACGCGATCACCACCCAGCGGAGCGTGCCGAAGAGGCGGTCCTCGAACTGCGCGCGCGTCATCACGCCTCCTCCTGGACCCGCTTGGCGAAGAACGTGAAGTAGATGCCGAGCAGCACCGTCAGCACGGCCGCCAGGACGAGCGCCTGGGCCGCGGCTGCGCCCACGTCGAAGCGCGAGGTGAGGAAGTCGTAGACGCGCACGGCGGCGACGTCGGTGCCGGCGCCGCCGCCGGTGAGCAGGTAGACGTCGTCGAACTTGTTGAACGTCATGATGAAGCGCAGCACGCACAGCAGCGCGATCACGGGCATGAGCTGGGGCAGCAGGACGTGCCGGAAGCGTTGCGAGACCGTGGCGCCGTCCACGGTCGCGGCCTCCTCCAGGGTGTGCGGCACGGCCTGCAGCCGGGCGAGGAGGAAGAGGAAGGCGAAGGGGAAGTAGCGCCATGTCTCGAAGGCGATGACGGTCAGCAGGGCCAGGGGTATGTCGACGTGCCAGCCCAGCAGGTTCACGTCGTACTGCCGGGTGGACAGGAACGCGATCGGGTCGTCCCAGCCGAAGGCGTCCCGGCCCCACTCGTTGACCACGCCGTACTGCGGGCTCAGCGCCACCTCCCAGACGAACGCGACGGCGACGACGGGCGCGACGTAGGGCAGGAGCATCGAGCCGCGCAGCAGGCCGCGGCCGCGGAACGGGCGGCGAAGCGCGAGGGCGGCGACGAGGCCGAGCAGCACGGATCCCGCGGTGGCGCCGACGGTGTAGACGAGGGTGGTGCCGAGGCTGGACCAGAAGCCGGCCGAGGCGAAGACGCCGGAGAAGTTCTCCAGCGTCCAGTTGCCGAACAGCCCCATGCCCTGGATGTCGACGAGCTTGGCGTCCTGGAAGGCCAGCAGGACCGTCCAGAGGATCGGGACGATCACGACGACCAGCACCACCAGGAACGTGGGGCTGACGAAGGCCAGGCCGGCACGGTTCTCGCGGCGGCTCGCGGTCATGGGGCGGCGGGCGCGCGGCCGGCCGCCGGCGGGCGGGGGCGGGCCCGCGGGGTTCGCCGCGGGGCGGCTGTCGATCGTGGTCATGTGCGGTTTCCTCGGTGAGGTTTCCTCGGGGGAAGAGGGGCCGGCCGGTTACTCGAGGGAGGTCTTCAGCGCGTCGACTTCCTCGTACGCCTCGCGCGCCGCCTCCTCGGGACCCGTCTGTCCCGAGGTCATGGCGCCGACGGCCTTGGCGACGGGCAGTTCGCCGTTGGTGGCGCCGACGAGCGCGCCCTCACCCTGGTCGATGCCCCACCGCTTCATGTCGCCGACGCCGGCGACGAGCTGGTCGAGCAGTTCGGGGGAGAAGACCTCCTCCATCGACTTCCGGGTGTCGACGCCCATGTCGCTGGCGCGCCAGGCGTCGACGAAGCGCCCGGGCCGGTCGGGGGTGCCGGTACGGACCGGGATCTTGCCCTCGGGCGCCATCCCGAACCAGTCCTCGTAGCCGGCGCTCATCATGTACTCGATGAACTCGGTCGACGCCTCGGTCTCGGCGGTCCTGGTGGCCAGCCACGAGGTGATCTCGCCGAACTGGGCGGGCTTCGCGCCGCCGGGGCCCTGCAGCGCGGTGACGATGCCGCTGTTCTCCGCGAGGAAACCGGGGTCGTCCGTGCACGCGGCGCAGCTCGGCAGGGCGTCATCGCGCAGCCCGGCCAGCTCGTCGAGCAGGAACGAGGACCAGATGATCATGCCGGACCGGCCGGCGAAGTAGGTGGCCCGGGTGGTGTCGACGGTCTGCAGCCCGGGCGGGCCGTACCGGCGGGCGAGGGAGTCGTAGGTCTCGAAGGCGGTCCGGCACGGCCCGGAGTCCAGCCCGATGTCGCCGCCGTCGTCGACGAGGTCGCAGCCGTTGGCCAGGGCGAGGTCCTCGAAGCTCTGCTGGGTGAAGACGTCGGCCGGGTCGGTGGCGACGGATATCCCGTCTCGGCCCCTGACGTCCAGGGTCTCGGCGGCTCGCAGCAGGCTCGCGTAGTCGTCGGGAACGTCGAGACCGGCCTCGCGGAACAGGTCCCGGCGGTACGCGACGATCTGCACCCAGGCGTCGGAGGGCACCCCGAGCCGGGTGCCGCCGTCGGCGGTCAGGCGCAGCCCGTTGGCGTCGAAGGTGCCCTCGCCGAGCCGCTCGACGACCTCGGCCGGGATGCGGGTGTTCAGCAGCTCGTTGCTGTACATCTGCCAGGACTGGCCCAGCGGTACGGCGCCGATCACGTCGGGCAGGTCGCCGGCGGCGGCGGCCGACATGATGAGCTGCGGGAGCTGGTTTTCGTCCACGCCGACCAGCTCGACCTCGACGCCGCTTTCGGCCTCGAAGCGGTCGATGACCTTGCGGGTGTGGGCGATGCGGTCGGTCAGGCTCTCCTCCGACCACACGGTGATCTTCCGGTCGGGCCTGCCCGGACCGGAGGCGTCGGTGGCGCAGCCGGCGAGCACGCCCATGACGAGGGTGCCAGCGAGCAGGGCCGAGATCCTCGACCGCCGGGTCCACGTGCGCATGTTCTGATCCTTTGACCGTTTCCCTGGATCGACTTAAGCGTTGGCGGACTGCATCACACCACTACTTTTATCTGTTGACAAGACATAAGTCTGAGATATCTTCGACTCAAGTCGTTAACAGCCGCGCCCCCGATCAGCCCCACCGGAGCACCCACCGTGGAACGCGTCGTCCAGTTCACCGCCCCCCGCCGGGTCGAGGTCGCCGAGCACGAGAGCGCCCCGCTGCCCCCCGGCCACCTGCGGGTCCGTACCCGGTACTCCGGAATCTCCGCCGGTACCGAACTCACCGCCTACCGGGGCACGAACCCGTATCTGACCCGGTCCTGGGACCCCGGCTCCCGGCTGTTCCGCGAGGACGCGGCCGGGCTTTCGTATCCCGTCGCCGGCTGGGGCTACTCCGAGGTCGGCGAGGTCACCGAGGTATCCCCCGAACTGGCCGGCACCCCCGGTCTGCCCGCCGCCGGTGACCTGGTCTGGGGCATATGGGGCCACCGCAGCGAGGGCGTCGTCCCCGCCGAACGGATGGCCGGGCACACCCTGCCCGCCGGACTCGACCCGCTCGCCGGGTCGTTCGCCAGGGTCGGAGCGATTGCCTACAACGCGGTCCTCGCCGCCGGCATCCACGTCGGCGAGGACGTCGCCGTCTTCGGGCAGGGCGTCATCGGCCTGCTCGCCACCCGGCTCGCCGCCCTCAACGGCGCCACCGTGACCGCGGTGGACGCCCTCGACGCCCGGCTGGCGCGGGCCCTGGAGCACGGCGCGTCCCGTACGTTCGACGCCCGCGCCGACGCCGTCGCCGAGGGGATCCGGGCGGCGACCGACGGCCGCGGAGCCGATGTCGCCATCGAGATCAGCGGCGCGTACGCCGCGCTGCACGAGGCGGTGCGCTCCGTCGTCGTCGACGGCCGCGTGGTGGCCGCCGGCTTCTACCAGGGCGACGCGGCCGGGCTGCGGCTCGGCGACGAGTTCCACCACAACCGGGTCCGGCTGGTCTGCTCCCAGATCGGCGGTGTCCCGCCGGAGCTGTCCGGGCGGTGGGATCAGCAGCGGCTGCAGCAGACCTTCCTGCGGCTCGTCGCCGAAAGCCGTGTCGAGGTGCTGCCGCTGGTCAGCCATGTGGTGCCGGCGGCGGAGGCGGCAGAGGCGTACGCCCTGCTCGACGAGCGGCCCGAAGCCGCCCTCCAGGTCGTGCTGGAGTTCTGAAGACGCCGTGCACGACCGCCCGTTCCGCTCCGAGCACGCGCGCACACCCCCGCGCAGAAAGGCCGACCGCCCCACCATGTTCTCCCTCGCGGCCCAGGAACACCTGCTGCCCGGCGACACCCTCCAGCGCAAGTGGGAGTTCGCGCAGGCCGCCGGATACGACGGCATCGAACTGCGCGGCCAGGGCGAGTTGCGCTTCGCGGCGCGACTGCCCGAGCTGAAGCGTGCGCTGGCCGACGGCGTCGTCATGCCCACCGTCTGCGTCGAGATGCTGCACTTCTTCGGCGCCTTCGACGCCGGGCAGCGGCGCGATGCGGTGGCGCAGATGAAGTCCCAGCTCTCCGTGATCGCCGAGATCGGCGGTGTCGGCGCGCAGACCCCCGCCTCGTACGGCATGTTCTCCCGCCGGCTGCCGCCCTTCACCCCGCCGCGCGACGAGGCCGGCGATCGCGCCGTGCTGCTCGACGGACTGGCCGAACTGGGCGAGCACGCGCGCCGCGAGGGCGTCACGCTCTTCCTCGAACCGCTCAACCGTTACGAGGACCACATGGTCAACCGGCTGGAACAGGCCACGGAACTGATCCGTGCCACCGGTCTGGACGGCGTGCGGATCGGCATCGACAGCTACCACATGAACATCGAGGAGGCCGACCCCGCCGCCGCCATCCTCGACAACGCGCCCTGGATCGGCCACGCGCAGGTCTCCGACTCCAACCGCTTCCAGCCCGGCGCCGGCCATCTCGACTGGCCCGTCTGGCTCGGCGCGCTCCGCGCCGCCGGCTACACCGGCTGGCTCGCCGCCGAGTGCCGGCTGACCGGCGACCCGGCGGCTGCCGTCGCCGCCGTGCCGGGGTTCTTGCGCAGGGCCGGCGCATGACCGCGGTGCCCGCGAAGGGGCGGAGCGCAACGGCCCTGACGACGGCGCCCGGCGAGGGGACGGATGCCGCGGGGCCGGGGCCCGTACCCGCGGACGAGCTGTGGCGGACCGCGGCGGCGGTACTGCTGGGCAACTGGACAGGAACCTCCACCGTGCCGTCGCGCACGCTGTACCCGCACCAGTGGAGCTGGGACTCGGCGTTCGTCGCCATCGGGCTGCGGCACCTGTCGCCGCGGCGGGCGCAGCGGGAGCTGGAGATGCTCCTCGGTGCACAGTGGGGCGACGGCCGTATCCCGCACATCGTCTTCAACCCGGCCGTGCCGCACGCCGCTTACTTCCCGGGCCCGGACTTCTGGCGCTCGGCGGGCTCCCCCGCCGGCGTCGCGGGCGGAGCCGCGGGCGCGGAGGCACGGGCCGGCGCCCCGGCCCACATCCAGACCTCCGGCATCGTGCAGCCGCCGGTGCACGCGCTCGCCGCGCTGCTGGTGCACCGGGCGGACCCGGCGGCATCCGCGCGCCGCGGCTTCCTGGCGCGCGTCCACCCGCGGCTGCTGGCCTGGCACCGCTACCTCACCGAGGACCGCGACCTCGGCGGCGCGGGGCTGGCCGCGATCGTCCACCCCTGGGAGTCCGGAATGGACAACAGCCCCTGCTGGGACGGTCCGCTGGCCCGGATCGAGCCGGCCCCGGCGGCGTCGTTCCGGCGGGCGGACCTCGACCACGGCGACCCGGCGGACCGGCCGACGGACCTCGACTACGGGCGCTACGTGCGGCTCGCCGCCGACTACCGCGACACCGGCTACGCGGACGCGGGGGTGAGGCACGCCTTCGCCGTCGAGGACCCGTGCGTGAACGCGCTGCTCATCGCCTCCGAGGAGGCGATGGCGGAGATCGCGGCGGAGCTGGGAGCGGACCCGGGAGCGCACCGGGAGCGGGCGGCGCGGCTGACGGAGGCGCTGGTGGCCCGGTTGTGGGACGCCGGGGCGGGCATCTTCCGCGGCCGTGACCTGCACACGGACCGGCCGATCGAGGAGTACGGCGTCGCCGGGCTGACCCCGCTGCTCGCCTCCGGCCTGCCGCCGGCGGTGGTACGGGCGCTGCGGGACACCCTGGCGGGCGAGCACTTCCGCCTCGGGGAAGTCCCGCTGGTCGCGTCGTACGACCTGAAGGGGCGGGCCTTCGACCGCACCCGGTACTGGCGCGGCCCGGCGTGGTTCAACACCGCCTGGCTGCTGGAGCGCGGCCTGCGGCGGCACGGGGCGGCCGGGACCGCGGACGCGCTGCGGCGGGCGGTGCTCGACGGGGCCGGCGGGTCGGGCTTCGCGGAGTACGTGGACCCGCTGACGGGTGCGGGCCGGGGGGCGCGGGGCTTCAGCTGGACGGCCGCGCTGGCGCTCGACCTGTCGGCCGGGCCGGGGGCGGGGGCGCGATGAGCGACGGGCGCGTCCTCCTCGCGCGCGACGGCACGTTCGCGGCGCTCACCCCCGGCGGCGGCATCACGGGCCGGGGCGGCACGTCCCCCGACGGGCTGTTCCGCCGCGACACCCGGCACCTGAGCCGCTGGCACCTGACGGTCGACGGCGCGGAACCCGTGGTCCTCGCCCCCGCCCGCGACGGCGCCCTCCCGGCCACCGGCGTCCTCACCCCGCCGGGCGTCCGCGACGCCCCGGCCCCGTACGCGGTCTTCCGCGAACAGGCCGTCGCCCCGGGCCTGCTGGTGGAACGCCTCCGCCTGGTCAGCAACCGCCCGGAGCCGGTTTCTGCCCGTCTGGAGATCCTGGCGGACGCGGACTTCGCCGACCAGTTCGAGCTGCGGTCGGACGGGCGCACGTATCCGCGTCCGCCTGAGGCGGTCCGGGAAATCCGGGAGCGGGCGGACGGCGTGGAGTTCAGCTACCGCCGCGGCGCGGGGTGGCTGTCCCGTACGGCGGTCAGGTGCCACCCGGCCCCGCATGAGGTCACGACGGCGCCGGAGGGGGACCGGGCGGAGCGGGACGGAGGCGGGGCCGACGGCGGTGGCGCGGGTGCGGGCAGGGCGGGCGCGGGCGGAGACCCGGGTGGGTCGCGCGCGGACGGGTGCGACCCGGCTCCCGGCGCCGGTACGGCGCGGCGGCTGGCGTGGACGCTGACGCTGCCCCCGCACGGCGCCGCGGAGCTGACGCTCCGGGTCGAGGCGCGCCCGCAGGGCGCGCAGGACGTCGCGACCGCCGCGACCCCCGCGCAGGCCGCCGCCGAACTCCGCGCCGATATCGCGGCTTTCACGCACCCGCCGGCCGGGTCCACGCCGGACGCGGGCCCGCCGGGCACGGGTACTCCCGGCCCGGGCGCACCGGAAACCGACCGCCCTGTCCACCGCGCCGCCTCCGCCACGTCCGGGCCGCCCGGCGGTGACCCGGCCGGCCCCACGCCCCACCCCCCGGTCCGCACCGCCGTCCCCCTCTCCCCCGCCGAGCGCTCCGCGCTGGAGCGCGCGTGCGCTCACGGGCTCGCCGATCTCGCGCTGCTGCGGGTGCCCGCCGCCGGGCCGGACGCCGAACCGCTCACCGTGCCGGGAGCCGGGATCCCGTGGTTCCTCACGCTGTTCGGGCGGGACTCCGTGCTCACCTCGCTCTTCGCGCTCCCCTACCGCCCCGCCCTCGCCCGCGACACCCTCCTCGCGCTCGCGGCGACCCAGGGCACCCGGCACGACGCCTTCTCCGCCGAGCAGCCCGGCCGCATCGCGCACGAAGTACGCCACGGCGAACTGGCGGCCTTCCGGCAGGTGCCGTACGGGCGGTACTACGGATCCGTCGACGTCACCCCCCTCTTCCTCGTGCTGCTCCAGGCGTACGCCGAGGCCACCGCCGACACCGGGCTCGCCGTGCGGCTGGAGCCGCAGGCGCGGGCCGCCGTGGGGTGGCTGCTGGGCGACGGCGGGCTGGCGGAGCACGGCTGGCTGGTCTACACCCCCGACCCCGGCGGGCTGGTCAACCAGAACTGGAAGGACTCCGCGGACGCGGTCTGCTTCGCGGACGGCGCCCGGGCCGAGGGCCCCCTCGCCGTCGCCGAGGCGCAGGGCTATGCGTACGACGCCCTCGTCCGCACCGCGCGGCTCGCCCGCCGCGTCTGGGGCGACGCCCGGTACGCCGACCGCCTCGACGGCCTCGCCGCCGGACTGCGCGACCGCTTCCACCGCGACTTCTGGCTGTCCGGGAAGGACTTCCCGGCGCTGGCGCTGGACGGCCGGGGACGGCAGGTCGACGCGCTCGCCTCGGACGCCGGCCATCTGCTGTGGTCCGGGATCCTGGACCGCGAACGCGCGGAGCGCACCGGGCGGCGGCTGCTCGCGGACGACTTCTTCTCCGGCTGGGCGGTGCGCACGCTGGCGGCCGGACAACGGCCCTACCACCCGCTGTCGTACCATCGCGGGAGCTGTTGGCCGCACGACAACGCCGTCATCGCCCTCGGTCTGGCCCGCTACGGCCTCGGCGCCGAGGTCCGCACGCTGACCGGAGGGCTCCTGGACACCGCGGAGGCGCACGGCTGGCGGCTGCCGGAGGTGCTGGCCGGTTACGCACGCGGTGACCACCCGGCACCCGTACCGTATCCCCACGCCTGCTCCCCGCAGGCGTGGGCGGCAGCCACGCCGCTGGCGCTGCTCACCGCAGTCTCCGGGGGCGGCGGAACCTGACGCCCGCCGCCCCCGGTCCCCGCTTCCGCGCCCGCCCGCGACGGACCCCGCACGCCCCCGGCGAAGCCCGGCGCACCGCCGGACACCGGCCTGCCGGCGCCGCGTCCGGGTACGGCGGTCACTCCTCCTCGTCCTCCAGCAGCATCGCCCGCGCCCGTGCGGCCCGCACGGCGGCCGACAGGCTGTCGATGTCGTACGCGCCCTGGTGGCGGCGCCCGTTGACGAAGAACGTCGGCGTGCCCGCGACCCCGCTGAGGTCCGCGGACTCGGTGTCCGCGGTGACCCGGCCCTTGCCGTTGCCGGCCTGAAGCGACTGGCGGAACCACTCGACGTCGAGTCCCAGGTCCTCCGCGTGCTCCAGCAGGTCCCGCGGCGACAGCCGGTCCTGGGCGGCGAGCAGCCGGTCGTGCATGAGCCAGAACGCGCCCTGCTCGGCCGCGGCCTCCGCGGCCTCGGCGGCGAGCTGGGCCCGGGGGTGCACGTCGGTGAGCGGCAGGTGGCGCCAGACGTAGCGGACGTCGCCGAAGTCGGCGAGGAGGTCGCGTACGACGGGCTCGGCCCTGCCGCAGAACGGGCACTCGAAGTCGCCGTACTCGACGACGGTGACGGGCGCCTCAAGCGGACCGCGGAGGTGGTCTCGCTCCTCGTCCACGGGGACGGCGAGGTCCACGACGACGGGCGCGGTGCCCAGGAGGGCGCGGATCCGCCGCGGCTTCGGCAGCCGGGCGGTGGCGAAGGCGACGAGTGCGGTCACGGCGCCCGAGCAGAGGACGGCGGCGAGGATCCCGATCTTCGCCTGCGCGAGCTGCTCGTCCTCGAACGCCTTTGTGGCGATCAGCAGCGCGACGGTGAAGCCCACGCCGGCGATGGTGCCCCCGCCGGCGACCGCCGCCCAGCCGACCGGCGGGCGCGTCCGGCCGCGGCTCAGCCACGCCGTCAGCGCGGTGGCCCCGATGATGCCCACCGGCTTGCCCAGCACGTATCCCGTCAGGATGCCCAGCGTCACGGGCGAGGTGAACGCGACGGACAGCAGTTCGCCGTCGAGGTGCATGCCGGTGTTGGCCAGGGCGAACAAAGGTACGATCAGATAGCTGCTCCACGGGTGGTAGATCCGCTGCAACCGCTCGTTCGGGGAGATGGCCGAGGCGATGCCCCGCCGTGCTTCCCGCTCCAGTTCCGAGGTGGGCTGCTCGCGGAACGAGCGGAACAGCCCGCTGGCCCGCTCCAGTTCGCTGCGCGGCGCGGGGTAGGCGAACGTGGCGAGCCCGATGGCCAGCCCGACGACGACCGGGTCGATACCGGACTTCACGAAGGCGATCCACATGGCCACGGCGAGCAGGGCGTAGAGGGGACCGCGGCGGCTGCCCGTGCTGCGCAGGACCAGCATCGCCGCGAAGAACACGATGCCGGCGAGCAGGGCGGGCCACCGCACGGAGTCGCTGTAGACGAGGGCGATGACCGCCAGGGCGACGAAGTCGTCGACCACGGTGATGGTGAGGACGAAGGTGTACAGCCGCCGGGGGAACCGTTTGCCGAGCAGGGCCAGGATGCCGAGCGCGAAGGCGGTGTCGGTGGACATCGCCACTCCCCAGCCGGAGACGGAGGATTCGCCGGCGTTGAGGCTCAGATAGATGAGCACCGGTACGAGCATCCCGGCGATGCCGGCGACGAACGGCAGCGTCAGCCGGTGCCGCTCCCGCAGCTCCCCCAGGTCGAACTCGCGCCGCGCCTCCAGCCCGACGACCAGGAAGAACACCGTCATCAGGCCGGTGTTGACCCACTCGCGCAGGTCCATGGCAAGGCCCCAGTCGCCCAGCTCGACGGACAGGTGGGTGTGCCAGAAGTCGGCATAGCTGCCGGGGGCGGCGTTCGCCCAGACGAGGGCGGCGACAGCGGCGGCGACGAGGAAGGTGGCGCTGCCGCTCTCGGTGCGGATGAACGTCCACCGGGCCGAGGCGGCCGGACGGCCCTCCGTCGTCCGGTCGGCGGGCGGGGCGGCGTCCGGCTGCGGCATGCTCGGTGTCTCTCTCGTCTCGCGAACCGTGGTCGACGCGAGGACGTGGGGCGCCGCCGTGGACCGATGTTACGCGCCGCGCATGCCCTGCCCGGGTTGCGCGGCGCTGCGGCACGGCGCCGGGGTCACCGCAGGTCAGCGGCCCCGTTCTCGATCCAGCCCATGGTGCGCTGGACTGCTTTGAGCCAGTCTTTGTATTCGCGTTCGCGGGTTTCGGCGTCCATGCGGGGGGTCCATTCGGCGGCGCGGC
>NZ_AXVU01000018.1:0-143646 GCF_000482585.1 Streptomyces sp. CNQ329 | reverse complement strand
GGTGCGTGGGGCATCCGGCTCGGTGGGGTCCGTGTCGGGGTGGGGCGGTGTCGTGGGGGCTCCCCCCGGGCCACCCCGCTTGTTGATTGTCGGGCCTGCGTCCGGCGTCAAGGGCGCTCCCTCCGCTTCGCTGCGGGGGCGTCGCTGCGCGATGGGGCTTCGCCCCACCCTTGACTCCGGACTCCGGCCCGTGACAGACCGGCAGCTAAGGGTGGCCCAGGGGGAGCGGGCACCCTCCGGCAGGGCTACGGATGCAGAGCCCGGTCGACGGGGGGCCGACGACCGGAGCCGGGCATGCCCCGATAGCGGATGCCACCGGATGGCAGAGGGCCGGAGGCCGGTCCGGGGCCTGCTCCGATCGCGGATGGTCCCGGTTGACGGAGGGCCGGAGGTCGGTGCCGGGGCCTGCCCGGTAGGGCATGCCCCGGATGACGGGGGGCCGCGGGCCGGAGTTGGGCCTGCCCGGATCGCGGATGGTCCCGGTGGACGAGGGGCCGGAGGTCGGTGCCGGGGCCTACCCCGTTCGCGGACGCCCCGGCGGGCGGGGGCCGGAGCCCGGGATGGGGGCCTCTGGGTGCCGATGCGCCCGGCAGACGAGGGCGGCCCGGTGCTGGGCTGGGAGGTTTTCGTGGTGGACGTCGCGGGCTGGGGGCCAGTCGGGTCCGCTGGGCAGCGGTGGGTGTGCGTGGGTGAGCAAAAGTCGGGGCCGGTGGGCGTTTTAGATGGTTTTGGCGGGTGGGTTGCCGCGGGTTTCTCTCGGCGGCGTGCATGTAGGCCGTTTCTGGCTGCGAGTTCGGGGCCTCGGATGGGATTGTGCGTGCCGCGGGGCAAAAGTCGGAGCGCGTGGGCGTTTTGGGTGGGTTTGGTGGTGGGGTAGCCGCGAGTTTGTCCCGGTGGCGTGCATGTAGGCCGCTTCTGGCCGCGGATCCGGGGCCGCGGGGGTTCTGCGGGCGGATTTGCGCGTGTGGCGGAGCGAAACTCCGGCCCTGTGGGTGATTTGGTCTGATTTGGCGGCCTGTCGCGGTGAGTTTGTGCCGGTAGCCCGCATTCCGGGCCGGCGGGGTGGTGGCGTGCGTGGGTCGGGCGGGTTGGTGCGTCTGGCGGGGCGGAATATGGGCTTCGGGGCCTGGATCAGGCCGGACCGGGGGGTGTTACCGCGAGTTACGACCGGATTCCTCCGGTCGGCGCCCTACAGGGCAGGACTGCCGCTCCCTCCGCCCCGGCGCGGTGCCGGTCCGCGACTGGCATCGGCCCGACACCGGTATCCGGGCCCTCGCTGGCCAAGGCATCCGTAGTCGGGGGGAGGCCCGGCACCGGGCTGCCGTTCACGTCTTCCTGGGCATCCGCGATCGGGGCGGGCCCGGCTCCGGTCTCCGGACCTCCGTCTTCCGGGGCATCCGCAACCGGAGCAGGCCCGGCTACGGTCCCCGGCCCTCCGTCCGCCGGACCGCCCGCGATCAGGGCAGGCCCGGCGCGTTGGTCCGCCCCCGTCCGCCGCGGGCCGCCCGCGACCAGGGCAGGCCCGACTCCGGCCTCCGGCCCTCGTCTTCCAGGGCGCCCGCGATCGGGGCAAGCCCGGCTCCGGCGCCCCGGCCCCCGTCGGCCGGGCTCTGCATCCGTAGCTTCGGTCAACGGGTGCCCGCTCCCCCTGGGCCACCCTTAGCTGCCGGTCTGTCACGGGCCGGAGTCCGGGGTCAAGGGTGGGGCGAAGCCCCATCGCGCAGCGACGCCCCCGCAGCGAAGCGGAGGGGGCGCCCTTGACGCCGGACGCAGGCCCGACAATCAAAGAGCGGGGTGGCCCGGGGGGAGCCCCAACGACACCGCCCCACCCCGACACCGACCCCACCGCACCCGCCTCCGTCACGGACGGGCATCCACCCCGACGCGGGCGTCCACCCCGACGCGGGCGTCCACCCCGACGCGGGCACCCCCGTAGACCGGTCCACCGCACGTTCAACGCCCGCCCCGGCGCGTACCCCCCGATCCGCCTCGCGCGCACGACGTCCCCGCCGCCGGCGCCGGTGACCCGGGCTCTTTGTCAGTACGGGCGCATACCCTTGGGCGGGTGTGAGGGGACGTGCGGTTCTGGGCGCACAGAGGGTACCCCGGGCGCTGCCCTCACCGGCCCCTGGATACCGCCCCCGGATACCGTCCCCAGCCGAGACTCCCCAGCAGAGACCCCCGACACCCCCCGGGGCCCTCGCCGACACCCCCCCCGGCTGGTGCCGTTACAGCAGGTGGTCCGCCTTGCCGGCCTTGATGTCCCGGATCAGCGTGCGGAGTGCTTCCACTGAATGGGTGACCCGATCCTCCTCCCGGCCTGCCACGGCGATGTGCGCGTTGCCTTCCCCGTCGGTGCCTATGCGGAAGCACGAGTTGCCCTCGGCGCAGAAGGGGTCTTCCCACTCGATGGGGGTGGGCATGGGGTCTCTCCTCACAGTTGGCGGGCGATGCTGCGGATGCAGTCACGGGACTGTTCCGGCGGCAGGGCGACCTCTTCCATCTGGTCCAGCAGCGAACGGTACTTCGAGAGTTGTCCGTCCGCGTGAAGGAAGTCCGGACCGTGCGCGCTGTCGACCTGCACGGTGTCCAGCCGCGTGACCGGCCCGTAGGCGTAGAGGATGGTCTGGCCTGCCCCGGGGAACGCCCCGTGGCTGAACGGGATGACCTGGATGGTGACGTTCTCGCGTTCTGACATGTCGAGCAGATGGCGCAACTGAGCCTGTGCGACCCGCCGGCCGCCGAACTGCATGCGTAGTGCCGCCTCGTGGACGAGGGCGACGTAGTCGGGCCGCTGGTCGCCCACAAGCACCTCCTGGCGCTTCGCGCGATGAGCCAGTCTGAGGCCCACCTCATGCTCGGGTAGGGCTGGTACGGCGCTGCGGAAGATGGCCAGCGCGTGGTCAGAGGTTTGGAGCAGCCCCGGGATATGAACGGTGTTCGCGACACGCATCCGGGTCGCATGCGCCTCCAGCTCCGCGATGTCCAGCAGCCCGTGCGGGAGGCTGCCTCGGTACTGCTCCCACCAGCCCTTCGACTCGCGCATCGTCAGCTCGGCCAGGGCTTCGACGTACTTCTCGTCGGTGCAGTGGCAGTTGCAGGCCAGTGTCCGCAGCCGTTCCGCGCTGATGGTGCGCTGGCCCGACTCCATGTAGGAGATTTTTCCGCTGTCCAACCCCAGTAATCCGGCGGCATACGTGGTGGACATCCCTGCTGACGTACGGATCTTCCGCACCTCGGCGCCCAGGCGCTGCTGCCGCTGGGTCGGTGTCTTCCTGATGGCCATGTCCGCGCCTCCTGCGGTAAGGGGAGAACCTCCAAGAAGAGGTAGCAATTCTGCCAACCTATGACTACTCTCGGTTGTGCGCAAGGTACTCACAGCAACGCCGGAAGCGCACCGCGCGAGCATGCCCGCTCTCCCTGGGGCGGGTGTGCTCGCGCCCAGGGAGGCATGCCACCGGCACGTCAACGACCAACCCCGGCCCAGGAGTACGCCATGCCCCCACACCCCCGCCCGTCCGTCCCGACCCTCCCCGTCCGCTGGGCCTTTCCCGCCCACCCCCGCTCCGTCCCCCGCGCCCGGCAGGCCGTGCTCGATGCCCTGCCGGACCGGCACCGCCCCCGCCTCGGCGGCGACCTCCAGCTCCTCGCCTCCGAACTCGTCACCAACGCCGTCCGTCACGGCGCCCGCCCTGCCCGGGACCACCTCGTCGAACTCCTCCTCTGGCCCGCCGACGGCCACTACTGGCTCGCCGTCTCCGACTCCGGTCCCGGCACCCCCTCCCTCGCCGTGCCCGACTCCTCCGCCTGCGGGGGCCGGGGGCTTCTCCTCGTCGATGCCCTCTCCGCCGCCTGGGCCGTCGTCCCCCGGCACATCCGCGGCAAAGCCGTCGTCGCCGGGCTTCCGCTGGACGGCGACCGGTGACGTCGTACAGAGGTGAGGTGCAGGATGACGTCGTACGGGTGCGGGTGGAGGGCCGCCCCGTCGGATGGTGCCCGCGGGAAGTCGGAGGGCGCCCCTGAGGGACGGACACGGGTGGCCGGCCGGTGGGGGCCGGGCATGGCGCGTGCCGGCGTCCCGGGCATCCCGAGCGGGTACGGCTCCGGGAGCGACCCCGAGAACCCCCGGCCGCGCCAACCCGCGCGAGGCACACTGGAGGTCCGGTGGCGCCCCCCCGGTACGGGGCCGTCGCGACCCCGGAGCTCGTCCCGGGTCCTGCCCCGGAGCCCCGTCCCGAGCCCCGCTCTCGCGTCCGCCCCCGAGCCCTCGCCGCGCCACCCTCGTGGTATTTGCGCCGATTGGCGCGAGCCGAGCGCCGTGTGGCACACTATGCAGGTTGCTCGGCTGAGCGTCGATGCTGCGCGCCTCCCGCCGGGAGGACCGGAAGCGAGTCCCACGTATTCGTCGCCCCTCATCAGGGGCGGAAGTACGGGAATCTTCCGGGAAGCGTCAGCGGGGTGCAGGCCAGGGCACTCGGTGGGTTCTTCCCCCCTCTTCCTGCAAGGAAAACTCCTGCGGACCGCGGATCTCCGTGGACATCCGCGGGAGAGATGCTTTCGCGGGGAGAAATACGGGGAGGGTTGCGACACGCCCGACCGCGTGGGTCGGGGAACGGGTCCGCAGCGCAGCTCACCGGGCGCCGGAGCGCTACGAGAACAGGACTGCTGAGAAGCCATGGCGGGACAGAAGATCCGCATCCGGCTCAAGGCCTACGACCACGAGGTCATCGACTCCTCGGCGAAGAAGATCGTCGAGACGGTGACCCGCACTGGTGCGTCGGTCGCGGGCCCGGTGCCGCTGCCCACAGAGAAGAACGTGTACTGCGTCATCAAGTCGCCGCACAAGTACAAGGACTCGCGCGAGCATTTCGAGATGCGCACCCACAAGCGTCTGATCGACATCCTCGACCCGACCCCCAAGACCGTTGACTCGCTGATGCGCCTGGACCTTCCGGCCGGCGTCGACATCGAGATCAAGCTCTGAGAGGTCGCGAAGAGATGGCTAAGCAGATCAAGGGCGTCCTGGGCGAGAAGCTCGGCATGACCCAGGTCTGGGACGAGAACAACCGTGTCGTGCCCGTGACCGTGGTCAAGGCCGGCCCCTGTGTCGTCACCCAGATCCACACCGCAGACTCCGACGGCTACGACGCCGTCCAGATCGCCTTCGGCGAGATCGACCCGCGCAAGGTGAACAAGCCCCTCAAGGGCCACTTCGCCAAGGCCGACGTCACTCCCCGCCGCCACCTGGTGGAGATCCGCACCGCGGATGCCTCCGAGTACACCCTCGGCCAGGAGGTGACCGCCGAGACCTTCGAGGCCGGCGTGAAGGTCGACGTGACCGGCAAGAGCAAGGGCAAGGGCTTCGCCGGTGTCATGAAGCGCCACGGCTTCGCCGGCGGCAAGGCCAGCCACGGCGCCCACCGCGTGCACCGCAAGCCGGGCTCCATCGGCGGCTGTGCCACCCCGGGCCGCGTGTTCAAGGGCATGCGGATGGCCGGCCGGATGGGCAACCAGCGGGTCACCACCCAGAACCTGACCGTCCACGCCGTTGACGCGGAGAAGGGACTGCTGCTCATCAAGGGCGCCGTCCCCGGTCCGAACGGCGGCCTCGTCCTGGTCCGTAGTGCGGCCAAGGGGGCCTGAGGTAATGAGCACCGTTGACATCCTTTCGCCGGCGGGCGAGAAGGCCGGGACCGTCGAACTCCCCGCGGAGATCTTCGACGCGCAGGTCAGCATTCCGCTGATCCACCAGGTCGTCACCGCCCAGCTGGCCGCTGCCCGGCAGGGCACGCACAAAGTGAAGACCCGCGGCGAGGTCCGGGGCGGCGGCAAGAAGCCGTACCGCCAGAAGGGCACCGGCCGCGCCCGCCAGGGCTCGATCCGCGCCCCGCAGTTCGCGGGCGGCGGCGTCGTGCACGGCCCCGTGCCGCGCGACTACTCGCAGCGGACCCCGAAGAAGATGAAGGCCGCCGCGCTGCGCGGCGCCCTCTCGGACCGGGCGCGCCTCGGCCGGATCCACGTCGTCACCGGCGTGGTCGACGGCGAGGTCTCGACGAAGGCCGCCAAGACCCTCCTCGGCAAGGTCAGCGAGCGCAAGAACGTGCTGCTGGTCATCGAGCGGGACGACGAGCTGTCGCTGCTGTCCACCCGGAACCTGCCCGACGTGCACATCCTGGACGCCGGTCAGCTCAACACGTACGACGTGCTCGTCTCCGACGACGTGGTCTTCACCCAGGCCGCTTTCGAGCGGTTCGTGGCCGGCCCCGTCAAGGGCGGCGGCAAGAGCCAGTCTCCTGCCGACGAGGTCGAGCTCCAGAAGGCTGAAGGGAGCGACGCCTGATGGTCGACATGGACAAGACCGAGGCCGAGACCGCGGACGAGACGGCGACCGGGTTCACCGTCACCAGCAAGACCTACGACGACCCGCGTGACGTGCTGCTCAAGCCCGTCGTCTCGGAGAAGAGCTACGCACTGCTCGACGAGAACAAGTACACGTTCATCGTCGACCCGCGGGCGAACAAGACCCAGATCCGGCAGGCCGTGGAGAAGGTCTTCCAGGTCAAGGTCATCGGGGTCAACACGATCAACCGCCAGGGCAAGCGCAAGCGCACCCGCACCGGCTACGGCAAGCGCGCCGACACCAAGCGCGCCATCGTGACCGTCGCCGAGGGCGAGCGCATCGACATCTTCGGCGGCCCGGTCTCCTGACGGGGACCGACAGGGCTGTCCGTCACGGACGAGGACTGAAGAAATGGGTATCCGCAAGTACAAGCCGACGACTCCTGGCCGTCGTGGCGCCAGCGTCGCCGACTTCGTCGAGGTAACGCGGTCCACGCCGGAGAAGTCGCTGGTCCGCCCGCTGCACAGCAAGGGCGGCCGAAACAATTCCGGTCAAGTGACCGCCCGCCACCAGGGCGGTGGGCACAAGCGCGCCTTCCGCGTGATCGACTTCCGTCGGCACGACAAGGACGGCGTCCCCGCCAAGGTCGCGCACATCGAGTACGACCCGAACCGCACCGCGCGCATCGCGCTGCTGCACTACGCCGACGGCGAGAAGCGCTACATCCTCGCGCCGGCCGGCCTGAAGCAGGGCGACCGCGTCGAGAACGGTGCCGGCGCGGACATCAAGCCGGGCAACGCGATGCCGCTGCGCAACATCCCGGTCGGTACCGTCATCCACGCCATCGAGCTGAAGCCCGGCGGCGGCGCGAAGTTCGCCCGCTCCGCCGGTGCGCACGTGCAGCTCCTGGCGAAGGAGGGCCGCATGGCCCACCTGAGGATGCCGTCCGGCGAGATCCGGCTGGTCGACATCCGCTGCCGCGCCACCGTCGGCGAGGTCGGCAACGCCGAGCAGTCGAACATCAACTGGGGCAAGGCCGGCCGCATGCGCTGGAAGGGCGTGCGCCCGACCGTCCGCGGTGTCGTGATGAACCCGATCGACCACCCGCACGGCGGTGGCGAGGGCAGGACCTCCGGTGGTCGCCACCCGGTCTCGCCCTGGGGCCAGAAGGAAGGTCGTACGCGCTCCCCGAAGAAGGCGAGCAACAAGTACATCGTCCGCCGCCGCAAGACGAACAAGAAGCGCTAGGAGCGGGTGGAGTAGAGATGCCGCGCAGTCTGAAGAAGGGGCCCTTCGTCGACGACCACCTCATCAAGAAGGTGGACACGCAGAACGAAGCAGGCACCAAGAATGTCATCAAGACCTGGTCCCGCCGCTCGATGATCGTCCCGGCCATGCTGGGCCACACGATCGCGGTGCACGACGGCAAGAAGCACGTCCCGGTGTTCGTCACCGAGTCGATGGTCGGGCACAAGCTCGGCGAGTTCGCGCCTACCCGCACCTTCAAGGGCCACGTCAAGGACGACCGCAAGTCGCGTCGTCGCTGACCTGCGGAGTGCGAAGACCATGACTCACACCGAAGGGACAACCATGGAAGCCAGGGCCTCCGCGCGCTATGTGCGCGTCACGCCCATGAAGGCCCGCCGTGTGGTGGACCTCATCCGTGGCATGACTGCCACGGAGGCTCAGGCGGTCCTGCGTTTCGCCCCGCAGGCCGCGAGCGTGCCCGTCGGCAAGGTGCTGGACAGCGCCATCGCCAACGCGGCGCACAACTACGACCACACCGACGTCGACAGCCTCTTCGTCAAGGAGGCGTACGTCGACGAGGGCCCGACCTGGAAGCGGTTCCGGCCCCGCGCGCAGGGCCGGGCGTACCGGATCCGCAAGCGCACCAGCCACATCACGCTGGTCGTCGGCAGCAAGGAAGGGACCCGGTAATGGGCCAGAAGGTAAACCCGCACGGGTTCCGGCTCGGCATCACCACCGACTTCAAGTCGCGCTGGTATGCGGACAAGCTGTACAAGGACTACATCAAGGAAGACGTCGCCATCCGCCGGATGATGACGCAGGGCATGGAGCGCGCGGGCATCTCCAAGGTGGAGATCGAGCGCACCCGTGACCGCGTCCGCGTCGACATCCACACCGCCCGGCCGGGCATCGTCATCGGCCGCCGCGGTGCGGAGGCCGACCGGATCCGCGGTGACCTGGAGAAGCTCACCGGCAAGCAGGTGCAGCTCAACATCCTTGAGGTCAAGAACCCCGAGACCGACGCGCAGCTCGTGGCCCAGGCCGTCGCCGAGCAGCTCTCCTCGCGTGTCTCCTTCCGCCGGGCGATGCGCAAGAGCATGCAGTCCGCGATGAAGGCGGGCGCCAAGGGCATCAAGATCCAGTGCGGCGGGCGGCTCGGCGGCGCCGAGATGTCCCGCTCGGAGTTCTACCGCGAGGGCCGGGTCCCTCTGCACACCCTGCGCGCCAACGTCGACTACGGCTTCTTCGAGGCCCGTACGACCTTCGGCCGCATCGGCGTGAAGGTCTGGATCTACAAGGGCGACGTGAAGAACATCGCCGAGGTCCGCGCCGAGAACGCCGCGGCCCGCGCCGGCAACCGTCCCTCCCGTGGCGGCGGTGGCGGTGGCGACCGTCCGCGTCGCGGCGGCGAGCGCGGGGGCCGTGGCCGTCGTCCGCAGCGTGAGCAGCAGCAGGCTCCGGCTGCCGAAGCCCCCCGGGCCGAGGCCGCGAGCACCGCCGCCGCTCCCACTGCCGAAAGCACCGGAACGGAGGGCTGACCCCATGCTCATCCCTCGCAGGGTCAAGCACCGCAAGCAGCACCACCCCAAGCGCCGCGGTCTCGCCAAGGGCGGCACCGAGCTGGCGTTCGGCGACTACGGCATCCAGGCCGCCACGGCCGCGTATGTCACCAACCGGCAGATCGAGGCCGCGCGTATCGCCATGACGCGGCACATCAAGCGTGGCGGCAAGGTGTGGATCAACATCTACCCGGACCGTCCGCTGACCAAGAAGCCCGCCGAGACCCGCATGGGCTCCGGTAAGGGCTCGCCGGAGTGGTGGATCGCGAACGTCAAGCCCGGGCGCGTGATGTTCGAGCTGTCGTACCCGAACGAGAAGATCGCTCGTGAGGCGCTGACCCGCGCGGCTCACAAGCTTCCGATGAAGTGCCGGATCGTCCGGCGCGAGGGTGGTGAGTCGTGATGGCCGCCGGTACCAAGGCGACCGAGCTGCGTCAGCTCTCCAACGATGACCTCGTGGAGAAGCTGCGCGAGGCCAAGGAAGAGCTGTTCAACCTCCGCTTCCAGGCGGCGACCGGACAGCTCGAGAACCACGGCCGGCTGAAGGCCGTCCGCAAGGACATCGCCCGGATCTACACCCTGATGCGGGAGCGCGAGCTCGGCATTGACACGGTGGAGAGCGCCTCATGAGCGAGACGAATGTGACCGAAGAAGAGACCAAGACCGCGCGCGGCTTCCGCAAGACCCGCGAGGGCCTCGTCGTCAGCGACAAGATGGACAAGACCGTCGTCGTCGCCGTCGAGGACCGCGTCAAGCACGCGCTGTACGGCAAGGTCATCCGCCGTACGAACAAGCTCAAGGCGCACGACGAGCAGAACGCCTGCGGCGTCGGCGACCGTGTCCTCCTCATGGAGACCCGGCCGCTGTCGGCGACCAAGCGCTGGCGCGTCGTCGAGATCCTCGAGAAGGCCAAGTAAGTATTCCTGGGGGGAGCCCCCAGGACGGTTCCGCCAGGCTCGGCGGGGCGTACGCCCCGCCGGGAACCGGCAGACGATCAGGAGATAGACGTGATCCAGCAGGAGTCGCGACTCAAGGTCGCCGACAACACGGGTGCAAAGGAGATTCTTTGCATCCGTGTGCTCGGCGGATCGGGCCGCCGCTACGCGGGTATCGGTGACGTCGTCGTCGCCACCGTCAAGGATGCGATCCCCGGTGGCAATGTGAAGAAGGGCGACGTCGTCAAGGCGGTCGTCGTGCGCACCGTCAAGGAGCGCCGCCGGCCGGACGGTTCGTACATCCGCTTCGACGAGAACGCCGCCGTCATCCTCAAGACCGACGGCGACCCCCGCGGCACCCGTATCTTCGGCCCGGTCGGCCGTGAGCTGCGCGAGAAGAGGTTCATGAAGATCATCTCGCTCGCGCCGGAGGTGCTGTAGCACATGAAGATCAAGAAGGGCGACCTGGTTCAGGTCATCACCGGCAAGGACAGGGGCAAGCAGGGCAAGGTCATCGCGGCCTACCCGCGCGAGGACCGCGTCCTGGTCGAGGGTGTCAACCGGGTCAAGAAGCACACCAAGGCCGGCCAGACGGCCCGCGGGTCCAAGACCGGCGGGATCATCACGACCGAGGCCCCGATTCACGTCAGCAACGTTCAGTTGGTGGTGGAGAAGGACGGCCAGAAGGTCGTGACCCGGGTCGGCTACCGCTTCGACGACGAGGGCAACAAGATCCGCGTTGCCAAGCGGACGGGTGAGGACATCTGATGACTGCCACCACTGCGACCGCCGCGGGCACGCCCCCGCGCCTCAAGCAGCGCTACCGGGACGAGATCCAGGCCAAGCTGAAGGACCAGTTCTCGTACGAGAACGTCATGCAGATCCCCGGCCTGACCAAGATCGTGGTCAACATGGGCGTGGGCGACGCCGCGCGCGACTCCAAGCTGATCGAGGGTGCCATCAAGGACCTCGCCACGATCACCGGCCAGAAGCCGTCCGTGACCAAGGCCCGGAAGTCCATCGCGCAGTTCAAGCTGCGCGAGGGCATGCCGATCGGCGCTCACGTCACGCTCCGCGGCGACCGGATGTGGGAGTTCCTCGACCGGCTGCTGTCGCTCGCGCTGCCGCGCATCCGCGACTTCCGCGGCCTGTCGCCGAAGCAGTTCGACGGCCGGGGCAACTACACCTTCGGTCTCACGGAGCAGGTCATGTTCCACGAGATCGACCCTGACAAGATCGACCGGGTCCGGGGCATGGACATCACCGTGGTCACCACGGCGAGCAACGACGACGAGGGCCGCGCCCTGCTTCGTCTCCTCGGCTTCCCGTTCAAGGAGGCATGAGCCGTGGCAAAGAAGGCCCTGATCGCGAAGGCCGGCCGTAAGCCGAAGTTCAAGGTGCGCGGTTACACGCGCTGCCAGCGCTGCGGCCGTCCGCACTCCGTGTACCGCAAGTTCGGCCTGTGCCGCGTGTGCCTGCGTGAGATGGCGCACCGGGGCGAGCTGCCGGGCGTGACCAAGAGCTCCTGGTGATCCGCCGGATCACCGGGACGCTTTGACCGACTACTACGCCGTAGGTCCCCGCATCACACCCGTCCTCCAGGTGAGGGAGAGGGACGATGCAGACAGGAAACCGCGGCGAGAGAGGCCGAAGGCCATCACATGACCATGACCGATCCGATCGCAGACATGCTGACTCGTCTGCGGAACGCGAACTCGGCGTACCACGACACCGTGACGATGCCGCACAGCAAGATCAAGACGCACATCGCGGAGATCCTCCAGCAGGAGGGCTACATCAGCGGCTGGAAGACCGAGGAGGCCCGCGTGGGCCAGAGCCTCGTCCTGGAGCTGAAGTACGGCCCGAACCGCGAGCGCTCGATCGCGGGCATCAAGCGGATCTCGAAGCCGGGTCTGCGGGTCTACGCAAAGTCCACCAACCTGCCGAAGGTGCTCGGCGGCCTGGGCGTGGCGATCATCTCCACTTCCCACGGGCTGCTCACCGACAAGCAGGCAGGCAAGAAGGGCGTGGGCGGGGAAGTCCTCGCCTACGTCTGGTAACGGAAGGGAACGGAGGTAAAGCCATGTCGCGTATTGGCAAGCTGCCCATCCAGGTTCCCGCCGGCGTGGACGTCACCATCGATGGCCGTACGGTCAACGTGAAGGGTCCCAAGGGCTCCCTCTCGCACACCGTGGCAGCGCCCATCGACGTCGCCCGTGGCGACGACGGCGCGATCGTCGTCAGCCGCCCGAACGACGAGCGCAAGAGCCGGGCCCTGCACGGCCTGTCGCGCACGCTGGTGGCGAACATGGTCACCGGTGTGACCCAGGGTTACGTGAAGAAGCTGGAGATCAGCGGGGTCGGCTACCGCGTCCAGGCCAAGGGCTCCAACCTGGAGTTCTCGCTGGGCTACAGCCACCCGATCCTCATCGAGGCCCCCGAGGGCATCACCTTCAAGGTCGAGAACCCGACGCGCTTCAGCGTCGAGGGCATCGACAAGCAGAAGGTCGGCGAGGTCGCCGCGAAGATCCGCAAGCTGCGCAAGCCCGACCCGTACAAGGCCAAGGGCGTCAAGTACGAGGGCGAGTACATCCAGCGCAAGGTCGGAAAGGCGGGTAAGTAAGCCATGGCATACGGTGTGAAGATCGCCAAGGGCAGTGCCCGCAAGGCGGCCGCCGTCAAGCGCCGGCACATCCGGGTGCGGAAGAAGATTTCCGGTACGCCGGAGCGTCCCCGCCTGGTCGTGACCCGCTCGAACCGCCACATGGTCGCGCAGGTCGTCGACGACATCGCCGGCCACACGGTGGCCTCGGCCTCCTCGATGGACACGTCCATCCGCGGCGCCGAGGGCGACAAGACCGCGCAGGCCAAGCAGGTCGGCGCGCTGGTCGCCGAGCGGGCGAAGGCCGCCGGGATCGAGGCCGTGGTGTTCGACCGCGGTGGCAACAAGTACGCCGGGCGCATCGCCGCCCTGGCCGACGCCGCCCGCGATGCCGGGCTGAAGTTCTGAGAGAGGAAGACCAATGGCTGGACCCCAGCGCCGCGGTGGCGGCGCCGGCGGCGGCGAGCGGCGGGACCGGAAGGGCCGGGACGGCGGCGCTGCTGCCGACAAGACCGCGTATGTTGAGCGCGTTGTCGCGATCAACCGAGTCGCCAAGGTTGTGAAGGGTGGTCGTCGCTTCAGCTTCACCGCGCTGGTCGTGGTGGGCGACGGTGACGGCACCGTGGGTGTCGGGTACGGGAAGGCCAAGGAGGTGCCGGCCGCCATCGCCAAGGGTGTGGAGGAGGCCAAGAAGCACTTCTTCAAGGTCCCCCGGATCCAGGGCACCATCCCGCACCCGATCCAGGGTGAGGAGGCCGCGGGTGTCGTGCTGCTGAAGCCGGCGTCGCCCGGTACCGGTGTGATCGCCGGTGGCCCGGTGCGTGCCGTGCTGGAGTGCGCGGGCATCCACGACGTGCTGAGCAAGTCGCTCGGCTCGTCGAACCCGATCAACATCGTGCACGCCACGACGGCCGCACTGAGGGGCCTGCAGCGCCCCGAGGAGATCGCCGCCCGTCGTGGTCTGCCGCTGGAGGACGTGGCGCCCGCCGCTATGCTGCGCGCCCGCGCAGGGGTGAGTGGCTGATGGCACAGCTCAAGATCACCCAGAGCAAGTCCTACATCGGGAGCAAGCAGAACCACCGGGACACGCTGCGTACGCTCGGCCTGCGCCGGCTGCACGACAGCGTGGTCCGCGATGACAGTCCCCAGGTGCGCGGCATGGTGCACACCGTCCGCCACCTGGTGACGGTCGAGGAGGTCGACTGACATGGCCGTCCAGGACGCGGCGGAGCAGAAGCCGCTGAAGATCCACAACCTGCGGCCGGCCCCGGGTGCCAAGAAGCCGAAGACCCGTGTGGGTCGAGGCGAGGCGTCCAAGGGCAAGACCGCGGGCCGTGGCACCAAGGGCACCAAGGCCCGCTACCAGGTGCCGGAGCGCTTTGAGGGCGGGCAGATGCCGCTGCACATGCGGCTGCCGAAGCTCAAGGGCTTCAAGAACCCCGCGCGCAAGGTGTACCAGGTGGTGAACCTGGACAAACTGGCCGAGCTGTACCCCGAGGGTGGCGAGGTCACGGTGGCCGATCTGGTCGCCAAGGGCGCGGTCCGCAAGAACGAGCTGGTGAAGGTGCTGGGCAACGGGGACGTCTCCGTGGCGCTGCAGGTGGCCGTCGACAAGGTCTCCGGCTCCGCCCGCGAGAAGATCACCGCGGCCGGTGGCTCCGTCACCGAGCGCGTCTGAGTGTGACGAGTAACCGGGGATGTCCCGCATGGGCATCCCCGGTTGGTCGTTCCACGGCAGCCGCACCCCCCGGTAAGGTGGCGTGCACTGTCCTTTCCCGCGCGGGCGTACGCCTGCGGGGGACGTCTACCGACCATCCGCTGAACAAATGACCCGTCAGCCCTCGTGATGAAGCATGGGGGCCCGCAGGAGGCACCGTGCTCACCGCGTTCGCCCGGGCGTTCAAGACACCCGACCTGCGCAAGAAGCTGCTGTTCGTGCTGGGCATCATCGTGATCTACCGGCTCGGTGCGCAGGTTCCCGTCCCCGGAACCGATTACCAGGCCGTGCAGCAATGCATGGACGAGGCCAACGCCAACCAGGGCCTGTTCGGCCTGGTCAACATGTTCAGCGGTGGGGCCCTCCTGCAGATCACCATCTTCGCGCTGGGGATCATGCCGTACATCACGGCGAGCATCATCCTGCAGTTGCTGACGGTGGTGATCCCGCGGCTGGAGGCCCTGAAGAAGGAGGGCCAGTCCGGCACCGCGAAGATCACACAGTACACGCGCTACCTGACCGTCGCCCTCGCTGTCCTGCAGGGCACCGGCCTGGTCGCCACGGCGCGCAGCGGCTCGCTCTTCCCGCAGTGTCAGGTCAACGACCAGATCATCCCCGACGACTCGATCTTCATCATCATCACGATGGTGATCTGCATGACCGCGGGCACCGCGATGGTCATGTGGCTCGGTGAGCTGATCACCGACCGCGGCATCGGCAACGGCATGTCGATGCTGATGTTCATCTCGATCGCCGCCGGCTTCCCCGGCGCCCTGTGGAACATCAAGCAGTCCGGCAAGATCATCGACGGCTGGGGCGAGTTCATCGTCGTCATCGCGCTCGGCCTGGCGATGGTCGGCCTGGTGGTCTTCGTCGAGCAGGCGCAGCGCCGCATCCCGGTGCAGTACGCGAAGCGCATGATCGGCCGCCGCTCCTACGGCGGCACCTCGACGTACATCCCGCTGAAGGTCAACCAGGCGGGCGTCATCCCGGTGATCTTCGCTTCCTCGCTGCTCTACATCCCCGCCCTGATCGTGCAGTTCACCGGCTCCACGTCCGGCTGGGCCCAGTGGATCGAGGAGAACTTCGTCACCGGCGATCACCCGGTGTACATCATCACGTACTTCCTCATGATCGTGTTCTTCGCGTTCTTCTACGTGGCGATCACGTTCAACCCGGAGGAAGTCGCCGACAACATGAAGAAGTACGGTGGCTTCATCCCGGGCATCCGGGCCGGCCGTCCCACCGCGGAGTACCTGAGCTACGTACTCAACCGGATCACCTGGCCGGGCTCGCTCTATCTGGGTCTGATCGCACTGGTACCGACAGTGGCGTTGGTGCTGTTCAACGCGAACCAGAACTTCCCCTTCGGCGGCACGAGCATCCTGATCATCGTGGGTGTCGGGCTCGAAACGGTGAAGCAGATCGAGAGCAAGTTGCAGCAGCATCACTACGAAGGGTTCCTCCGCTGATGCGAATCGTCCTCGTCGGGCCCCCCGGTGCGGGCAAGGGCACGCAGGCCGCCCTGCTCGCCGAGAACCTGTCGATCCCGCACGTCTCCACCGGCGACCTCTTCCGTGCCAACATCAGCAAGGGCACGGAGCTGGGCCGGGAAGCGAAGGCGTACATGGAGGCGGGCAACCTGGTGCCGGACGAGGTAACCGTGGCGATGGCCTGGGACCGCATGAAGCAGCCCGACGCCGCGGGCGGCTTCCTGCTGGACGGCTTTCCGCGGAACGTGGCGCAGGCGGTGGCGCTCGACGGGCTGCTGAAGGAGGCCGGGCTCGAACTCGACGCCGTGCTCGACCTGGAGGTGCCCGAGGACGAGGTCGTCAAGCGCATCGCCGGCCGGCGGATCTGCCGTAACGACAGCAGCCACGTGTTCCACGTCACGTACTCCCCGCCGAAGCGCGAGGGCGTGTGCGACGTCTGCGGCGGCGAGCTGTACCAGCGCGACGACGACGACGAGGACACCGTCCGCCGCCGGCTGGAGGTCTACCACGAGGAGACCGAGCCGATCATCGACTACTTCAAGGCCCAGGGCCTGGTGACCACGATCTCGGCGCTCGGCCCCGTGGCCGAGGTCACCCGGCGGGCGATGGAGGCGCTGCCCGCGGAGAGGTCCTGAGCCGCCGTCCTGGCCGCGACCACCCGGCCGGTCCCCGTCCGCGGGGGCCGGCCGTCGCGGTTCCACGGCCCCGTACGGCGCCCGCACGGCCCGGGTACGCTCCGGGGCGCACCCGGAGGGGGACGGCCCTTCCGCGGCCCCTCCACGGCCCTTGTGGCACCCTTGTACGTCCGGCCGTACCGGTCCCCGCCCGGCGGGCCGGGGCGGGCACATATCGTGGACGGGGGAGACGTCCCCCGCCGGCCCCAGGAGGCAGCACCCGTCATGGTGGAGATCAAGACCCCCGAACAGATCGCGAAGATGCGGGCCGCCGGCCTCGTCGTCGCGGCCATGCACCAGGCGTGCGCCGCCGCCGCCGTGCCCGGGGCCACCACGAAGGAGCTCGACGAGATCGCCGCCAAGGTGCTCGCCGACCACGGCGCCAAGCCGAACTTCCTGGGGTACGGGGGCTTCCCCGGCAACATCTGCACGTCGGTCAACGACGTCGTCGTCCACGGCATCCCGGACCGCGAGACCGTGCTGCGCGAGGGCGACGTGATCTCCATCGACGCCGGCGCCATCGTCGACGGCTGGCACGCGGACGCCGCCATCACGGCCTTCGTCGGCTCCGGTCACGCGGCGGAGCTGCACGAGCTGAGCCGGGTGACCGAGGAGTCCATGTGGGCCGGCATCGCGGCCGTGCGCAAGGGCAACCGGCTCGTGGACATCTCCGCGGCCATCGAGGGCTACATCCGCCGCCAGCCGCGCCCGGCCTCCGGCAAGTACGGCATCGTCGAGGACTACGGGGGCCACGGCATCGGCTCGCAGATGCACATGGACCCGCACCTGCTGAACTACGTCGACCGGCGCCGCGGGCGCGGGCCCAGGCTCGTCCCGGGCTTCTGCATCGCGATCGAGCCCATGGTCAGCCTCGGCACCCCGCGCACGCACGTGCTGGCCGACGAGTGGACGGTCAAGACGGACGACGGAAGCTGGTCGAGCCACTGGGAGCACTCCGTGGCTCTCACCGAGGACGGCCCGCTGGTGCTGACGGCCCCCGACGGCGGCCGGGAGAAGCTGGCCGGGTACGGGATAGCCGTGGCGCCGGACCCGCTGGGCTGAGGCGGCCGGCGCCCCGCCCCGTCCGCCCCGCAGTGCGCTTAATGATCTTGTGGAGCGGGCACACTCCCGATTTCGCCTTTCCGGCGCGGTCGCGTAGGATGGCTCGTCGGTCCCCGTGCACTCGTGTGCCCGGGGACATCCAGGTAGCCGAATCCGGAAGGTGAAGCGCTCAAGCATGGCCAAAAAACAAGGGGCCATCGAGATCGAGGGCACCGTCGTCGAGTCTCTGCCGAACGCGATGTTCAAGGTGGAGCTCCAGAACGGGCACCAGGTCCTCGCGCACATCAGCGGCAAGATGCGGATGCACTACATCCGTATCCTTCCCGACGACAGGGTCGTGGTGGAGCTGTCTCCGTACGACCTGACGCGCGGACGGATCGTCTACCGCTACAAGTAGATCTTGCTTCGTCCCGCTCCCGTGGGGCGGGGCACCGACCCGGAGAACCTCCAGACACATGAAGGTCAAGCCGAGCGTCAAGAAGATCTGCGACAAGTGCAAGGTGATCCGCCGTCACGGGCGGGTCATGGTCATCTGCGAAAACCTGCGCCACAAGCAGCGCCAGGGCTGACGTACGCCGACCCACCGCCTCGCACCGCTCGCAGTTCCTCGCGCGACGCAACAAGCGAACACACATTCAAGCAGTCACCCGACCCCCACGAACGTGTGTGGGACGACACCCCCGGCTCGGAGGCCGGGGACCCGGCTCGTAGCCAAATACGGGAACGGTGCTGCGGAAGACCTCCGACGAGACACAGGAGCCATTAATGGCACGCGTTGCAGGTGTCGATATCCCGCGCGAGAAGCGCGTGGAGGTCGCCCTCACCTACGTGTTCGGCATCGGCCGGACGCTCTCTCAGCAGACGCTGGCCGCCACCGGGGTGAACCCCGACACGCGCGTCCGTGATCTGACCGAGGAAGAGCTGGTCAAGATCCGCGAATTCGTGGACAACAACCTCAGGACCGAGGGTGACCTCCGCCGCGAGATCCAGGCGGACATCCGGCGCAAGGTCGAGATCGGCTGCTACCAGGGCCTGCGGCACCGCCGCGGACTGCCCGTCCACGGTCAGCGCACCTCGACCAATGCCCGCACCCGCAAGGGTCCGCGTCGCGCCATCGCCGGCAAGAAGAAGCCGGGCAAGAAGTAGTCCGCAGCGGTCCGCTCCATGCGCCCGCATCGCTGCAGGACCGACCACCTCCACGGGAGATAACACCGAATGCCTCCGAAGAGCCGAGCGGCAGGGGCCAAGAAGGTCCGCCGCAAGGAGAAGAAGAACGTGGCCCATGGCCACGCCCACATCAAGAGCACGTTCAACAACACGATCATCTCGATCACCGACCCGTCCGGGAACGTGATCTCGTGGGCCTCCGCCGGCCATGTCGGCTTCAAGGGCTCGCGCAAGTCGACGCCCTTCGCCGCCCAGATGGCCGCCGAGTCCGCCGCCCGCCGCGCCCAGGAGCACGGCATGCGCAAGGTCGACGTCTTCGTGAAGGGTCCCGGCTCCGGCCGTGAGACCGCGATCCGCTCCCTCCAGGCCACCGGCCTCGAGGTCGGGTCCATCCAGGACGTCACCCCCACCCCGCACAACGGCTGCCGCCCGCCGAAGCGCCGCCGGGTCTGAGAAGCGAAGTAGGAGACGACAAGACATGGCGCGTTACACCGGGGCCGACTGCAAGCGTTGCCGTCGGGAGAAGCAGAAGCTCTTCCTCAAGGGAGCCAAGTGCGAGAGCGCTAAGTGCCCGATCGAGATCCGTCCTTACCCCCCGGGTGAGCACGGGCGCGGGCGCACCAAGGACAGCGAGTACCTGCTGCAGAAGCGCGAGAAGCAGAAGTGCGCGCGCATCTACGGGGTGCTGGAGAAGCAGTTCCGCGGTTACTACAACGAGGCCAACCGGCAGTCCGGCAAGACCGGCGAGAACCTGCTGCGCATCCTCGAAACGCGGCTGGACAACGTGGTCTACCGGGCCGGCTTCGCCAAGTCCCGCGACCACGCCCGCCAGCTCGTCCGGCACGGCCACATCACGGTCAACGGGCGCAAGACCGACATCCCGTCGGCCCGCGTCGTGCCGAACGACATCATCGAGGTCCGCGAGTCCTCCAGGAACCTGACCCCGTTCGCGGTGGCGCAGGCGGAGGCCGGCGACAGGACCGTCCCGGCCTGGCTGGAGGCGATCCCGTCGAACCTGCGGATCCTCGTGCACAGCCTGCCCGAGCGTCAGGTGATCGACACCCAGGTGCAGGAGCAGCTCATCGTCGAGCTCTACTCGAAGTAAATCTTCGGGCGGTGCTCGCCGGTACGGGCGGTATGGCGCGTTTGCGCCGTGCCGCCCGTACCCTGGTCGGTACAGCGGGCGTCAAATAGCGGGCGCCCACGACTGAAGGAACATCTACATGCTGATCGCTCAGCGTCCCTCTCTCACCGAAGAGGTCGTCGAGGAGTACCGCTCCCGGTTCGTCATCGAGCCGCTGGAGCCCGGCTTCGGCTACACCCTCGGCAACTCTCTGCGTCGTACGCTCCTCTCCTCGATCCCGGGTGCGGCTGTCACCAACATCCGGATCGACGGCGTTCTGCACGAGTTCACCACCGTGCCGGGCGTCAAGGAGGACGTCACCGACATCATCCTCAACATCAAGCAGCTCGTCATCTCCTCCGAGCACGACGAGCCCGTCGTGATGTACCTGCGCAAGCAGGGCCCGGGCGTGGTGACCGCCGCCGACATCGCCCCGCCGGCCGGCGTCGAGGTGCACAACCCGGACCTGGTCCTGGCCACGCTCAACGGCAAGGGCAAGCTGGAGATGGAGCTGACCGTCGAGCGCGGTCGCGGCTACGTCTCCGCCGTGCAGAACAAGCAGGTCGGACAGGAGATCGGCCGGATCCCGGTCGACTCCATCTACTCGCCGGTGCTCAAGGTCAGCTACAAGGTCGAGGCGACCCGTGTCGAGCAGCGCACGGACTTCGACAAGCTGATCGTCGACATCGAGTCCAAGCCGTGCATGCGCCCGCGTGACGCGGTGGCCTCCGCCGGCAAGACCCTGGTCGAGCTCTTCGGCCTGGCCCGCGAGCTGAACATCGACGCCGAGGGCATCGACATGGGCCCGTCCCCGACGGACGCCGCCCTGGCCGCGGATCTGGCGCTGCCGATCGAGGAGCTGGAGCTCACGGTCCGCTCGTACAACTGCCTCAAGCGCGAGGGCATCCACTCGGTGGGCGAGCTGGTGGCCCGCTCCGAGGCGGACCTCCTCGACATCCGCAACTTCGGCGCCAAGTCGATCGACGAGGTCAAGGCGAAGCTGGCCGGCATGGGCCTGGCCCTGAAGGACAGCCCGCCCGGATTCGACCCGACCTCCGCCGCCGACACCTTCGGCGCCGACGACGACGCCGACGCGGGCTTCGTCGAGACCGAGCAGTACTGAAGTCCCGGGGGGCGCCTCGCCCCCCGGACCCCGATCACCGGTACCTGATACGGCCGGTGCGGTAAAGGAGAAACACCATGCCGAAGCCCACCAAGGGCGCCCGACTGGGCGGCGGCGCGGCGCACGAGCGCGCTATGCTGCGGAACCTGGCCACCGCTCTCTTCGAGCACGGTCGCATCACGACGACCGAGGCCAAGGCCCGCAGGCTGCGTCCGTACGCCGAGCGGCTGGTGACCAAGGCGAAGAAGGGCGACCTTCACAACCGCCGGCAGGTCATGCAGCTCATCTCGGACAAGAGCGTCGTGCACACGCTGTTCACCGAGATCGGTCCGCGGTACGAGAACCGCCCGGGCGGCTACACCCGGATCACCAAGATCGGCAACCGTCGCGGCGACAACGCCAGGATGGCGGTCATCGAGCTGGTCGAGGCGCTGACCGTGCAGCAGGAAGCGGTCGGGGAGGCCGAGGCGGCGACGAAGCGCTCCGCGAAGGACGTGGCGGGCGACGAAGCGGCGGCGGGTCTGAAGAAGGACGCCGACGCCGCCGAGGCGGACGCCACCGGGGCCGAGGCAGCCGAGGCCGAGGCGGGCGAGGCCGCCGAGGACAAGGACGCCAAGGACGCCTGACCCGCGTTGTGTGCATGACGACGGGCCCGTTCCCTCCCGGGGGAGCGGGCCCGTCGCGCTGAGAGGATCTGGGCAGTGAGTGACGAGGTGGCGGCCGGATACGTACGCGTGCGGCTCGACCTGTCGTACGACGGGAGCGGCTTCTCCGGCTGGGCGCGGCAGCGCGAGGGACAGCGGACGGTGCAGGAGGAGCTGGAGACCGCGCTGCGAGTCGTCCTGCGGGCGCCCGGGCCGTACGAGCTGACGGTGGCCGGCCGCACGGACGCGGGGGTGCACGCGCGGGGGCAGGTGGCGCACGTCGACCTGCCGGCGGAGCTGTGGGCGGCGCAGGGGGAGAACGGAGAACAGCTTCTGCGACGGCTGGCCGGACGACTGCCGCACGATGTCCGTGTGTGGCGGGTGACGGCCGCACCACCGCACTTCAACGCCCGCTTCTCGGCGATCTGGCGCCGCTACGTCTACCGCGTCGGGGACGACCCGGGCGGCGTCGACCCGCTCCTGCGCGGCCACGTGCTGTGGCACAACCGGCCGCTCGACGTCTCCGCGATGAACGCGGCGGCGGAGCGGCTGCTCGGGGAGCACGACTTCGCGGCGTTCTGCAAGCGCCGGGAGGGGGCGACGACGATCCGGCGGCTGCTGGAGCTGCGGTGGGAGCGGCGGGCGGACGGGGTGCTGGAGGCGACGGTGAAGGCGGACGCCTTCTGCCACAACATGGTGCGGGCGCTGGTCGGCGCGATGCTCTTCGTCGGCGACGGGCACCGGGAGCCGGAGTGGGTGGGCCGGGTGCTGGGGGCGGCGGTACGGGACTCCGCGGTGCAGGTCGTGCGCCCGCACGGGCTGACGCTGGAGGAGGTGGGGTACCCGGCGCCGGGCGACCTGGCGGCCCGCAACCTGACCGCCCGCCGGCTCCGCACCCTGCCCCTGACGTAAGGGCCGGCCCCTGCCCGCCGCGGGGGCTCCGGGCCTCCGCCGCGGCCTACCTCGCCGCGAACACCTCTCTGAACCCGTCCCGCCACGACGGGTGTCCCGGCCGCCACCCCAGCTCGCTCTTCGCCTTGTCGTTCGCCGCCCCCCTGCCCTCCGTCATCACCGTCGCCACCCACGGCCCCGCCGCGAGGCGCGCCAGCCACAGCGGCACCCGCCGCGGCGGCGGGGCGCCCATCGACGCCGCCAGCCGCGGCAGCCACTCCCGCTGCGCCGCCGGGTCGTCGTCGGTGACGTTGTAGATGCCGGGCGTGCCCCGTTCGACGGCCGCGGCCGTGGCCTCCGCGGCGTCGTCGATGTGGACCAGCGACATCATCCCCTCGCCGTTGCCCACCACCGGCAGGCGCCGTTTGCGCACCATCTCCGCCTGCTCGCCGCGGGGGTGGAGGGAGGTGCCGGGGCCGTAGAAGCCGCCGTAGCGCAGGACGATGCCCTCGATGCCGGGGGCGCCGGTGACCGCGTCCTCCAGGTGCTTGAGGGCGGCGAGGGACATCTCGGCGCCGGGGGGCGGGGAGGTTTCGAGCGGGTCCTCCTCGGTCTTGACCCTGCCGCCCTCGCGCGCGTACGGCCAGCCGGCGAAGCTCTGCGCGATGAACCGGCGGGTGCCGGCCTCCGTGGCTGCCGCCAGCAGGTTGTCGGTGCCCTCGGTGCGCAGCCGGTTGGTGCCGGCGAAGGTGGCGTCGAGGCGGCGGAGGTCGCGGGCGCGCATGTCGACGCCGTTGGACAGGGCGGTGGCCTCGTGGACGATCACTTCGGGGGCGGCGTTCGCCACGGCATCCCGTACGGCCGCCGCGTCGAGCACGTCGAGCACCACCGGCTCCGCCCCCGCCGCGCGCAGCCGCTCGGTCTTCGCCTCGCTCGTCGTGGTGCCGGTGACGGTGTGCCCGGCGGCGGTGAGCAGGGGGACCAGCCTGCTGCCCAGGGCGCCCGTGGCGCCGATGACCAGGATCTTCATGGCCCCAGGCGATCACCGCGCGCGCCGGTGCACCATGGGGATTGCGCCGTTCGGCGGCTGTCCGTCCCCCGAAAGACGGGGCGGCGCTACTGCTCGGTCGACTCCAGGGCCTGCGCCCGGCCGCGGTCCATGATGCGGCGGTAGACGTAGGCGCCGGTGTCCCGTACGGCCTGGCTCGTCGGGCCGTCGTCGGCGGTGACGGCCTTGCCGCTGGCGTAGCCGGCGATGGTGAAGTAGGCGTAGCGGCCGAGGGTGTTGCTCGTCAGCCGGCAGGCGGTGGCGCGGCAGAACTCGGGTACGCCCCGGCCGGGCAGCGACTCCAGGTTGCCGTTGGCCTGCTCGGCGGTGCGGGCCGCCGGGCCCTCGTCGGCGAAGACGGCGACGCCGACGGTGACCGCGGTGCCCTCGCGGGTGAACGTGGCGCGCAGCAGCCGGTCGCAGCCGTTGGCGGTGAGGATCTTGCCGAGCTTGGTGGAGGCGCCGGAGGCGCACTTGGCGGTGCTGTCGGTGGCCCGGCGCTCGTAGGTGTGGCCGCTGACGGTGATCGTGGCGTTGGGGAAGAAGCTGTCGACGGTCAGCGGGGCCGTGTCCTTGTCCGCGGAGGCGATGAACTCCTTGGGGTCCGGCGGCGGGGCCACCGACGAGAACGACGGGGTGCCCTTCGCGCTCTCGCTCCCCGCGCCGGATATCCGGTCCTTCGACGCGCTGCTCGACGGGTCGTCGTCGCCGCCGGAGGTGGTGACGACCGCCGCGGCGACGGCACCCGCTATCACGACCGTGGCCAGCGCCCCGCCGACGATCGTCAGCAGCCGCCGCTTGCGGCGCCGCTCGGCCGCCGCGGCGTCGGCGAGCGCACTCCAGTCGGGCGCGGGCCCGCCGGATCCCGGCGGACCGAAGCCCGATCCCTGCCCCCCGGGGCCGCCGTAGCCGCCCCCCTGCCCGAAGCTCATGGCGGGCATCTTAACCGGGTCCGCCGTCACCCGGACGGCGGTGTCGGGGCGTGGGCCTCCGCCGCGGCGGGGGCCGGGGGGCGTACGGGGACGGATCCGGCCCGCGCCGTGCGGAAAACCCGTTTCGCCGGGCCGCCGCGGGCCGCAAGGATGGGGGCATGGGACACCTGGAGGCAGCGCACCTGGAGTACTACCTGCCGGACGGGCGGCCGCTGCTCGGCGATGTCTCGTTCCGTGTCGGCGAGGGCGCGGCCGTCGCGCTGGTGGGGGCCAACGGGGCGGGGAAGACGACCCTGCTGCGGCTGCTCGCGGGCGAGCTTCAGCCGCACGGGGGCAGTGTCTCGACCGGCGGCGGGCTGGGCGTGATGCCGCAGTTCGTCGGCTCGGTGCGCGACGAGCGTACGGTCCGTGACCTGCTGGTGTCCGTCGCTCAGCCGCGGATCCGCAGCGCCGCCGCGGCCGTCGACGAGGCCGAGCTGGCCCTCATGGAGCGCGACGGCGAGCGGGCGCAGCTCGCCTACGCGCAGGCGCTGAGCGACTGGGCCGAGGCCCGGGGGTACGAGGCCGAGACGCTGTGGGACAAGTGCACGACGGCGGCCCTGGGCGTGCCGTACGAGCGGGCCCAGTGGCGCGAGGTGCGCACGCTGTCGGGCGGTGAGCAGAAGCGCCTCGTGCTGGAGGCGCTGCTGCGCGGTACGGACGAGGTGCTGCTCCTCGACGAGCCGGACAACTATCTGGACGTACCCGGCAAGTTGTGGCTGGAACAGCAGCTCCGGGAGACGCCGAAGACCGTGCTGTTCGTCAGCCACGACCGGGAGCTGCTGGCGCGCAGCGCGGAGAAGATCGTCAGCGTGGAGCCGGGGGCCGCGGGCAGCGACGTGTGGGTGCACGGCGGCGGCTTCGGCACGTACCACCAGGCGCGCAAGGAGCGCTTCGAGCGGTTCGAGGAGCTGCGCCGGCGCTGGGACGAGGAGCACGCGAAGCTCAAGCGGCTGGTGATGATGTACAAGCAGAAGTCCGCGTTCAACTCCGACATGGCCTCGCGCTACCGGGCTGCGCAGACGCGGCTGCGGAAGTTCGAGGACGCGGGCCCGCCGATGGCACCGCCGCGCGAGCAGGACATCCGGATGCGGCTGCGCGGCGGGCGCACCGGCGTGCGGGCGATCACGTGCGCGGAGCTGGAGCTGACCGGGCTGATGAGCCCGTTCTCGCTGGAGGTCTTCTACGGCGAGCGGGTCGCGGTGCTCGGCTCGAACGGCTCGGGGAAGTCGCACTTCCTGCGGCTGCTGGCCGGCGGCCCCGCGGGAGAGGCGGTGGCGCACACCGGGACGTGGAAGCTGGGCGCGCGTGTGGTGCCGGGGCACTTCGCGCAGACCCACGCGCACCCGGAGCTGCAGGGCCGCACGCTGCTGGACATCCTGTGGAAGGACCACGCCAAGGACAAGGGCGCGGCGATGCCGGCCCTGCGCCGCTACGAGCTGGACAGGGCGGCGGAGCAGCCCTTCGACCGGCTCTCCGGCGGGCAGCAGGCGCGTTTTCAGATCCTGCTGCTGGAGCTGGAGGGGGCGACGGCCCTGCTGCTGGACGAGCCGACGGACAACCTGGACCTGGAGAGCGCGGAGGCGCTGCAGGAGGGGCTGGAGGCGTACGAGGGGACGGTGGTGGCGGTGACGCACGACCGCTGGTTCGCGCGCAGCTTCGACCGGTTCCTGCTCTTCGGCGCGGACGGCCGGGTGCGGGAGACGCCGGAGGCGGTGTGGGACGAGGGCCGGGTGGCGCGGCGGCGGTGATCCCCGGAGCCGGGTAAGGTGGCGGGGACGTTTTGACCTGGTGGCGCGGGCCCCGGTATTCTGCTGGATTGTTGTGCGTATTGGCTGCTCGTTCTCACGCGTGAGGCCGTTACGCCTGGTCCACCAGGACGATTTATCAGCGATCAGCCGTCGGTTTGCGTCGCCGGCGCGGTCTACTGCTGCCGTGATCTCCGGGTGACCTTGTCAGAGCACACCCACTGAAGAAGCGAAGGCTACGACCGTGCGTACGTACAGCCCCAAGCCCGGCGACGTCCAGCGTCAGTGGCACGTCATCGACGCCACCGACGTCGTACTGGGCCGCCTGGCCTCCCAGGTCGCCCAGTTGCTGCGTGGCAAGCACAAGCCGGTGTACGCGCCTCACGTCGACGCTGGTGACTTCGTCATCATCATCAACGCCGACAAGGTGCACCTCTCCGGCAACAAGCGGACCCAGAAGCTGG
Source organism: Streptomyces sp. CNQ329 (assembly GCF_000482585.1). NCBI lineage: Bacteria > Bacillati > Actinomycetota > Actinomycetes > Kitasatosporales > Streptomycetaceae > Streptomyces > Streptomyces sp. CNQ329. Next base: position 116,837 of record NZ_AXVU01000018.1, on the reverse strand, counting down.
CCTACCGCCACTCCGGCTACCCCGGTGGTCTCCGCTCCGTCCGCTACGACGAGCTGATGGACAAGAACCCGGAGAAGGCCGTCGAGAAGGCCGTCCGCGGCATGCTGCCCAAGAACACCCTGGGCCGTCAGATGCTCAGCAAGCTGAAGGTGTACCGCGGTGCCGAGCACCCGCACGCCGCTCAGCAGCCGGTCCCGTACGAGATCACCCAGGTCGCGCAGTAGTCCCGGCCACCCCCTAGAGACAGAGAAGCTGAGGAGAATCGTGGCTGAGACCACCGCTGAGGCGCCCGTCGAGGACGTCGAGGAGTACACCACCGAGACGCCCGCCGAGGACTACACCACCGAGTCCGTCGCGGCGCGCTTCGGTGACCCGCTGCCGGCCGCGGGCACCGGCCGCCGCAAGAACGCCATCGCCCGGGTGCGTATCGTCCCCGGCTCCGGCAAGTGGAAGATCAACGGCCGCACCCTGGAGGGATACTTCCCGAACAAGGTGCACCAGCAGGAAGTCAACGAGCCCTTCAAGGTGCTGGAGCTGGACGACCGCTACGACGTCGTCGCCCGCATCGCCGGCGGCGGCATCTCCGGCCAGGCCGGCGCGCTGCGGCTGGGCGTGGCCCGTGCGCTCAACGAGGCGGACGCGGACAACAACCGCGGCCCGCTGAAGAAGGCCGGCTTCCTGACCCGTGACGACCGCGCGGTCGAGCGGAAGAAGGCCGGTCTGAAGAAGGCCCGTAAGGGAACGCAGTACAGCAAGCGCTGATCATCGTACTGCTACTGTGCTCAGCCCCGGCGGCCCCCGGAGAGATCCGGGAGGGCGCCGGGGCGCGCTTGTATGGTCGGCATACGGTCGACGGGTATGGTCGCGTGAGGACATTTAACGGTCCGTAGTCGACGTATTCGCTCAGATTTGAGCACTCGGGAGCACTCGGAGGAGATCAGTGGGACGACTCTTCGGCACCGATGGCGTGCGCGGCGTCGCCAACGCGGACCTCACCGCGGAGATGGCCCTCGGGCTGTCGGTGGCGGCGGCACACGTGCTCGCCATCGCCGACGCCGCCCAGCCGCCCGGCCAGCGCCCGAAGGCGGTGGTCGGACGCGATCCGCGGGCGTCCGGAGAGTTCCTGGAGGCGGCCGTCGTCGCCGGACTGGCCAGCGCGGGCGTCGACGTGCTGCGCGTCGGCGTGCTGCCGACCCCGGCGGTCGCGTACCTCACCGGTGCGCTCGGCGCGGACCTCGGCGTGATGCTCTCCGCCAGCCACAACCCGATGCCCGACAACGGCGTGAAGTTCATCGCCCGCGGCGGCCACAAGCTCTCCGACGAGCTGGAAGACGAGATCGAGGCGCTCTACCACAAGCACGAGCGCGGCGAGCCCTGGGCGCGTCCGACGGGCGCCGGCGTCGGCCGGGTCGAGCACTACGAGCAGGGCTTCGACCGCTACGTCGCCCACCTGGTGGGCGTCCTGCCGCACCGCCTCGACGGGCTGAAGGTCGTCATCGACGGCGCCCACGGCGCCGCCGCCCGCGTCTCCCCGGAGGCCTTCCAGCGGGCCGGCGCCGAGGTGGTCCCCATCGGCACCGATCCCACCGGCCTCAACATCAACGACGGCTACGGCTCCACCCACCTCGCCCAGCTCAGCGCCGCCGTCGTCGAACACGGAGCCGACCTCGGCATCGCCCACGACGGCGACGCCGACCGCTGCCTCGCGGTCGACGCCACCGGGCAGGAGGTCGACGGCGACCAGATCCTCGCCGTGCTCGCCCTCGGCCTGCGCGAGGCCGGCCGGCTGCGCAAGAACACCGTCGTCGCCACCGTCATGTCCAACCTCGGCTTCAAGCTCGCGCTGGAGCGCGAGGGCGTGGAGCTGATCCAGACCGCGGTCGGCGACCGCTATGTGCTGGAGGAGATGAAGCGCGGCGGCTACGCGCTCGGCGGCGAGCAGTCCGGCCACGTCATCGTCCTCGACCACGCCACCACCGGCGACGGCACGCTGACCGGCCTGCTGCTCGCGTCCCGCGTGGCCGCCAGCGGCCGGCCGCTGGCGGAGCTGGCGGCGGTGATGGAGCGGCTGCCGCAGGTGCTGATCAACGTACGGGACGTCGACAAGTCCCGGGTCGTCAGCTCGGCGGAGCTGCGCCAGGCGGTCCTGGAGGCGGAGCGGGAGCTGGGCGCCACGGGGCGGGTGCTGCTGCGCTCGTCCGGTACGGAACCGGTGGTGCGGGTGATGGTGGAGGCGGCCGACATCGACCAGGCGCGGTCGGTGGCGGGGAAGCTGGCGGACGTGGTGAAGTCGGCGCTGGGCTGAGGCGGTTGCCGTACGCCGTGCGGGGCCGCCCCGCAGGGCGTACGGCCGTCAGAGCCGCCGGTGCCGGTGGGTACGCCGCCCGCGTCCGCCGGACGCGCCGGCCGAGCGTCTGCTCCGTGGTGCGCCGCGGTGCTGGTGCCAGACGTCGGCCAGGGTGCGCGACGGGGCGCGGTGGCGTAGTGCGGGCTACAGCTTGCGCAGGGAGAGCCGGCGCACCTTGTGGTCCGGGCCCTTGCGGATGATGAGCGTGGCACGGCCGCGGGTCGGGGCGATGTTCTGGCGCAAATTGGGCTCGTTGATCGTGGTCCAGTTGCGCTTGCCGTACGCCATCGCCTCGGCCTCCGGCACCTCGGCGTAGCGGCGGAAGTACGACATCGGGTTCTGGAAGGCCGTCTCGCGCAGCTTGCGGAACCGCTCGGCGTACCAGCGCTCGATGTCCTCGATGCGCGCGTCCACGTACACGCTGAAGTCGAAGAAGTCGGCGAGCGCGACGCGGGTGCGGCCGTCGCGGCCGGGGAGCGCGGGCTGGAGCACGTTCAGACCCTCGACGATGAGGATGTCGGGGCGCTGCACCTTCAACCGCTCGCCGGGAACGATGTCGTACGTGAGGTGGGAGTAGACGGGCGCGGTGACCTCGTCCTTCCCGGACTTCACGGCGGCGACGAAGCGGGTCAGCGCGCGCCGGTCGTACGACTCCGGGAACCCCTTGCGCGACATCAGCCCGCGCGCTTCGAGCTCGGCGTTGGGCAGCAGGAAGCCGTCGGTGGTGACCAGTTCCACACGCGGGTGCTCGGGCCAGCGCGCGAGCAGCGCCTGGAGCAGCCGCGCGACGGTCGATTTGCCGACGGCGACGCTGCCGGCGATCCCGATGACGAACGGCGTGCCGGCCTGCGGGCCGGCGGTCTCGCCGGGGCCGCCGAGGAACGTGTTGACGGCGTGCCGGAGACCGTGGGTGGCGCCGACGTAGAGGTTGAGCAGGCGGGAGAGCGGGAGGTAGACGTCCCGCACCTCGTCCAGGTCGATCACGTCGCCGAGCCCCCGCAGCCGTTCGACCTCCTCCGCGGACAGCGGCAGCGGCGTGCGGTCGCGCAGGGCGCTCCACTCGGCGCGGGAGAGGTCGACGTAGGGGGAGGGGCTTTGCGTGCTCATCGGCGAGGCCACGGGGTCATTGTGCGCGGGGGCGTGCGGGGGCGCGCGGGCGGGGCGTGCCGTACCCCTATGCGCGGCCGGGGCGGAGGACTAGGGTCCGGATGCGTATTCGAATTTCTGGGGGATGAGATGTCAGTGCTGCAAACGGTATGGCACGAAAGACGTAAGCAGTTCGCGGCGGCGGGAGCCCGCCGGCGGCGGGCCCGGAGCACCCGGGAGGAGTTCGCGGGCCACGTCCGGGGCGACCTGGCGGCGGAGCTGCCGGACGAGGACCTGGGGGAGGACCTGGTCGAGTCGCTGGACCTGTACCGCATGGGCAGTAAGCCGCGGTGTGAGGAGGTGGAGTACCTGGATCTGGTGCAGGAGGCGGTGGAACGGATGGCGTGGGGCCGGTAGCCCGCGCCCGCGATCCCGGGTCAGCCCTCGGCGATGACGACGGCGGAGGCCACTCCGGCGTCGTGGCTCAGCGACACGTGCCAGGTGCGCACCCCCAGCTCGTCGGCGCGGGCGGCGACGGTGCCGCGCACGCGCAGATGGGGGCGCCCGTTGTCGTGGACGCACACCTCGGCGTCGTGCCAGTGCAACCCGGGCGGCGCCCCCAACGCCTTGGCCAGCGCCTCCTTGGCCGCGAACCGCACCGCCAGCGAGGCCACCCCCCGCCGCCCCCCGTCGGGCAGCACCTGCTCGGCAGGCAGGAACAGCCGATCCGCCAGCTCCGGCGTCCGCGCCAACGCGGCCTCGAACCGCCCCACCTCGGCGACATCGATGCCGACCCCGACGATTCCGCTCATGCGCGGCAGCGTAACCGGTACACGTCCGCGGCCGGCCCGGCGGTTTCGTTCGGATCAAGGAAACGGGGTCGTGGCGGTGGCGCGGGGGTGAGTGGGGCCCGGTGGGGGTGGGCACCCGGCTGCGGGTGCTCGTGGGGCGGGGGAGGATGGGGGGATGAGGAGTGCGTACGGGGTGGAGACGGTGCGGAGGGCCGAGGCGGCGCTGATGGGCGAGGTGCCCGAAGGGGCGCTCATGCAGCGGGCCGCCGCGGGGCTCGCCGCCGCGGCGGCCGGGTTGCTGGGGCGGGTCTACGGGCGGCGGGTGGTGCTGCTCGTGGGGAGCGGGGACAACGGCGGGGACGCGTTGTATGCCGGTGCGCGGCTGGCGCGGCGCGGGGTACGGGTGACGGCCGTGCTGCTGAATCCGGAGCGTGCGCACGAGGGCGGGCTCGCCGCCCTGTGGGCCGCCGGCGGGCGGGTGGTACCCGCCGAGGAGGGCGGCGACGTGGGTTCTCCCCTGCGCCGGGTCTTCGACCGCGTCGATCTGGTCGTCGACGGCATCGTCGGCATCGGCGGTTCCGGCGGGCTGCGGCCCGCCGCCGCCGCGCTCGTGCGTCTCGTCCGCGACACCGGCGCCCCCGTGGTCGCCGTGGACCTGCCCAGCGGCGTCGAGGCCGACAGCGGCGAGGTGCGGGGCGAGGCCGTGACCGCCGCCGCGACCGTGACCTTCGGTACGTACAAGCCCGGCCTGCTCGTCGACCCCGCCGCCGAGCGGACCGGCGCGCTGCGGCTCGTGGACATCGGGCTCGGCCCGTACCTGCCTCCGGTGCCCGACCTGGAGGCCCTGCAGCACGCCGACGTCGCGGCGCTGCTGCCGGAGCCGACCGCCGAGAGCGACAAGTACCGGCGCGGGGTCGTCGGCGTCGTCGCCGGTTCCGAGCGCTACCCCGGTGCCGCCGTGCTCGCCGTCGGCGGGGCGCTGCGCGGCGGGGCGGGGGCCGTGCGGTACGTGGGGCCCGCGGCGCGGGCGGTCATCGCGCGGTATCCGGAGACCCTGGTCCACCCCGGGCCCCCGGGGAAGGCGGGCCGGGTGCAGGCGTGGGTGGCCGGGCCGGGGCTGGGGGACGGGCCCGGTGCGGAAGAGGTGCTGGAGCAGGTGCTCGCCGTCGACGTGCCGGTGCTGGTGGACGCCGACGGGCTGCGGCTGCTCGACCGGGAACGGGTACGGCGCCGGTCCGCCCCGACGCTGCTCACCCCGCACGCCGGTGAGGCCGCCGCGCTCCTGGGCGTGGACCGGTCGGAGGTCGAGGCGCGCCGGCTCGCCGCGGTACGGGAGCTGGCGGGCGCGTACGGCGCGACGACCCTGCTCAAGGGCTCCACCACCCTGGTCGCCGACCCGGCGGGTGAGCATCCGGTACGTCTCAACCCCACCGGCACCTCCTGGCTCGCCACCGCCGGCAGCGGCGACGTCCTCTCCGGTCTCACCGGCGCCCTCCTCGCCGCCGGCCTCGCCGCCCGCGACGCCGGCTCCGTCGGCGCGTACCTCCACGGCCTCGCCGCCCGCACCCTCGCCGCCGGCGCCCCGATCACCGCCCACGAACTCCCCGACGCCCTCCCCGCCGTCTGGCGTGACGTACGTGACGTGCGTGATGTCGGCGAATGCGAGACTGGCTACCGATGACCGATTCCCCCCTCCGCGCCCGCGCGGAGATCGACCTCACCGCGTACGGCGCGAACATCCGCGCCGTGCGCGCCATCGCCCCGCGCGCGCAGTTCATGGCCGTCGTCAAGGCCGACGCCTACGGCCACGGCATGCTGGCCTGCACTCGCGCCGCGCGCGCCGCGGGTGCCGAGTGGGTGGGCACCGCCACCCCGCAGGAGGCGCTGGATCTGCGGGCCGCCGGCGACCAGGGGCGGATCCTGTGCTGGCTGTGGACGCCCGGCGGGCCGTGGCGGGAGGCCGTGGAGGCGGACCTCGACATCACCGTCAGCGGCGAGTGGGCGCTGCGCGAGCTGCTGCCCGCGGCCCGCGCCGCCGGGCGCACCGCGCGCGTGCAGCTCAAGGCGGACACCGGCCTCGGCCGCAACGGCTGCCTCGCCGCCGACTGGCCCGGCCTCGTCGCCGCCGCCCGCGCCGCCGAGGCCGAAGGCGTCATCGCCGTCACCGGCGTCTGGTCGCACTTCGCCTGCGCCGACGAGCCCGGCCACCCCTCGGTCCGCGGCCAGCTCGACGCCTTCCGCGACGCCCTCGCGGTGGCCGAGCGCGCCGGTCTGCGCCCCGAGGTGCGGCACATGGCGAACTCCCCGGCCACGCTCACCCTCCCCGAGGCCCACTTCGACCTCGTACGGCCCGGGATCGCGTCGTACGGGCTGTCGCCGAGCCCCGAGGTCGGGATTCCCGCGGACTTCGGGCTGCGGCCGGTGATGGCGTTCAAGGCGTCGCTGGCGCAGGTCAAGGAGGCGCCGGACGGCCTGGGCATCTCATACGGGCACCACTACGTCACCCCGGGCCGGACCACCCTGGCGCTCGTGCCCGTCGGATACGCGGACGGGGTGCCGCGGCACGCGTCCGGCACGGGGCCGGTGCTCGTCGCCGGGAAGTGGCGGACGATCGCCGGGCGGGTCGCCATGGACCAGTTCGTCGTGGACCTCGGCGGGGACGCGGCGGCGGTGGGCGACCCGGCGGTGCTGTTCGGGGCGGGGGACGACGGCGAGCCGACGGCGGAGGACTGGGCGCGGGCCACGGGCACCATCGGGTACGAGATCGTCACGCGGATCGGATCCCGCGTTCCGCGCGTGTACGTGGGCGCGGCGGGGGATGCCACCTCCATGGACACCGATACGGACGGCCGCCGCCCCGGGCCCGGCGATGGCTGACCCGCTCGCCGGCCCCGTCAACGCCCCCGGCCCCGTCGATGTCGCCGTCTCCGCGCCCGGCGGCTGGGCCCGGGCGGGGCGGCGCGCCGGGATCGCGGCCATCGGGGTTCTCGCCGCCGGGGCCGCCGCCGGCGTGGCGGTGGAGCGCCTGGCGATGGGCCGCGGAGTGCGCCGCCGGGCCCGGCAGGCCCTCGACGCCGCCGGCCCGTACGGCACCCTCCGCGGCACCCCGGGCACCGCCGTCGCGGACGACGGCACCGAGCTGTACTACGAGGTGGAGGAGGCCGACGACTTCCCGGCCGCGTCCCCCGACGGCACCCCCCTCGACGCCCAGGCCACCGCCGCCCCCCGCCGCAGGCGCCGCCGCTTCGCCGGGCGCCGTGATCCCGCCCCCCTCACCGTCGTCTTCAGCCACGGCTACTGCCTCACCCAGGACTCCTGGCACTTCCAGCGCGCCGCCCTCCGCGGCCGGGTCCGCACCGTCTACTGGGACCAGCGCAGCCACGGCCGCTCCGCCCGCGGCATCTCCCAGCTCGCCGGGGACGAGCCGGTCACCATCGAGCAGCTCGGCCGCGACCTCAAGGCCGTCATCGACGCCGCCGCCCCCGAGGGCCCGCTGCTGCTCGTCGGGCACTCGATGGGCGGCATGACGGTCATGGCCCTCGCCGAGCAGTTCCCCGACGCGGTACGGGACCGGGTGGCCGGCGTCGCGTTCCTCGGCACCTCCGCGGGCGACCTCGGCCGGGTGACGTTCGGCCTGCCCGCGGCCGGCGCCTGGGCCGTACGGCACTTCGTGCCCGGCGTCCTGAGGGCCCTCGGCAGCCGCGCCGAGCTCGCCGAGCGCGGCCGGCAGGCGACGGCCGACCTCTTCGCCGGGATCATCAAGCACTACTCGTTCGGCACCGAGGGCGTCGACCCGGCCGTCGCGCGGTTCGCCGAACGGCTGCTGGAGAACACGCCGATAGACGTGGTCGCCGAGTTCTACCCGGCGTTCGCCGCGCACGAGAAGGACGAGGCGCTGGCACTCTTCCGCGACCTCCCCGGGCTCGTCCTCGTCGGCGACCGCGACATGGTCACGCCCCCGGCGCACAGCGAGCGGATCGCGGCGCGGCTGCCAGACGCCGCGTTCGAGGTCGTCGAGAACGCCGGGCACCTAACCCTGCTGGAGCGCCCGGACCGGGTGAACGACGCGCTGGCCACGCTGCTCGCCCGCAGCGGCGTGCGGATCCGGGCGGGGTCCGGGCCGGAGCCGGGGGCGGGGCCCGTACGGCGTACGCGCGGCACGTCACGCCGGACCCTCTAACATCCAGACCATGAGCGCCGCCGCGACCCCCACCGCCGTCCAGTTGACCGTCGAGTCGCCCGAGCAGATGCAGGAGCTGGGCCGCCGGCTGGCCGCCGTGCTGCGCGCCGGCGACCTCGTGCTGCTCACCGGGGCGCTGGGCGCGGGCAAGACGACGCTCGCGCGCGGGCTGGGCGCCGGGCTCGGGGTGCGGGGGGCGGTGACGTCGCCGACGTTCGTCATCGCGCGCGTGCACCCGTCCGTCTCGGGCGGGCCGCCGCTGGTCCACGTCGACGCCTACCGGCTGGGCGGCGGCCTGGAGGAGATGGAGGACCTGGACCTCGACGTGTCGCTGCCCGAGTCGGTCGTGGTCGTGGAGTGGGGCGAGGGCAAGGTCGAGGAGCTGGCCGAGGACCGGCTGCACGTCGTCATCGAGCGCAGGACGGGCGGCGCGGCCGGGACGGCCGGGGGGGCGGAGTCCGATGAGGCCGACGAGGCGGACGGGGCCGACGTACGGCACGTCACCGTCACCGGTGTCGGCGAGCGCTGGGCGCACGGCGCGCTGGCCGCGCTGGCCCGCACGAGCTCCTGAGCACGGGTCCCGAACAGCAGTCCTGAACAGCAGTGCTGGACGTTCCGACAAATATGCCGACGTGCTGTCGGCATATCGTTGCCCCGGGTCGGTTGGCGTGGTCCCATGGGCGTATGGCACCTGAGGAAGACGGGCGTCGTCCCGCCGTGGGAGTCGCCGAACTGCTCGCCGCCTGCGCCGCGGCCGAGGCGGTCTCGACCCCGCCCGCCCCCGGCGCCGGAGCGGTGCCGGCGCCCTCCGCCCCCGGGCCCGAAGCGGACGGGCCGCAGAGGCGGCCCGCCGGCGAGACCGCCGCCGCACCGGAGCAGCACGCCGCGTAGGCACGCCGCCCAGGTCAACGCCCCACGCCGGCCGCCGGGGCATCTAGGCTGCGCGGCATGGACATCGGCATCGGACTCCCCTCCACCCTCACCGGCATCCCCGGCAAGCTGATCCCCCAGTGGGCCACCGCGGCCGAGGAGGCCGGCTTCTCGACCCTGGGCACCATCGACCGCCTCGTCTACGGCAACCTCGAAACGATCCCCACCCTCGCCGCCGCCGCGGCCGTCACCGAGCGGATCGGCCTGACGACGACCATCCTCATCGCCCCGTACCGCGGCAACGGCGCCCTGCTGGCCAAGCAGCTCGCCTCCGTCGACGTGCTCTCCGGCGGCCGGCTGACCGTCGGTGCCGCCGTCGGCGGGCGGGAGGACGACTTCGAGGCGGCGGGCGTGCCGTTCACCGAGCGCGGCCGGATCTTCGACGACCAGCTCGCCGAGATGCGCGCGGTGTGGAAGCAGGACACCCGCGGCCGGGCCCACCCCGTCGGACCGGCGCCGGTGCAGGCCGGCGGGCCGCCGATCCTCATCGGCGGCGCCGCGCCCGCCGCCTTCCGGCGCATGGCGGAGTACGGCGTCGGCTGGATCCTCGGCGGCGGCAACCCCGAGCAACTCGCCGGAGGCGCCGAGAACGCCAGGGCGGCCTGGCGCGAGGCGGGCCGGGAGGGCGAGCCGCGGGTGGCGGCCCTGGCGTACGCGAGCCTCGGCGCCGGCGCCGAGGAGCACGCCCGCCGCTACCTCCTCGACTACTACGGGTTCCTCGGGGACTTCGCGGAGAAGGTCGTCGAGGGGGCGCTGACCTCGCCGGAGGCGGTAGCCGCGGCGAAGACCGCGTTCGCGGACGCGGGCTGCGGCGAGCTGGTGCTGTTCCCGTGCAACCCGGACCTCGCGCAGGTTTCGCTGATCGCGGAGGCCGCCGGGCTGTAGGAACGCGGGCGGCGGGAACGTACGGACGAGGGGCGGGGATCCGCTGCGGCGGGGTCCCCGCTACTTCACCACCACGACCGGCACGCCCACCGTCGCGAAGCGCCACAGCGCCCTGCCGTCCGCTCGCGACGAGCGCACACCGCCCGTCTTCGCGTCCGGGTCCGGTTCCGGCCGCGAGCCGTCGACCGCGGCGCTGAATCCTATGACCGTGCCCTCGGACTCCGTGAAGATCACCACGTGCTCGACCGGCACCCCGTCCGAGCCGGTGATCTGCCGCGACCGCGAGGTCACGGCGTACGCGCCGACCGGCGGGTCGACGGTGCTCGGCGTCACCCTGTACGTCCGCAGCACCGAGTTGTCCTCGCCGACGAGCCAGACGCGCCGGTCCTTCAGCGCGTACACCACCCGCAGCCCGGAGCCCGAGCGCGCGGGCAGTTCCAGCTTCTTCTCCTTGGCCTTGGACGGCTCGGGGCTGGCGACCCCCGGGCGGTTACGCGCCAGGGAGTCGGGGGCGTTGGCGTTGGCCTGATAGGCGAGGAAGGCGACCACACCCAGGGCGGCGGCCGTCAGCCCGGCCACGAATTTCCCGCTGCCTGCCACGCGGTACGCCCCTTCCGGTACGGCGGCCGTACGGCCGCTCCGCCGCGGTCTGCCCCTGGCCCGCCTTGTCGGCCCCCCGCCTGCTCCGCCGACGGTAGCACCCGCGCCCGTACCGCTTCGGCCCGCCGCAGCCGGAGTCACCGCCCCGGCGGACGCGCTCCGGGCACCCCTCCGGCGCGACTACCCTGAAGGGCGTGCTCCTCGCCCTCGATACCGCCACCCCCGCCGTGACCGTCGCACTCCACGACGGCGACCCCGCGGCGCCCGCGCTCGCCGCGTCGCACCAGATCGACGCCCGGCGCCACGGCGAGCTGCTGCTGCCCGCCGTCGACCGGGTGCTGGCCGGGGCGGGACGGAAGCCCGGGGAGCTGACCGGCGTCGTCGTCGGCGTGGGACCCGGTCCGTACACCGGGCTGCGGGTGGGGCTGGTGACCGCCGACATACTCGGCATGACGCTGGGCATCCCCGTCCACGGGATCTGCACGCTCGACGGCATCGCCTACGCCGCCGGCCGTGACGGCGGCGCCGGCGTCATGGACAGCCCGTTCGTCGTGGCCACCGACGCCCGGCGCAAAGAGGTGTACTGGGCGCGCTACGACGACGCCCGCACCCGCGTCACGGAACCCGCCGTCGACCGTCCGGCCGACATCGCCGCACAGGTCGCCGGCCTGCCCGCCGCCGGGGCGGGGGCGGAGCTGTACCCGGAGGTGTTCCCCGACGTCCGCCCCCCGGCGCACCCGCACGCCGCCGACCTCGCGGCGCTGGCCGCCGAGCGGCTCGCCGCGGGCGCCGCGTTGCTGCCGCCCCGCCCGCTCTACCTGCGCCGGCCGGACGCGCAGGTCCCGGCCGCGTACAAGGCGGTCACCCCGCGATGACCGCGCGCCCCGGCCCGTACCAGAGCGGCCCTCGCGGATGACCGATGTCGCGCTGCGCGAGATGCGGTGGTGGGACATCGACCCCGTGCTCGCACTCGAACGGGACACCTTCCCCGAAGACGCCTGGTCCGCGGCCATGTTCTGGTCCGAGCTGGCCCACGCCCGCGGCCCCGGTGCCACCCGCGCGTACCTCGTCGCCGAGGACGGCACCGGCCGCGTCGTCGGCTACGGGGGCCTCGCCGCCGTCGACGGCACCGGCGACATCCAGACCATCGCCGCCGCCCGCGACCACTGGGGCACCGGCCTCGGCCGCCGCCTGCTGGAGGCGCTGCTCGCCGCCGCCCGCCGCTTCGGCTGCCACGAGGTGCTGCTGGAGGTGCGCGTCGACAATGAGCGCGCCCAGCGCCTCTACGAGCGCCACGGCTTCGCCGTGATCGGCGTCAGGCGCGGCTACTACCAGCCCGGAAACGTCGACGCGCTCGTCATGCGCCGTACCGAGAAAGTGTGACGCCCCCATGGCAGACGAACCCCTGGTGCTCGGCATCGAGACGTCCTGCGACGAGACCGGTGTCGGGATCGTCCGCGGGCACACGCTGCTCGCCGACGCCGTCGCCTCCAGCGTCGACGCGCACGCCCGCTTCGGCGGCGTGGTGCCCGAGGTGGCGAGCCGGGCACACCTGGAGGCGATGGTGCCGACGATCGAGCGGGCGCTGCGCGATGCCGGGGTCGCGGCCCGCGACCTGGACGCGGTCGCGGTGACGGCGGGGCCCGGACTGTCGGGGGCGCTGCTGGTCGGGGTGTCGGCGGCGAAGGCGTACGCGTACGCGCTGGGCAAGCCGCTCTACGGCGTCAACCACCTGGCCTCGCACATCGCCGTCGACCAGCTCGAACACGGCGTGCTGCCCGAGCCGACGATGGCCCTGCTGGTCTCCGGCGGGCACTCGTCGCTGCTGGTGTCCGCCGACATCACCTCCGACGTCCGCCCCCTCGGCGCGACCATCGACGACGCGGCCGGCGAGGCGTTCGACAAGGTCGCCCGCGTCCTCGGGCTCGGCTTCCCCGGCGGCCCGTTCATCGACAAGGCCGCGCGCGAGGGCGACCCGGCCGCGATCCGCTTCCCGCGCGGCCTGACGGGCCCGCGCGACCCGCTGTACGACTTCTCCTTCTCCGGGCTGAAGACCTCCGTCGCCCGCTGGGTGGAGGCCAGGCGGGCGGCGGGGGAGGAGGTGCCGGTGGCGGATGTGGCGGCGTCGTTCCAGGAGTCGGTCGCGGACGTGCTGACCCGCAAGGCGGTACGGGCCTGCCGGGACAACGGCGTCGGGCACCTGATGATCGGCGGCGGGGTGGCGGCGAACTCGCGGCTGCGGGCGATGGCGGAGCGGCGCTGCGAGGACGCGGGGATCGTGCTGCGGGTGCCGCGGCCGAAGCTGTGCACGGACAACGGGGCGATGGTCGCGGCGCTGGGCGCGGAGATGGTGGCGCGGGGGCGGGCGGCGTCGGACTGGGACCTGTCGGCCGACTCGTCGCTGCCGGTCACTCAGACGCACGTCCCGGGGCACGGCCACGACCACGCGCACGAGCCGGCGAAGGACAACCTGTACTCGTGACCGTCATCGCGCTGATGTGGGAGGCCAAGGCCACGGCCGGGCGCGGCGACGAGCTGCTGGCGTGGGCCCGCGCGCAGGGCCTGCCCGTCCAGCCGCTGCGGCGCGAGACGTTCCGCGCGCCGGGGGACCGGGTGCTGGTCATCACCTGGTGGGACGCGGGCTGCGGCGACCGTGAGGCCGGTATGCCGGAACTCCCGGACCCGGACGCCGGCCTGCTGGCCCGGCCCGTGCACCGGTGGCGGTTCACGTCGCTGGGACCGGACGGCCCAGAAGCACCGTAGGGGCGCCGGCGACCCGGGTGAGGAAGACCGTGCAGGACACCGTGGTCGCGCCGGTGAGCTTCAGCTTCCGCCGCAGCTCCTCGGGTTCGACGGCGGAGCCGCGCTTCTTGACGGTGACGCTGCCGACGCCGCGTTCGCGCAGCAGGGCGCGGAGCTTCTTGACGCTGAACGGGAGCGTGTCGGTGATCTCGTACGCGGTGGCGTACGGGGTCGGCACCCGGTCGCCGGCCGTGACGTACGCGATCGCCGGATCCAGCAGCCGGCCGCCGACCTGCGCGGCCACCTCGGCGACGAGGTGCGCGCGGATAACCGCGCCGTCCGGCTCGTACAGGTAGCGCCCGACGGGGCCCGGCGCCGGGTCGGGCAGGCCGCGTCCCGCGAGGGAGGCGCCGGCGGGCAGCAGGGTCGCGCGGCGGGCGCCGGGAGCGGTACCGAACCAGAGCACGGCCTCCTTCACCTCGCCGCCGTCCGAGACCCACTCCGCCTCCGCGGCGTCCGGCACCAGCTCGTGCGGGATGCCGGGGGCCACCTTCAGCGCGGCGTGCGAGACCCGGCCGGCGACCTCGACCGCCCAGGACAGCGGCGGCGAGTACGCCTCGGGGTCGAAGACCCGCGTACGCCCCCCGCCACCCCCTCCGACCCGGCGAGCCGGATCGACGAACACCGCGTCATACCCCGAGATGTCCACGTCCCCCACCTCCGCGCACCGCACCTCGACCAGCTCCGCGACCCCCAGCGCCGCCGCGTTGGCGCGCGCGGCGGCGGCCGTCGCCGGGTCCCGGTCGACGGCGAGCACCGCGATCCCGGCCCGCGCGAGCGCCACCGCGTCGCCGCCGATGCCGCAGCACAGGTCGGCGACCCGGTCGACGCCGAGCGCGGCGAAGCGGGCCGCGCGGTGCGCCGCGACCGCCGTACGGGTCGCCTGCTCGACGCCGTCCGGCGTGAAGTACATCCGCCCCGCGTCCGGCCCGAACTTCGCCGCCGCCCGCTGCCGCAGCCGGGCCTGGCCGAGCGCGGCGGAGACGAGCGGGGCGGGGTGCGTGCGGCGCAGCCGGGTGGCGAGGGCCAGCTCGTCGGCGGGGTCGTGGTCGCGCAACTCGGCGAGGAGGTCCTGCCCCTCGGAGGTGAGGAGGGCGGCGAGGGGATCTCCGGCGTCGTGCATCCGCCCATTGTCCGTCACGGTGGCGGGGCGGTTGCGGGCGCCGCCGGGGAGCGGCGGGCGGTGACCGCGGCGTCCGCCATCCGGGCGCCCGTACGGCGTGGCGCCGTGACACCCCGTTCCGTACTGGAAGGATGCGGACTCCGCAATAAATACGACAAAAGGATAAAATGCTTTCCCGCGCCAGGCTCCGTACCGGCCTCCTCCCCCTGGCCGTCACCGCCGCCCTCCTCGCCTCCGGCTGCTCCTCCGGCACCGCCGGGCCCGACCGCCACCACCCCCTCACCCCTCGCTCCGAGGACGCCAAGCCCGCCGTCGCCGGCGGTCCGGCCGCCGCACCCGCCCTCGCCCTCGCCCGCACCGCGCGGCACCAGCAGCGCCTCCACGCCCGGCGGCTCGCCGCCGCCCGCACCTGGGGCCTGGCCGCCGCCCCGCTGCTGCCGCCCGCCCCGCCGCGTACCAAACCCGCACTCGCCACCGAACCCGGCTACGAGACCGACGGCGGCGGCCCCGGCCTGCCGCCCGTCATCACCCGGGTCCCGACCGGCGACCGGGTCATCTTCCTGACCATCGACGACGGCTACCGCAAGGACCGCGAGCTGCTGCGCATGCTGCGCGAACTCGACGTGCCCGTCAGCGCCTTCCTCGCCGACGAGGTCGCTGGCGACGACTACGCCTACTTCCGCGACCTCCGCGACCTCGGCACCGCCGTCCACAACCACACCCTCCACCACCCCAACCTCCGCGAACTGCCCTACGCGGCCCAGCGCGAGGAGATCTGCGGCCAGCAGCGCGTCCTGGAGCGGGAGATGGGCGCGGCGCCGCGGATCTTCCGCCCGCCGTACGGCAACTACAACGGCGACACCCTGCGCGTCGCCGGCGACTGCGGCATCGACGTCGTCCCGCTGTGGCAGCAGGAGGCGTTCCCCGGCCGCTGGACGTACTCCCGGGCCGACACCGCGTTCCACCCGGGCGATATCGTGCTCACCCACTTCGAAGGGCCTTCCGAATTCGGCGGCACGATGGCCGACGTCCTCCGTACGGTGCTCCGTAAGGCGAACGACGAGGGCTTCGCCGTTGCCCGCTTGGAGGACTACGTATGAGGCGCAACCGCCGCTCCGGGCGGCGGTCGTCGGCCGCCGCGATAGCCGCCGTCTGCCTGCTGGCGCTCACCGCCTGCGCGGACGCGGCCCGTCCGCCGGAGGAGTGGTTTCCCCCAAGCGGTGGGGACTCCGCGGCGCCCGGGGACGCCCGGCCGGACGGCAAGCCGGAAGCGCGGCACGCCGGGCGTACCCCGCGCGCGCTGCCGGGCGGCGGCGGCAACGCCCGCAAGGACGCCGCGCACGCCGCCGGCCCCGGTGCGTACCGGCGCTGGGGCCTCGACCGCCCCCTCGCCCCGCCGCCCACGCCCCCCGCGAGCCGTCCCGTGCGGCCGGCCGACTCCGGGGTGCCCGCCGTGACGGGCCGGGTGCCGACACGGGACAAGGTCGTCTTCCTCACCATCGACGACGGCTGGGAGAAGGACCCCGCGCTGATCCGGATGGCGGCGGAGCTGCGGCTGCCGTTCAGCATGTTCCTCTCCGGCTCCGCGGCCGGCGTGGACTACGGCTACTTCGAGAAGCTGCGCCGCCTGGGCAACTCCGTCCACGGCCACACCCTCACCCACCCGGACCTCACCTCCCTGCCGTACGCCGGGCAGCGGCGCCAGATCTGCGGCCAGCAGCGGCGCGTCTCCGACCGCTTCGGCGTCCGCCCGACCCTGTTCCGGCCGCCCTACGGCAAGTACGACGCGGCGACGCTGCGGGCCGCCGCCTCCTGCGGCGTCCGCGCGATGCCGCTGTGGCGGGCCGAGATGAAGGCGAGCGGGCTGGAGTACCGCAGCGGCGACCGGCTGCGCCCCGGCGACATCGTGCTGGCGCACTTCCTGGGGCCGGAGGAGCAGGGCGGGCGGACGATGACGGACGTGATGGCGGAGCTGGTACGGGAGATCCAGCGCCAGGGCTTCACCGTGGCCCGGTTGGAGGACTACGTGTGACGCGGGGGCCGCGAGGATTCGTACGGACGTACGGCGCGGCGGGCAATCTGGCACTCGGCTTGACCGAGTGCTAAAGGGCGGCATAATCTCGGCTCTGGCACTCCCCGTGGGAGAGTGCCAACACAGCGACGAGGCGGATCCGGCACCCGCGACGACGGGTCCACCAGGGTCGCCACCCCAGACATTCAACCCCGCGAGATCTCCGAAGGGGGAGGTCGGATCGTGACGACCGCCAGCACCAAGGTTGCCATCAAGCCGCTTGAGGACCGCATCGTGGTCCAGACGCTCGACGCCGAGGAGACCACGGCCTCGGGCCTGGTCATCCCGGACACCGCCAAGGAGAAGCCCCAGGAGGGCGTCGTCCTGGCCGTGGGCCCGGGCCGCTTCGAGGACGGCAACCGTCTGCCGCTCGACGTCTCCGTCGGTGACGTCGTTCTCTACAGCAAGTACGGCGGCACCGAGGTGAAGTACAACAACGAGGACTACCTCGTCCTCTCCGCCCGCGACGTGCTCGCGATCATCGAGAAGTAACGGGGCGCTTCCCGCTTCTTCCCGCATACGCCGCCGCCCCGGATCCGTTCATCGAGCAGGACATATCGAAACGGGCCGGGGCGTCGGCGCTCCCGACGGCGCCCCCTTGAGAGGAACCACGTTCCATGGCGAAGACTCTGAAGTTCGACGAGGATGCCCGCCGCGCTCTTGAGCGCGGCGTGGACAAACTTGCCAACACCGTGAAGGTGACGATCGGCCCCCGCGGCCGCAACGTCGTCATCGACAAGAAGTTCGGTGCCCCGACCATCACCAACGACGGCGTGACCATCGCCCGCGAGATCGAGGTCGAGGACCCGTACGAGAACCTGGGCGCCCAGCTCGTGAAGGAGGTGGCGACCAAGACCAACGACATCGCGGGCGACGGCACCACCACCGCCACCGTGCTGGCCCAGGCGCTGGTCCGCGAGGGCCTGCGCAACGTGGCCGCCGGCGCCTCCCCCTCCGCGCTCAAGCGCGGCATCGACGCCGCCGTCGCGGCCGTCTCCGACGAGCTGCTGAAGGCCGCCAGCCCGATCGACTCCAAGTCCGACATCGCCGCGGTCGCCGCGCTGTCCGCGCAGGACGAGCAGGTGGGCCAGCTCATCGGCGAGGCCATGGACAAGGTCGGCAAGGACGGCGTCATCACCGTCGAGGAGTCCAACACCTTCGGCCTGGAGCTGGACTTCACCGAGGGCATGGCCTTCGACAAGGGCTACCTGTCGCACTACATGGTGACCGACCAGGACCGCATGGAGGCGGTGCTGGAGGACCCGTACATCCTCATCAACCAGGGCAAGATCTCCTCCATCCAGGACCTGCTGCCGCTGCTGGAGAAGGTCATGCAGGCCGGCTCCTCGAAGCCGCTGCTGATCGTGGCCGAGGACGTGGACGGCGAGGCGCTGTCCACCCTCGTCGTCAACAAGATCCGCGGCACCTTCAACTCCGTCGCGGTCAAGGCCCCCGGCTTCGGCGACCGCCGCAAGGCGATGCTCGGCGACATGGCCACCCTCACGGGCGCCACCGTGATCGCCGAGGAGGTCGGCCTCAAGCTCGACCAGGTCGGCCTGGAGGTGCTGGGCACTGCCCGCCGTGTGGTCATCACCAAGGACGACACGACGATCGTCGACGGCGCCGGCAAGGCGGACGAGGTCGCCGGCCGGGTCGCGCAGATCAAGGCCGAGATCGAGGCCACGGACTCCGACTGGGACCGCGAGAAGCTGCAGGAGCGGCTGGCGAAGCTCGCCGGCGGCGTGTGCGTCATCCGCGTCGGCGCGGCCACCGAGGTCGAGCTGAAGGAGAAGAAGCACCGTCTGGAGGACGCCATCTCCGCCACCCGCGCGGCGGTCGAGGAGGGCATCGTCTCCGGCGGCGGCTCGGCGCTCGTCCACGCCGCGAAGGTGCTGGAGGACGGCCTCGGCCTCACGGGCGACGAGGCCACCGGCGTCGCGGTCGTGCGCCGCGCGACGGTCGAGCCGCTGCGGTGGATCGCGGAGAACGCGGGCCTGGAGGGGTACGTCATCACCTCCAAGGTCGCGGAGCTGTCGGCGGGCCAGGGCTTCAACGCCGCCACCGGCGAGTACGGCGACCTGGTGAAGGCCGGCGTCATCGACCCGGTGAAGGTGACCCGCTCGGCGCTGGAGAACGCGGCGTCGATCGCCTCGCTGCTGCTGACGACGGAGAGCGCCGTGGTGGAGAAGCCGGAGCCCGAGGAGGACCAGGGCCACAGCCACGGCGGCCACGGTCACGCGCACTGACCTCCGGCCGGGCCCACGCCTGACCGCCGGTCATCACGCTCCGCAGGGCCCCGCCCCCGACAGGGGGGTGGGGCCCTGCGGCGTGTGCGGGACGTGTCCGGGCGTGCGGAGGAGGGGGAAAGTCCGCAGCCGGGAGACCGACGGCCTTGCGGGCGGCGGATGCTGGCCCTCCCGCGGACGAGCCGTGGGAGCCGGCGCGCTGCGCCCGGGGCCGGGGGGAGGACGGGGGACGCCTGCCCGGTGGCCGGCGGCCCCGGGCCGGAATGGCGGCCCGGCGCGGGCCCGTGGGGGCGCGGGGATCCCCGGGGCGGGGCTCCCGGGTTCGTTCGCGAACCCCCCTTACCGGGGGCCGTATGTGCGGCCCGCGCCGGTCGATACCCGGCCCAGCAGCCCGCGGGGGACCAGCTTGGCCGCGCCCATCAGCGCCTTGTACCGCGGATCCGGGATCGACACCGTACGGCCCCTCTTGAGGTCCCGTAGCCCCTCCGCCACCACCTTGTCCGCGTCCAGCCACATCCAACCCGGGATGGCGTCCGTCTTCATGCCCGCCCGCTCGTGGAACTCCGTGCGGACGAACCCCGGGCACAGCGCCATCAGCCGCACCCCGCTGCCCGCTAGGTCCCGCGCCACGCCCTGCGTGAACTGCACGACCCACGCCTTGCTCGCCCCGTACGTCCCGCGGGGCACGAACGCCGCCACCGACGCGACGTTGACCACCGCACCCCGCGAACGCTCCCGCATCGCCGCCGCCGCGGCCGTCGTCAGCCGCAGCACCGCCTCGCAGTGCACCTTCAGCATCGTCAGCTCGTCGGCGAGCGATACCTGGAGGTAGCGGCCCTTCAGCCCGAAGCCCGCGTTGTTGACCAGCAGGTCCACCGGCCGCCCCGCGTCGCCGAGGCGCTTCTCCACCGCCGTGATGCCCTCCTCCGTCGCCAGGTCCGCGGGGAGCACCGACGCCTCGACGCCGTGCCGCTCGTGCAACTCGGCGGCCTGTTCGTGCAGCCGCCCCGCCGTCCTGGCGACGAGCACCAGGTCGTGTCCCGAAGCGGCCAGGCGGCGGGCGAAGGCGGCGCCGAGGCCGGCCGTCGATCCCGTAATCAGCGCAGTCGTCATGGCCGCACGCTAGCGGTCCCGCTCAGTGCCCGGCAGGTCCGCCGTCCCCGCCCGGAGCCCTCGCCGGATCCGGCGGGGGATCAGGACGCGCGGGCCGCCGCTTTACGGGCCTTCTCCAGGGACTCTGGATGCAGCGCGTCCCCGGCGGCCAGGAGCCGGGGCAGCAACTCCCGCTCCAGGGTGTTCGCGCGGAACCAGAAGGCGGCCGTCACCTCGTGGTCCGGGCGGTACGCGAGGCGGATCGGGTCCCCGGCCCGTATCTCGCCCGGCTCTTTCACCCGCAGGTACGCTCCGGCCCGGGCCGCCTGCGTGAAGCGCTTGACCCACCCCCGCTCACCGAGCCAGCCGGCGAACGTGCGGCAGGGGATGCGCGAACCGGCGACCTCCAGCAGCAGGTCGGGGCCGATCCGCCAGCGCTCGCCGATGCGGGCGCCGCAGACGTCGACGCCGGACGTGGTCAGGTTCTCGCCGAACACGCCGTTCGGCAGCTCGCGGCCGAGTTCGGCGCCCCAGACGTCGAGGTCTTCGCGCGCGAACGCGTACACCGCCTGATGCGTGCCCCCGTGGTGACGCAGGTCGCCTATGACGTCCCCGGCGAGGCCGCTGCCGCCGACGCCCCTGGGGCCGGGCTCTTCGACGCGCACCGGGCCGTCGGCAGGGCGCTTGTCGATGCCCGTGACGAAGCCCGGGGCGTCGGTGATGCCGGGGGCGGTCTGCGGCCGGGCGAGGTTCACGGAGAGCACCTGCATCCGTCGACGGTAACCGCCCCCTCCGACAGTGCTCAAAGGACTTTCCCGCTCGGCCTGCGGCGCGCGGTACCACCCCGGCCTCCCGCCGATCCCGCGTCGTTCGCCCCGCGGGACCCGGGCGGGAGATCGCCGGCAGGTCCTAGGCTGGAGCCATGTTCGACGCCCGCCACCTGCGTGTGCTCAGGGCCGTCGCCGCGACCGGCTCGTTCTCCGCCGCCGCCCGCGAACTCGGCCTGACCCAGCCCGCCGTCAGCCAGCAGATGAAGGCGCTGGAGCAGACGGCGGCCACGCCGCTGCTCGTCCGCGCCGGCCGCGAGCTGCGGCTGACGGAGGCGGGGGTGGCGCTCGTACGGCACGCGTCGAGCATCCTCGCCGGGCTGGCCGCGGCGGAGGAGGAGGTCGCGGCGCTCGCGGGGCTGCGGGCGGGGCGGGTGCGGCTGGTGTCGTTCCCGAGCGGCAGCTCCACGATTGTGCCGGGCGCGCTGGCGGCGATGCGGGCGGCGCACCCGGGGACGCGGATCTCCCTGGTGGACGCGGAGCCGCCGCGGTCGGTGGGGATGCTGCGCGAGGGGGAGTGCGAGATCGCCCTGGCGTTCCACTATCCGCCGGCGGGCGCGGGCGAGGGGGTGCACGAAGCCACGGGCACCGGCGCGGCCGGCGGCCGGGGAACCGCCGGCGGGCCCGTCGACGGCTGGGAGGGGCTCGTCCTACGGCCGCTCCTCGCCGACCGGCTGCTGTGCCTGGTGCCGGAGGACCACCCCGCCGCCGCGGCGGGCCGGGTGGAGCTGGCGGAGCTGGCCGGGGACCCGGTGATCGCGGGCTGCCCGCGGTGCCGCCGGCATCTGGTGGAGCTGTGCGAACGGGCCGGCTTCGTGCCCCGTATCGACTTCGCGACGGACGACTATCCCGCGGTCGTCGGGCTGGTGCGGGCCGGGCTGGGGGTCGCGGTGCTTCCCGGCCTCGCGGTGCGCGCGGTGCCGCCGCGGGGGGTGGTCACGGTGCCGCTCACGCCGGAGGCGCCGCGGGAGGTGGTCGCGCTGACGCTGCCGGACCTGGCGCGGGTGCCGGCGGTGGCGGCGATGCTCGACCACCTGGAGACGGCCGCCCGGGGCACGGAGGACACCGGCCGCGCGGGAGGCTAGCGGCGCGCCTCAGGCATGGTTCGTCGGTGTCTGCGTCCGGGTCTGTCCGTGCGCCTGTCCCTGTCCCTGGGCCTGTGCGGGTGCCGGCGTCTGCGCCGGCGGCGGTGCCGGAGTCGGCGACGCGGCACCCGCCGCCGGGGCCCGGTGCCTGGCCCGGCCCAGCAACTCCTCGCGCTCGTCCTCCGTCAGCCCGCCCCACACGCCGTACGGCTCCCGGACCGCCAGCGCGTGCGCCGCGCACTCCGCGCGCACGGGGCAGCGCATGCACACCTCCTTGGCGGATGCTTCCCGCGCGCTCCGGGCGGCGCCCCGCTCTCCTTCCGGGTGAAAGAACAGCGAGCTGTCGACCCCGCGACAGGCTGCGATGAGCTGCCAGTCCCACAGATCGGCGTTCGGGCCCGGAAGGCGGGAGAAATCAGCCATTTTGTATCACCTTCGAAGCGCCACGGATGACCCTAACCCTCGCGACACTACCTTTCCGGGCTTACCGGATGTAAATAGTACTCTTAGGGAAAATGGAAAAGAGCTGATCAGAGCGGTGCTAATGGGTGCATTCGGGTCACAGTGCGGCGCGGCGCGGTGACTGCTTCTCGGTGACCGTTTCCTCACGTAGAGTGGCGATGTGTGTGGCCCCGGTCCCCGTGGTGACAGCCGTTGCAACAGGTGCCAGGAGCCCCCGTAACTCTTTCGGGTGACCGTCGTTGAGAGTGCGGAAGCGGTTGACTGCGAGCGCGTTCGTCCCGGGCGCGCCCGACGCGCGGTCGACCGCCGAAGGTTGACGATACGTACCAGCCCTGGAGGCTCAAGGTGACGCGCATCAGCTCCGGAGGGCGGCCATGACTTCCGTCCTCGTTTGCGACGACTCCCCACTCGCCCGAGAGGCGCTGCGCCGCGCGGTTGCGACCGTGCCCGGCGTCGAGCGCGTGACGACGGCGGCTAACGGCGAGGAAGTCCTTCGCCGCTGGGGTGCCGATCGTTCGGACCTGATTCTGATGGACGTACGGATGCCCGGCCTCGGCGGCGTCGAGACCGTGCGCAGGCTGCTCTCCGCCGACCCGGGGGCGCGGATCATCATGCTGACCGTGGCCGAGGACCTCGACGGCGTGGCCCTCGCCGTCGCCGCCGGCGCCCGCGGCTATCTGCACAAGGACGCCTCCCGCGCCGAACTGCGGGCCACCGTCACGCAGGCCCTCGCCGACCCGACGTGGCGGCTCGCGCCGCGGCGGCTGCGCTCCACCGAGATGGGCGCCGCGCCGACGCTCACCGCGCGCGAGATCCAGGTGCTCGAAGGCATGAGCCACGGGCGGTCCAACGCCGAGATCGGCCGCGAGTTGTTCCTCTCCGAGGACACCGTGAAGACCCACGCGCGCAGGCTTTTCAAAAAGCTCGGCGCCTCCGACCGGGCGCACGCCGTGGCACTCGGATTCCGCTGGGGTCTCGTACGCTGACCTGCCGCGCGTCCGCCGCGCCGGGGCCCCGTGCCCCGGGCCGGCACACCCGCCACGCACGCGGCGGCGGGCCCGCGGACGGGGGCCGCGGGCCACGGGGCGGCCCGGTTTCGCGCGCGAAGGCGCATGCTTGAGGCATGGGTTCTCCGGAACGAGGCGCATCGGGCACAGCGGAATCCCGCACGGGGGCAGCGAAGGGAGGGCGGGTGTGGTGACTGTCCGCGCGGTTGCGCATAACGCTTCGGTCTACAACGACGGCCGCGACCCAGCGGAACGTTCGGGGGCGAGGCACCATGGACGGATGCGCGGCAACGAGACCACTGTTTCCCAGACGGCCGAGAGGCCGGTCGAGATCAGGGGACTCGTCCAGCTCGCGGCCGAGGGGGACGAGCGCGCGACGCACGATCTCCTGGCCCACGTGCACCCGCTGGCGCTCCGCTATGTTCGCACGCGCCTGCACCGGTTGCCCGGCGACGCACGGCACTTCGTCGACGATGTCGCGCAGGAGGTCTGCATCGGCGTGCTCTGCGCACTCCCGCGCTACCGCGACACCGGCCGCCCCTTCGAGGCGTTCGTCTTCGCCATCGCCGCGCACAAGGTCGCGGACCTCCAGCGGGCCGCGATGCGCGGCCCCGGCTCCACCGCCGTGCCCTCCGACGAGATGCCCGAGCGGCCGGACGACTCGCTGGGGCCCGAGGAGCAGGCGCTGCTGAGCAGCGACGCGGAGTGGGCGAAGCAGCTTCTGGCGAACCTTCCGGCGAACCAGCGGGAGCTGCTGCTGCTGCGGGTGGCGGCGGGCTTCAGCGCGGAGGAGACGGGCCAGATGCTCGGGATGACCCCGGGCGCGGTGCGGGTGGCGCAGCACCGGGCGCTGAGCAGGCTCCGGGCGCTGGCGCGGCAGTAGGCGCGGGTCGCCCGGACCGGGCCGTCGCCTCGCGCGGACGGGCCGCTCACCGGGGCGTACGCGCCGATGCGCGGGCCGGCCCGGGGGTGCGTACGGCGTACGGGGAACGGTCCCGCCCGCCGGTCCGAAGGTCCTTCCGCTTCCGGGCTTCGTACCTTCGTGCACCGGCCACCAGCCCCGTTACGGGACTGTCCGCCGCGCCGTTACCATGGTCAGTCCCATCGGGCAAGACCCACCGGAAGGGTGTCATGACAGAGCGCGCGGCCGACGTCCCCGACAAGTTCGCCACCATCGGACTCACCTTCGACGACGTGCTGCTGCTGCCCGGCGCCGCCGACATGGCCCCGGGCGAGATCGACACCGCCAGCCACGTGTCGCGGAACGTCCGGGTGAACATCCCCCTGCTCTCCGCCGCCATGGACCGGGTCACCGAGTCCCGGATGGCCATCGCCATGGCGCGCCAGGGCGGCGTCGGCGTGCTCCACCGCAACCTCTCCATCGAGGACCAGGCCAAGAAGGTCGACCAGGTCAAGCGCTCCGAATCCGGCATGGTGGCCGACCCGATCACCATCCGCCCCGACGCCACGCTCGCGGAGGCGGACGCCCTCTGCGGCCGGTTCCGGATCAGCGGAGTCCCGGTGACCGACGGGGACGGCAAGCTCGTCGGCATCGTCACCAACCGCGACATGGCCTTCGAGCCCGACCGCAGCGTCGAGGTGCGCTCGATCATGACGCCGATGCCGCTGGTCACCGGCAGGGTGGGGATCTCCGGCGCGGAGGCCATGGAGCTGCTGCGCCGGCACAAGATCGAGAAGCTGCCGCTGGTGGACGACCGGGACGTGCTCAAGGGCCTCATCACGGTCAAGGACTTCGTCAAGGCCGAGAAGTACCCGAACGCGGCCAAGGACGGGGAGGGCCGGCTCATCGTGGGCGCCGCCGTCGGCGTCGCGGGTGACGCGTACGAGCGGGCGCAGGCGCTGGTCGAGGCGGGCGTCGACTTCATCGTCGTGGACACCGCGCACGGCCACTCGCGGCTCGTCGCCGACATGGCCGCGAAGATCAAGTCGAACGCGGCGGTCGACGTCGTCGCCGGCAACGTCGCCACCCGCGACGCCGCCCAGGCGCTCGTGGACGCGGGCGTCGACGGCATCAAGGTCGGCGTCGGCCCGGGCTCCATCTGTACCACCCGCGTCGTCGCCGGCGTCGGCGTCCCGCAGGTCACCGCGATCTACGAGGCCGCGCTCGCGGCCCGGGACGCCGGGGTGCCGGTCATCGGCGACGGCGGCCTGCAGTACAGCGGCGACATCGCCAAGGCACTGGTCGCCGGTGCGGACACCGTGATGCTCGGCAGCCTGCTGGCGGGCTGCGAGGAGTCCCCGGGCGAGCTGCTGTTCATCAACGGCAAGCAGTTCAAGTCGTACCGCGGGATGGGCTCGCTGGGTGCGATGCAGTCGCGCGGCGGCACCAAGTCGTACTCCAAGGACCGCTACTTCCAGGAAGAGGTCAAGAGCGACGACCAGCTCATCGCCGAGGGCATCGAGGGCCAGGTCCCGTACCGCGGCCCCCTCGCCTCCGTCGTGCACCAGCTCATCGGCGGGCTGAAGCAGTCGATGTTCTACGTCGGCGGGCGCACCGTCCCGGAGATGAAGGACCGCGGCCGGTTCGTCCGCATCACCTCCGCGGGTCTGAAGGAGAGCCACCCGCACGACATCCAGATGACGACCGAGGCCCCGAACTACTCCCGCAAGGGCTGACCCGGCCGGCCGGGGGATACTGGGGCCGCAACCGTCTGGAAAGGGCAGCATTTGTGACTGAGATCGAGATCGGCCGGGGCAAGCGCGGGCGCAAGGCGTACGCGTTCGACGACATCGCCATCGTGCCGAGCCGGCGCACCCGGGACCCGAAGGAGGTCTCGATCGCCTGGCAGATCGACGCCTACCGCTTCGAGCTGCCCTTCCTCGCCGCGCCGATGGACTCCGTCGTCTCGCCGGAGGCGGCCATAAGGATCGGGCGCTTCGGCGGTCTCGGGGTGCTCAACCTCGAAGGGCTGTGGACCCGTTATGAGGACCCGGAGCCGCTGCTCGCCGAGATCGCGGACCTGGACGAGCACGACGCGACGCGGCGCATGCAGCAGATCTACGACGAGCCGATCAAGGAGGAGCTGATCGGCCGGCGGCTGGCGGAGGTCCGCGAGTCGGGCGTGGTCACGGCGGCGGCCCTGTCGCCGCAGCGTACGGCGCAGTTCTCCAAGGTCGTCGTGGACGCGGGGGTGGACATCTTCGTCATCCGCGGCACGACCGTCTCCGCCGAGCACGTCTCGTCGGCGGCCGAGCCGCTGAACCTCAAGCAGTTCATCTACGAGCTGGACGTGCCGGTCATCGTCGGCGGCTGCGCGACGTACACCGCGGCGCTGCACCTGATGCGGACGGGCGCGGCCGGCGTGCTCGTCGGCTTCGGCGGCGGCGCGGCGCACACCACGCGCAACGTGCTGGGCATCCAGGTGCCGATGGCGACGGCGGTCGCGGACGTCGCCGCGGCGCGCCGCGACTACATGGACGAATCCGGCGGCCGGTACGTGCACGTGATCGCGGACGGCGGCGTCGGCTGGTCCGGCGACCTGCCCAAGGCGGTGGCGTGCGGGGCGGACGCGGTGATGATGGGCTCCCCCCTGGCACGTGCGACGGACGCGCCGGGACGGGGGCACCACTGGGGGATGGAGGCCGTCCACGAGGACGTGCCGCGCGGAAAGGTGATGAACCTGGGCGCGGTGGGCACGACGGAGGAAGTCCTGCTGGGCCCGTCGCACACGCCGGACGGATCGATGAACTTCTTCGGTGCGCTGCGCCGGGCGATGGCGACGACGGGGTACTCGGAGCTGAAGGAGTTCCAGCGCGTCGAGGTGACGGTGGCCCGCTCCCGCTGAGCGCGCCCGCGGGAGGAGCACCGCCCCGGCCCGACGGGAGGCAGTCCCGCGGGGCCGGGGCGCGCTCGTGAACCCGCCGCGGCGGTCCCGGTCCGGACGCCCGCCGCGCGGCGTTCCCGTGCCCCCTGGCCGCAGGCGCGCGGACGTTCACGCCGAGCGCGACCTTGCCCCCCTGTCCCGCCGCGGCCGTTCCCCACCCCGGCAGGTCGGGGATGTGTCCAGACACCCGGGCGGTGATCCCTCGTAGGGGATGTCTCATGCCGCGCAGGTGTGACCTTCAGCCAGGGCCCCGGCGCTGTTCAGGTGCAGGTCATCCGACGCGCGCGGAGGGGATTCCCGTGGGGCGGCGGGCGGCCGGGGGACCGTTCGGAGGCCGGAGACCGGGACAGGCCAGGGGCCGGACCCCGCCTTGCGCGGAGCCCGGCCCCTGTGGTCGTGCCGTGCGTTCAGCGGTTGCCGAGGCGCGACGCCGTGCCGAAGGCGGCGATGGGGGCCAGGGCCATGAAGAACCAGGTCACGGCTCCCATTTCCTCGCGCCAGCCCTTGAACATGTCACCGAAGTGG
This sequence comes from Streptomyces sp. CNQ329, assembly GCF_000482585.1. Classification (NCBI taxonomy): domain Bacteria; kingdom Bacillati; phylum Actinomycetota; class Actinomycetes; order Kitasatosporales; family Streptomycetaceae; genus Streptomyces; species Streptomyces sp. CNQ329. The sequence continues at coordinate 88,933 of NZ_AXVU01000018.1, read as the reverse complement.
TCGGTGAGGATCTCGGTCGCGGAGCCGAGCTGACCGTCCGCCAGCTCGCTGAGGATCATGGCGTAGCCGTACATCTCGCCCATGAAGACGGCGATGACGGCGAGGACCGCGCCGGCGATCCAGAGGCCGACGTTCCTGCCGCCGAGCTTGCCGATCGCCGCGCCGATGAGCGCACCGACCAGGAGCGAGGCGTAGCTGATCTTCGTGACTTCGCCGGTCTGCTCGTCGAACAGCGACTTGAGGATGAAGGCGTAGATCGCCGTCGCCACGATCGCGGCCACGATGGCGACGCCGATGGCGAGGGCGGGGTTGCCGCCGCGGGCGGGCGGCGCGTACGGCGCCGGAGCCCCGTACGGCTGCTGGCCCGGAGCGCCGGGACCTGGCTGCTGCTGATACGGCTGGGACATGGGTACTTCCCCCCGGATATGTGGGTCTGCCGTGCCCGGGGACATTGGGTGGTGGGCGCGGCTCAGTGGGACAACCCGCGGCACGCTAGCAGTTGAGCGGGGACCGACAACAAGCCCTCATGGGGAGTCGTGACGTGACTGCGACATGTTGTTTCGAACTTCGGACACTCGCTGGCTGACCAGGAATGCTTCCGCGGCGGCCACGAGGTAGAACGTCAGGTCGTTCTTGCCCAGCACCTCGCTGCTCCAGAAGTCGTAGGCCGCACCCACGTCGGCCGAGCCGAGGTGTACGGCGGTCGCCACGATCTGTGTGAGGAGGACGCCGGTGATCGCCACGGGGATCGCCAGGAGCGCCGAGCCGCGGGTCTGCTCGCCCGCGCGGCCCACGGCGGCGCCGACGAGGAGGCCGAGGGCCAGCGCCCAGTAGCCCAGCTCCAGACCGCGTGCGCCCACCAGGCCCTGCGTCACGCCCAGGACCAGCGCTCCCGCCACGGTGGCGGCGGCGCCGACGGCGAGCGCCTGCAGCAGCCTCGGGCGGCTTTCAGCCGTCGTCATCACCGCATCACCCATACGGCCGCACGGTAGCAGTTCCGGTGGTGAAACTCTGGTTGCGCCACCCCTCCCGGGGGGTGATCCGCGGGGTGCCGGCGCGCCTGCGCCGCCCCGCCGGGGGACCCGCCGGCCCCGCGCCGTCACAACCGGTGTGCCGCCCCCGGCGGCGTCGCGCCCCGGGTGTCGAAGAGGAGCTGCGCCTTCACCGCCAGCGCCTGCAGGTCGTACGTCCGGTGCGGCTGGAGCAGCACCGTCAGGTCCGCGTCCGCCGCCGCGTCGTACACCGCCGCCGCCCGCGGCACCGGCCGGCCCAGCACCTGCCACGCCGTGACGTACGGGTCGTGGAAGCCCACCCGTGCCCCCAGTTCGGTCAGCCGGGCCGCGACGTCGCTCGCCGGGGTGCGCTCCAGGTCGGCGACGTCCGGTTCGTAGGTGACGCCGAGGAGCAGCACGCGGGCTCCGCGGGCGGACTTGCCGTGCTCGTTGAGGAGCTGGGCGCAGCGCTGGACGACGTACCGCGGCACCCGGCCGTTTACCTCGCGGGCGAGCTCCACCATCCGCAACGGGTGGTCGAACCCGGGCGCGGTCCTGCCGCCCGGGTGCGGCACGGGGACGGGGACGCGGCCGGGATCCACGGGCACCCCGTGGCCGCCGACGCCGGGCCCGGGGCGGAAGCCGAGGGCGGTGCGGCAGGGCCGGGTCTCGGCGCAGCGGACGACGTCCCACAGGTCGATGCCCCGGTCGTGGCAGAACCAGGCCAGCTCGTTGACGAGCGCGGAGTTCACGTGCCGCACGTTGCCCTCCAGCAGCCGCACCGTCTCCGCCTCGCGCGGCCCCCGGGCCCGGACGACCCGCTCCGCGAACCGCCCGTAGAAGGCCACCGCCGCCTCCGTGCACGCCCGTGTCAGCCCGCCGACGACCTTCGGCGCGGGAGCGGTGTCGGCCGGGTCGAGGGGGCCGGGGGAGTACGCCAGGTGGAAGTCGCGCCCCGCGCGCAGCCCGGAGCCCTGCTGCAGGAGGGGACGCAGGAAGTCCTCCGTGCTCCCGGGATAGGCGGCGGACTCCAGCAGCACGGTGGTGCGCGGCTTGAGGTGGCGCGCCAGCTCGCGCGCCGCGTCCGCGACCGGGCCGAGGTCGAGTGCGCCGTCCCCGGCGAGCGGGGTGGGCACGCAGATGACGGCGGTGCGGGCGCCGCCGAGGTCGGCGGGGTCCGAGGAGGGGCGGAAACCGGTGGTCAGGAGTCTGCGCACCTCGGCGGCCGTCAGCGAGCCGCCGGCCGGCGGGCGGCCGGCGGCCAGGGCGTCGACGGCGCGCGGGTCGGGGTCGTATCCGAGGACGGAGAAGCCGGCCGCCGCCGCGGCCTGGGCGAGCGGCAGGCCGTGGTGGCCGAGTCCGATGACGGCGACGTCTGCGGGCATGTCTGCGGCGAGTTCCTTCCCGACGGCCCCGGGCCCTGAGCCCGGGGTGGGTGGAGGCTCTTGTCAGGCTACGGGCATATATGACTGTTATTCAGTATTGGGTGCTGCGCGCCGCCTGTGGCGCGGCGGCCGGGAGACGGGCGGCGAGGCCGCCGTGACCGTGCCGCACGGTGGCTGTACGGCCCGGGGCCGGACAGAATCGGACGTGGGCACGTGTACTGCCGCAACGGGGCGACAGGACGGGAGGCATCCGTGAAAACAGCGGTACTGGGGCCGGCCGAGCGCGGCGCAGCCCTCGCGCAGATGGCCGAGCATGAGCTGGACCTGCTGGTCGTCGGCGCCGGGGTGGTCGGCGCGGGCACGGCGCTGGACGCGGCCACCCGCGGGCTGGCCACCGGGCTGGTCGAGGCGCGTGACTGGGCGTCGGGCACGTCGAGCCGGTCGAGCAAGCTCATCCACGGCGGACTGCGCTATCTGGAGATGCTGGACTTCGCCCTCGTCCGCGAGGCGCTGAAGGAGCGCGGGCTGCTCACCGAGCGCCTGGCACCGCACCTGGTCAAGCCGGTGCCGTTCCTCTACCCCCTCAAACACCGTGCCTGGGAGCGGGCGTACGCGGGCTCCGGCGTGCTGCTGTACGACGCCATGTCCGTCGCCCGCGCACACGGCCGGGGCATGCCCGCGCACCGCCACCTGTCCCGCTCGCACGCCCTGCGTGTCGCCCCGTGTCTGCGCAAGGACGCCCTCGTCGGTGCGCTGCAGTACTACGACGCACAGGTCGACGACGCGCGCTACGTCGCCATGCTCGTCCGCACCGCCGCGCAGTACGGTGCGCGCGTCGCCAACCGCGCGCGCGTGGTGGGCTTCCTGCGCGAGGGCGAGCGCGTCGTCGGCGCCCGGGTGCACGACCTGGAGCAGGGCGGGGAGTTCGAGGTGCGGGCACGGCAGGTCGTCAACGCCACCGGCGTGTGGACGGACGAGACGCAGGCCATGGTCGGCGAGCGCGGGCAGTTCCACGTACGGGCGTCGAAGGGCATCCACCTCGTGGTGCCGAAGGACCGCATCCACTCCTCCACCGGCCTCATCCTGCGCACCGAGAAGAGCGTGCTGTTCGTCATCCCCTGGGGCCGGCACTGGATCATCGGCACCACGGACACCGACTGGGACCTCGACAAGGCCCACCCGGCGGCCTCCTCCGCCGACATCGACTACCTGCTGGAGCACGTCAACTCCGTGCTCGCGGTACCGCTGACCCGAGACGACGTCGAAGGCGTGTACGCGGGCCTGCGGCCCCTGCTCGCCGGCGAGTCGGACGCGACCAGCAAGCTGTCGCGCGAGCACACCGTGGCGCACCCGGTGCCCGGGCTCGTCGTCGTCGCGGGCGGCAAGTACACGACGTACCGCGTGATGGCCAAGGACGCCGTCGACGAGGCGGTGCACGGGCTCGACCAGCGCGTCGGGCCGTGCGTCACCGAGGAGGTGCGGCTGCTGGGCGCGGAGGGGTACCGGGCGCTGTGGAACGCGCGGGCGCGGACGGCCGCGAGCACGGGGGTGCACGTCGTCAGGGTGGAGCACCTGCTGAACCGGTACGGGGCGCTGGCCGAGGAGGTGCTCGGCCTGATCGCGCGGGACCCGTCGCTGGGCCTGCCGCTCAGCGGCGCGGACGACTATCTGCGCGCGGAGGTCGTGTACGCCGCCTCCCATGAGGGCGCGCGCCACCTCGACGACGTGATGACGCGGCGTACCCGCATCTCGATAGAGACCTTCGACCGCGGTACGCAGTGTGCCGCCGAGGCCGCCGAGTTGATGGCGCCGGTGCTGGGCTGGGACCGGGACCAGGTCGCGCGCGAGGTCGCGCACTACGAGAAGCGGGTCGAGGCGGAGCGCGAGTCGCAGCGGCAGCCGGACGACCAGACGGCGGACGCGGCACGGCTGGGGGCGCCGGAGATCGTGCCGCTGTAAGAGCCCTCATGGCGGGTGCGCGGGGCCCGGTCGAAGCCCGCGGCACCGGGGAGGCATGCCGGTTGCAGGTGCATGTAAGTAGGCGGGTCACGGGTGTTGGGCGACGTGAACGCCGCAGGCCGGGCCGGGGACCGCGGACGATCGCTCACGGCAAACATCGCCCGGAGGGCAGGGGTGTCCGTGCGATAAGACACAATGGAGGTCCTGCCGGGGTGAATCGCTGAGGGGATCGATGGGGCGCGAAGGGGACGGCGCGACGGGTCGGCTGGTGGCCGGCCGCTATCGGCTCACAGAGGTGCTCGGCCGCGGTGGCATGGGCACCGTCTGGCGTGCCACGGACGAGGTACTGGGCCGCGCGGTGGCGGTCAAGGAGCTGCGCCTGCCCACCAGCGTGGACGAGGACGAGAAGCGCCGCCTCATCACGCGAACGCTCCGCGAGGCCAAGGCGATCGCCCGGATCAGGAACACCGGGGCGGTCACCGTCTACGACGTCGTGGACGAGGACGACCGCCCGTGGATCGTCATGGAGCTGATCGAGGGCCGCTCGCTCTCCGACGTCACCCGCGACGACGGCCCTCTGACCCCGCGGCGCGCCGCGGAGGTCGGCCTCGCCGTGCTCGACGTGCTGCGCTCCGCGCACCGCGAGGGCATCCTGCACCGCGACGTGAAGCCGTCGAACGTGCTCATCTCCGACGACGGCCGCGTCGTCCTCACCGACTTCGGCATCGCGCAGGTCGAGGGCGACCCGTCCATCACGACGACGGGCATGCTCGTGGGCGCCCCGTCGTACATCTCGCCCGAGCGTGCCCGCGGCCAGAAGCCGGGCCCCGCATCCGACCTGTGGTCGCTCGGCGGGCTGCTGTACGCGGCGGTGGAGGGGCACCCCCCGTACGACCTGGGGTCGGCCATCGCCACCCTGACGGCGGTGATGACCAAGCCCGTCGACCCGCCCAAGAACGCCGGTCCGCTGGAGGACTGCATCTACGGGCTGCTGCGCAAGGACCCCGGCGAGCGGCTCGACGACGCGGGCGCGCGGGCGTTGCTGCGCGCGGTCGTCGACGCCCCGGAGGACGTGCCGGGCGAGCCCTCGGCGGCGACGGCGCCGACGAAGATGGTGCCGTTGCCGGTGGCGCCGGACCCGAGGACCGGCTCCGGTGCGGGGCGGGGCGCGGCGCCGTCGGAGGCGCCGGCGCGGCGGAAGAAGACGCCGCGGAAGAAGGCGGAGCGCGGGGAGACTTCGGGGGCGGGCGCGGGGGCGCAGGGCAAGCGTCGTACGGCGGGCCGGGCCGGGGGAGCCGCGGGCGCCGCCGGCGCGGCGGCTGCCGGTGCCGGTTCCGCCGCGGCGGCGGAGGCCCCGGCCGACGCGCCGGCCCCGGCGTGGACTCCGCCGCCGTTGCCGCCGCTCCCCGAGTCCCGGCCCGGCGCACCGGGCCGGCCGGAGTCCCCGCCGCGGCAGTCCGGGGCGGCTGCCGCCGAAACGGCGGATCCGGGCCCGGGAGCCGGCGGTCCGGGGGCCGCCGGGTCCGGTGCCCACGGCGCCGAGGGCCCTGCTGCCCGTGTGACGGCTGCCGGCACCACACCGCCGCCGGCCGGCGCGGCGGCGGCGCGGACGCGGGCGGGCGCCGGTGCGCTCGCGGCGCGGGTGGCGGCGCTGCCCCGGCGTACGCTGGCGATCATCGCCGCGGTGGTGGCCCTGGCGGTTCTCGGTACGGTGCTCGCCCTCGCGTCGGGCGGCGACGACTCCGACTCGGGCTCGTCCGGCGGCGACGGCGGGCAGAGCGCCGGCGCGGGCGCGCAGGACGGCAAGGGCGAGAAGCAGGGCGACGACCAGGCCGGCTCCGGCGAGAACGGCGCCCAGGAGGACAAGCGGGAGCAGCGCGGCGAGGACGGCGCCGGGGACGAGGACGACGACGGCTCCTCCGGCTCCGGCCCGGGGCACGGCAAGAACGAGGACGAGGGCGAGGGCGGTTCCGGCTCCGGGAAGGGCTCCTCCGGCGTACCGGACGGATATGCGACGCTCACCGAAGCGGAGTTCAAGCATTCGGTGGCGCTTCCCGACGGCTGGCGGCGCACCGCCACGTCGCCGGGCGGCGGCGGCGCGATCTACTCCGGATCGTCCTCTTTCCCGCGCGTGCAGATCGACTTCACGTCCCAGCCCAACAACACCCCCGGCGGCGCACTGGACAACTGGCGCGAGATAGAGGGCGCCGTGAGGTCGTCCAGCCCCGGATACCGCCGGATCTCCATGAAGGAGATCGACTGGCGCGGGTACCCCACCGTCGCGGACTGGCAGTTCAGCCGCGTCCAGGACGGCCGGCGGATGAGGGTCCTGGACCGCGGATTCGCCGTGGACGACACCCACGGCTACGCGATAATGATCAGTTGCCCGGAGGACGAGTGGAACGGCGCGGAGTGCCGCGAGCTGCGCGACACGGCGTTTGAATCCTTCAAGCCCGTCGACTAACCCGCGCGAGCGGGGCACAGACCACCCGTCGAGCACGTATCGTGATGTCTCGCGGACCGTACGCATCCGGACCGGCCGACCACCGACCGCATTTGGCCCGGTCTCAGGCTCATTGCGCGGTTGTGGGGAGGCGTTCGTGGACGACTACGCGGGCCGAGTGCTCGCCGACCGTTACCGGCTACCGGCTGCCGTCGACGCCGAACCCATCCACACGCGCGCCTTCGACACCTACAGCGGGCAGGACGTCCTCATCGGGCAGGTGCCGCTGCCGGAGATCGTCGAGGCCGAGCTGGTGGAGGACGGCGGCGGCGCCGACCCCTCCGGGTACGGCGACGGGGCGGGACGGGGCGCGGCCAGTGCCGTGGTGCAGCGCGCGATGGACGCCGCCCGCGCGGCGGCGGCGATACCGGACCACCCCCGGCTCGCGCAGGTCTTCGACGTCTTCGAGGAGGGCGGCAGCCTCTGGATCGTCAGCGAGCTGGTGCCCGCGCGGACGCTGGAAGGGCTGCTGGAGGAGCGGCCGTTGAGCCCGTACCGCGGGGCGGAGGTCGCGGCGGACATCCTCACGGCGCTGCGCGCCCTGCACGCGCACGGCTGGACCCACCGCAACATCACGACCCGCACGGTGCTCGTCTGCGACGACGGCCGGGTGGTCCTGACGGGCCTGGCGTCGGGCGCCGCGGAAGAGGCCCTGTGCGGCTACGACCCGCTGCCCCCGCCGCCGGGCCGCGGCGAACCGCCGCGCCCCTCGGGCAGCCCCGGCCCGCGCCCCGGCGCGCCCGCGGTGGAGCCGGGCCGCGGCGACGCGCCGGGCCTGCCGCAACTCCCCGACCCGGCGACGGGGTTCCTTCCGGCGCAGGGCGCCGGGCGGGAAGCCGCCGGTCCGCCGGACAGCGGTGTCTTACCGCCGGCGTGGGACGCCCGCCCCGGGCCGTACGCCGGGCCCGGCGACGGTGCACAGGCGCGCGGCGGCGCGGGTCCGTACGGCACGCCGCCGTACGACGAGGACGACGAGGTATGGCGCTCGGCCCCGTACGGGGCGGGCGGCGGCGGCCCGGCGGGCGGCCCGGACCCGGCGGACGACGAGTCGCAAGGCGGAGCGCCGCAGGGGCGCGGACCGGGGTGGGGCGCGCAGAGCGACACCGGCGCCGGTCCCGGCCCCGGAGCGCAGGGGGGCGCCTCGGACGGCTGGCCGTTCGGCGTGTGGCAGCAGGGCGGTACGGCCGCGGGAGCGGCGGCCGGCAGCGAGCGCGGCGGCCCCGGAAGGGCGGGCGCCGGCGCGCCTCAACAGCCTTACGGGGGCGGGCCGCAGGGCCCTGGCCCCGGTCCCGGTCCTGGCGCCGGCCCCGGTGGCGGGGCCCGGGGCGGGCCTCCCGGTGGTGCGGCGCGCGCAGGGCGGCCGACCGGGGACGAGGTGCCCGCGGCACGGGCCGGGGTGATGGCGGCGTACCAGGCCGGTACGCGGGCCGCCGAGGCACGGCTCGCCGCCGGTTCCGGTGGCGGGGGCGCCGGAGGGTCTGCGGGGCAGGGCTCCGGGCGCCCGGTGGTGCCGGGGCAGACGCCGCGTACGCCCGAGGCCGGACGGCCGCCGAACGCCGGAGGCACGGTCCCGGCCGCCGGGGCGGGCCCGGCGTACAGCGACCGCATCGCCATCGGCGGTGACCGCCCCGACCGGGGCGGTGCTCACCCGGCTATGCCGCCGGCCGGTTCACCGGATGCCGGCGCCCCGTGGGACGACCTGCCGCACGACACGGGGGACGACGGCTACGACGGCTACGAGGAGTACGGCACCGCGGCCCCCTACGGCACGTCGACGGCCGCCCCCGGCGGCCGGTACCGGCCCCCGGGCACGGCTCCCGGCGGCCCGTCGCCGCAGGCGGGTGGTGGTCCGGTGCGCCCGGGTGGGCCCGGCCCCGGTGCGGGTGGGCCCGCGGGTGGCGGACCCGGTTCGTTCGGTGCGGGTGTGCCCGGTGACCCGGGTGGGCAAGGGGACGGCGGGACCGGTTCGTACGGTGCGGGTGTGCCCCGCTCTCCCGCCCCCGGTGCCGGCAGCGGTGCTCCCGGTGGCCCGCCCGGGGCTGCGTCCGGCTCCGGCTCCTACGACCGCTCCGGTGCCGCCCACGGCGGTCCCGGCGTATCCCGCGGTCCCGCCCCCGGGCACCCGCCCGCCGGTGCCCCCGGGCCCTACGGTGGCGCGGGAACGCCCGGCGGTCCCCCGCCCGGCAACTCCCCGGCCCCCGGCGGCCCCCACGCCCCCGGCGCGTACGGCGGCCCCGGGCCCGGTGGTGGCCGGGCGGCCGGTGCTCGCCCCGGCGCCGGGCAGACCGGTGGCCGCGGGCCCGGTGCCTACGGCACCCCCGGCGGGTCCCGGCCCGCCGACGTCGCCGAGCCCGAGCCGCGGTCCCTGACCGACTCCCTCCCCGGCGGCGCCTCGTACGGCGGCAGCCTGCCCGGCGTGCGGCCCGGTGCCTCCATCGCCGTGCCCGTCGGTGCGCAGGCCGTGCCCGTGCCGCGCGACGCGTCGCCCGGCCCCGGGGCCGGCGGGCCCGGGCGGTATCCCGGGCCCGGTACCCGGCTCGCCGCCGAGCGGGCACGGCAGACCCGGATGCAGGTCGTCGGCGCCGTCACCGAGCGCTGGGCGCCCGAGCAGGCCGGGCCCGTCCACGAGCACTGGCAGCTCGCGCCCCCCGTCGGCCCCGCCGCCGACCTGTGGGCGCTCGGCGCGCTGCTCTTCCGCGCCGTCCAGGGGCACTCCGCGTACCCCGAGGAGGACGTCGGCGAGCTGGTCCAGCTCGTCTGCTCGGAGCCCGCCGCGCTCGCCGAGGAGTGCGGGGCGCTGCGTCCCGTCGTGGAGTCGCTGCTGCGCCAGGACCCCACCGAGCGGCCGGACTTCGAGGAGTTGCGCGGCTGGCTGCGCTCCCTGATCCGGACCGCGCCCGAGCCCGGCATCGGCAGCCGTACGGTCACCGTGCCGCAGCACGGCACGGGCCGCGGCGGCGATCCGCGGCGGCTGCCGATAGTGCGGCGGCGCGGCGAGCTGATGCGCCGGTGGCGTGCCAGCAAGTCGCCGGTGCCGGTGCACGCGCGCCACAAACGCCGGGCGCGCCGCGGCCCGCGCGGGCCCCGCAGCCTCGGCCGTACGCTCATCGCACTGATCTTCGTCGCCATGGCCGGCGCCATCGCGTACGCGGCGATGTTCATGCCGCAGGCCGACGAGGCCGGCAACCGTGACCAGCGCAGCGTCGTCGGCTCCGGCCGCGACGACGGGCCGGGGGAGACGGGGGCACCGCCCGCGGAGGACGGCGACTCGAACGAGCCCGAGGAACGCCGGGAGCCGCGGGAGTCCGGGGGCGACCCCGGCAAGCGGGACGACGGCGGGCAGGGCGGCGGCGCCGGTTCCGAACTGCCCGACGGTTTCGTGCTCCGTGAGGACCCGGCGGGCTTCGAGGTCGCCGTCCGCGAGGACTGGCGGCGCCTCGGCGGGAACGACAGCGGCCAGGTCCGCTACGACGGCGGGGACTACGAACTCGTCGTCGTCCCCGGCCGCGACGGTGTCGGCGAGTTCGGCAGCGACCCGATGGCGTACCAGCAGAGCGAGCCGGAGCTGGAGGAGTACCGCAACTCGGCGTGGGCGGAGGCCGACGGGCTGCGGCGGATCGAGGTCGGGCAGCGGGTGATGGCGGAGGGCGAGTTCGACTGGACGGACGGCAGCGGGCGGCAGGTGCACGCGCGTAACCTGGCGATGATCTGGGAGGACAGTTACCACGTGGTGCTGCTGATCGGGCCGGAGGGCAAGAGCGCGGAGGTGGAGCGGTTCCACCGGATCGCGGCGGAGAGCTACCGGCCGACGGGGTGACGCGGCGTGTTCCGCGGCGGGGGCCTTCGCCTCTCCCGGGGCCCTCGCGGTTCGCCCGCCGTGCCGGCGTCCGGCCGGCTGTGCCCCGTACGCTGTGAAGGGGCTCTCAGCCCTTCCTGTCGCACCCGCGTGCCCCCTGCCGGTCACCTTCCTCCGCTACCCTCCCGCCCATGTCCGACCAGGCCGCCCCTCTCGCCCGCCGTCTCGGCGTCGGCGACGCCGTGCTCGTCGGGCTCGGCGCCATGCTCGGCGCCGGGATCTTCGCCGCTCTCGCCCCCGCCGCCCGCGCCGCCGGCTCGGGGCTGCTGATCGGCCTCGGCGCCGCCGCGGTCGTCGCGTACTGCAACGCGACCTCTTCCGCCCGCCTCGCCGCCCGCTACCCGGCCTCCGGCGGCACCTACGTCTACGGGCGCGAGCGCCTCGGCCCGTTCTGGGGTTACCTCGCCGGGTGGGCTTTCGTCGTCGGCAAGACCGCGTCCTGTGCGGCGATGGCGCTCACGGTCGGCGCGTACGCCTGGCCGGAGCAGAGGCACGTCGTCGCGGTCGCGGCCGTGGTGGCGCTGACGGCGGTCAACTACCGCGGGGTGCAGAAGTCCGCGCTGCTCACCCGGGTCATCGTCGCCGTGGTGCTCGCGGTGCTGGCCGCCGTCGTCGTGGCGGCGCTGACCGCGGGCGCCGCCGAGGCGGACCGGCTGCGGCCGGGCGGTGACGCCTCGGTGAGGGGGGTGCTGGAGGCGGGGGGGCTGCTCTTCTTCGCGTTCGCCGGGTACGCGCGCATCGCCACGCTCGGCGAGGAGGTACGCGACCCGGAGCGCACGATTCCGCGGGCGGTGCCGGTCGCGCTGGGCGTCACGCTCGTCGTGTACGCGGCGGTGTCGGCGGCCGTCCTCGCCGTGCTCGGCCCCGGCGGGCTGGCGGACGCGACGGCGCCGCTGTCGGACGCGGCGTCGGCGGCGGGCGCGGGGTGGCTGGAGCCGGTGGTGCGGGTCGGCGCGGCGGTGGCGGCACTGGGGGCGCTGCTGGGGCTGATCCTCGGGATCTCCCGTACGGCGCTGGCGATGGCCCGCGACCGCCACCTGCCGCACGGTCTCGCGGCGGTGCACGAGCGGTTCCGGGTGCCGCACCGCGCGGAGCTGGCGGTGGGCGCCGTGGTGGCGGTGGTGGCCGCGACGGTGGACGTGCGCGGGGCGATCGGGTTCTCGTCGTTCGGCGTGCTGCTGTACTACGCCGTCGCCAACGCCTCGGCGTGGACGCTGAGTCCGCAGGAGGGCCGCCCGCCGCGCGCGGTACCGGTGGTGGGGCTGGCGGGCTGTGTGGTGCTGGCGTTCTCGCTGCCGGGGGTGTCGGTGGCGGTGGGCGCGGGAGTGGTGGCGGCGGGTGCGCTGGCGTACGCCGTACGGGGACGGTGGGCGGAGCGGTGACGGACAGCGGCGTACCTCGGCCGCCGCCCCCCGGGAGTGCGTCCGCGCCGTTCGCCCCGGGGGCGGACATATCCGCGCCGCTGTTACGGTAAATGGCCGCGCGGCCGGTACGTGGACCCGCCCGCGGCAGGGAGACGTGCAGGTCCGCATGTGCGCGGAGGGCCCCGGCCGGCTCACGGCGGATGTCACGGCGGAGGCCGCCGATGTCGCACGTTTTCTACAGAGCTGACATCCGGGGGACGGCCGCGCGGTTGTGCGCTATTGATGGTGCCATGAAGGACGAGGGGGACAAGGTGGGGGACGAACCCACGAGCTACGGACTGCGGCCACCGCAGCAGAACGTCGACGGCGCCGCGCCGGAGGCCGCGGCCACGCAGGTCGTCGCCGATCCCGCCACGGGCCGGCTGATCGGCGGACGCTACCGGCTCGCCGCCCGCCTCGGCGTCGGCGGCATGGGCACGGTGTGGCGGGCCCACGACGAGGTCGTCGACCGCGACGTCGCCGTCAAGGAGCCCCGGCTGCCCGCCCACCTCGACGAGCGGACACGGCAGACGGCGTACGAGCGGATGCAGCGTGAGGCCCGCGCCGCCGCCCGTATCGACCACCCTTCCGTCGTCACCGTGCACGACGTGGTGATGGAGGACGGCAAGCCCTGGATCGTGATGGAGCTGGTCCGCGGGCGCTCCCTCGGCGACCAGCTCACGGAGGGCACCCTCGACCCGCGTGAGGTGGCGCGCATAGGCGGCGCCGTGCTCGGCGCGCTGACCGCCGCGCACGAGGCGGGGATTCTGCACCGCGACGTCAAGCCCGACAACGTACTGCTCGGCCGGTACGACCGCGTCGTGCTCACCGACTTCGGCATCGCGCAGATCGAGGGCGAGCAGGGGCTGACGGAGACCGGCGCGTTCGTCGGATCGCCGGAGTACATCGCGCCGGAGCGGGTGCTCGGCCAGCGGCCGGGGCCGGAGTCGGACCTGTGGTCGCTGGGCGTGGTGATGTACGCGGCGGTCGAGGGCATGTCTCCGTACCGCCGGCAGACCGCGCCGGCGACGCTGCAGGCCGTGCTCTCCGCCGAGCCGGCGGCGCCGGCCCGCGGGTCCGGGGCGCTGGGCACGGTCATCATGCAGTTGCTGCGCAAGGACCCGGCGGCCCGGCCCGCGCCGGACGAGGTGCGGTGGCAGTTGGACGCGGTGGCCCGGCCGGTGCCGGCGCCGACGATGCTCGCCCCGGTGCCGGGCGGCGCGGGCGTCGGGCGCGGTGCGGGAAAGCTCGCGGCGGCGCTGCCGAAGGGCCGCGGCGGGAGGCTGGGCCTGCTGGGCGGGGCGATCGCCGTGGCGGCGGCGCTGGTGGTGGCGCTGGCGAACCCGTTCGGCGGTGGCGACGGCGCGCCGGAGGGCTGGAAGACGTACGACGAGACGGAGCAGCTCAAGGCGTCGCTGGCGGTCCCGGAGGACTACAAGCGCAGCGTCGACGAGGGCACGGTCACGTACACGGACCCCGGCGGCACGCCGAGCCTGTGGATCACCCGCTCGAACGACGTGGAGGACAGCGCGCTGAGCGAGGCCAACGCGACGCTTGACTGCGACATGGGCGAGAACCTGCAGTGCACCGAGCTGAGTTCCGATGTCGAGGGCACGGTCCAGGAGTTCGACTACAGGGGCGAGGACGCCGCCGAGATGGTCGTGACGTGGACCCGCGACGAGGGCTACGAGAACGAGACCGAGGCGCGCAGCCGTGAGTTCTTCTTCGTCAACGACGATGGCATCGGCTGGCACCTGACCGTGGAGATGCCGGCCGCGGGCGAGGGCAAGCGCGACGGCGAGCGGATCTACGAGCAGGTCGTCGACTCGCTGGACATTCAGGACAGGTGACGGGTCCGGGGGCGGCCGTCGGCGGTCGCCCCCGGCGCCGGTACCGGCCCGCACGTATGAGCCAGCAATCGCTGGCGGAATTCGGTTACCGGCAGGTATCCAAAGGGGCCGCCGGAGTCCTACCCTCGGCCGTATGACGGAGACCGCCGTAGGCAACCCCACAGCTCCCGCTTCCGACGGCGCCCGCACCGCCGGCGCCGTCGCCGCCGAGTTCGTCACGCCCGCGCTCGTCGAGCGCCTGACCCGCGGCGTCACCGGCTCCGGCACCGTCGCCGTCCGGTCCCCGCTGACCGGCGAGGCGCTGGCCGACGTGCCGGAGGCGGCGCCCGCGGACGTGGAGGCCGCGTTCGCGCGCGCCCGCGCCGCGCAACGGGCCTGGGCGGCCACGCCCGTACGGCAGCGGGCCGCCGTGCTGCTCCGCTTCCACGACCTGCTGCTGCGCGACCAGGACGAGGTCCTCGACCTCGTGCAACTGGAGACCGGCAAGGCGCGGCTGCACGCGCACGAGGAGGTGCAGGCCGTCGCGCTGGCCGCCCGCCACTACGGCCGCAAAGCCCCCGCCTACCTCGGCCCCAAGCGCCACACCGGCGCCCTGCCGACGCTGACCAAGGTCACCGAGCTGCGCCACCCGCGGGGTGTCGTCGGCCAGATCGCGCCCTGGAACTACCCGCTCGAACTCTCCGTCGGCGACGCACTGCCCGCCTTCGCCGCGGGCAACGCCCTGGTCATGAAGCCCGACTCCAAGACCCCGCTGACCGCCCTGTGGGCGCGCCGGAAGCTGGTCGAGGCGGGGCTGCCGGAGGAGGTGTGGCAGGTGGTGATCGGCCCGGGGCCCGTCGTCGGCCCGGAGATCGTCCGGTACGCCGACTACGTCTCGTTCACCGGCTCCACCCGCACCGGCCGCGAGGTCGCGCAGGGCGCCGCGGCCCGGCTCGTCGGCGCCTCGCTGGAGCTGGGCGGCAAGAACGCCATGCTGGTGCTCGCCGACGCCGACGTGGAGAAGGCGGCGGAGGGCGCGGTGCGCGCGGCCTTCGCCTCGGCGGGGCAGTTGTGCATCTCCGTCGAGCGGCTGTACGTGCACGAGTCGATCGCCGACGCCTTCCTCGCCCGCTTCGTCGCCAGGACCGGGGCCATGCGCCTGGGCACCACCCTCGGCTACGGCGCCGACATGGGTTCGCTCGTCGGCGCGCAGCAGTTGGAGACCGTCACGCGGCACGTGGAGGAGGCGGTCGGCAAGGGCGCCGAGGTGCTGACGGGCGGCCGGGCGCGGCCGGATGTCGGCCCGTACTTCTACGAGCCGACGATCCTCGACGGCGTCGAGTCCGGCATGACCGTCTGCGACGAGGAGACCTTCGGGCCGGTCGTCTCCGTCTACCGCTTCCGCGACGAGGACGAGGCCGTCGACCGCGCCAACGCGACGCCGTACGGGCTGAACGCCAGCGTGTGGACGAAGGACGGCCGCCGGGGCCGGCGGATCGCGGCCCGGCTGCGCACCGGCACGGTGAACGTCAACGAGGGCTACGGGGCCGCGTACGGGAGCGTGCAGGCGCCCATGGGCGGAATGAAGGACTCCGGGATCGGTCGCAGGCACGGCTCGGAGGGGATCTTGAAGTACACGGAGTCGCAGACGGTGGCGCAGCAGCGGGTGGTGCCGCTGGCGCCGTTCGCGCTGGGACCGCTGCGGTACGACGACAAGGGGTACGCGGCGTTCATGAGCCGGGGGCTGCGGGCGCTGAAGGCGCTGCGGTTCCGCTGAGGCGGGGCGCGGAGCGTGCGCCGTGCGCGGGTGGGCGCGGCCCGTCCACGGGTGGCCGCGCGCCGGGTGCGGGTGGGGGACGGCCGGTCCGGGCGTCCCCGGAACCGGCCGCATCCCTGACGGGACCGGACTGCTGTCCCCTGCATCCGGTCTCGCATCCGTTCAACGAAGCCGGTGCGGCGGCGGTCACGGCACCCGGACGCCGACCGGGTGACCGATGAGGACTGGCTTGCCCCTGTACGACCCTCCTGCTGAAACCATTCTGTGACCGGAAGGAGCTGACGGCCCATGGGATATCGGATCGTCACCGTAGGACTCTGGAAGGCGAGGGTCCGTATGGCCTTGAATGCAATGTCATGCACTTCCTCCGGCCCCTGGTGACGTTCCCGCGCGTGGTGCGCCACTACTCCTGGGTCGGCGCCGACTTGCCCCTGGACGAAGACGTCCTCCTGGACGCTCCCGGTCACCGCGTGCGCGCCGTCCTCCCCGCGGCCGCAGCGGGTGATTACCGCCCGGCCGCCGAACTCCTGGCCGGAGCCGGGTGGGCGGCCGAGTGGGAGCGACGGGACACCTATATCACGGAGTTGGCGACCGCCGCCCTGGGCGACGACGGCTGGCTGCGGCGGTGGCGGGAGCGTTACCCGGAGTGCGGGGACGCGGCGGTGATCGAGGCGGAGCGGCTGCTGCGGGCGTGGTGGGTGGAGGAGTACGGGCACCGGCGGCGGCGGTTCGAGGGCTGGGGCGTACGGCGGCGGGGCGCGGCAGGCGCGTCGGCGCAGGGCCCGGGGGCGGGTGCCGGGGCTCCCGGCGGGGCCGGTGCGGAGGCGGACGGGGCGTCGGACGGGGTGGCCGACGCCGAGTCGTGGCCGGGGTACGGGGTGCCGGGCGCGGGGCCCGGGTACGCGCGGCCCGGAACGGGGGAGGGCCCGGCGCAGGGCGCGGAGCCGGGAATCGGCTTAGCCGGGCCGGGAGCCGGTGCGGGAGCGGAGTACGGCGCCGGAGCGGGGGACCCGGCGCGGGGGGCCGGCCGGCCGCCCCGTCACGGGGCGGCCGCGGCCGACGGCGGCTCCGGGAGGCGGGCCCCGGGTCCGCTCGGGGCCGGCGGGCTCCCCGCCGGCGACCCCCGGGCGGTGTTGCGCGACGTACTGCCCCTCGTCCGGCTGGCCGCGGCGCGGGCGCCGTCCGACCCCGTGCCCTGGCGCATCGCCCTCGACCACGCCACCGCCGTACGGGCGCCGCGGGAGGCGTTCGTCTCCCGGTTCGCCGAGGCCGTCGTCCGCGCGCCCGGCCACCACGGCGCGCACGTGGCGGCGCTGCGCTACCTCGCGATCGTCGGGGAGGCGGACGTCGAGGAACTCATGGTCTTCGCCGAGGAGTCGGCGGAGGAGGCGCTGCCGGGCTCGCTGCTGCACGCACTGCCGCTGGAGGCCGCGGTGCTGGGCGCGTGCCGGGAACGCGTCGGACTGTCCGGCGGGCCGGACGCCGGCGACGGGCCCGGCTCCTCCACCACCTGGGCCGTCGAACGCGCGCTGGAACTGTCCGCGCACTACGAGCCCGGCGACCCCGAGGCCGCCGGCTTCCGCAACTGCCTCGCCGCCGCCCTCGTCCGCGCCCGGCGCTGGGACGAGGCGCTGGAGGTGTTCCGCGCCGTCGGCGTGGACGCCCGCGGCATGCCCTGGGGACAGCCCGGCGACGACGCGGAAGCCGTCCGGCGCCGATTCCTCCTCGCCCGCCAGGAGGTACGCGCCCAACTCGCCCGTCGCCTCCCGCTGTTCGGACCCCGGCAGGCCGGCGCCCCGGGCACCACGGCCGGCTTCGGTCCCTCCGGGACCGGCGCCGGGCCCGCACCGGCCCCCTACGCCGGGATCGTGGTCTGCACGGCGCCGCAGCGGGCGGTCGCCAGGGCGGCGGAAGCGGCCGGCCTGCGGCTGCGTCTGACCGCCACGGGCGGCGCCCGCACCTGCGCCCAACTGGACGCGCGAGAGCGCACGCCGGGCCATACGCCGGTGCGCGTACCAGGGCGTGCGCCGGGCCGCTGGCCACGTGGCCGTACCGCGTCGGGTGAACCGCCGTCGCCCCGCGCGCTGCTCGCCGCCGCGGCGGCGGTGACACGGGGCGAGGGGTGGCCCGCGGTGGCCATGTACGCGGCCGACGGCGCGGCGGGGATCGCGGTCTACCGGGGCGGGGAGCAGACGGCGGAGTTCACGTGGCGGGCGACGGGTGCGGCGTCGGTGACGGCCACGGTGCGGGACGTGGCGCAGAGCGCGCCGCCGCGGTCCGGCGGCGCGGCGCCGGGCGGGCAGGAGTGGCCCCCGCGCGGCGGCACGGGGCGGGTGGCGCAGTTCGCGGAGGTACGGGACGCGGCGGAGGCGATCGCCGCGGCGCTGGCGGTCGCGGACGCCAGACGGCTGACCGGCGTCCTGCGCACGGCGGGCACGCGCCGCCCCCGCAGCACGCTGGCGGAAGCTCTCCACGCCCTCGACCTGCCGGTGCTGGCCCCCCTCTTCGACTCCGCCTCCGCCGACCCGCCCGCGCGCCCGACGAGCCCTCAGACGGGCCCGGAACCCCTGCCCTGAGCGCGTCCCCCCGCGGCGCCCCCCGCTGGCACGCGGCCGGCCGATGACTTTTCCCGCCGACCCGAGTCGATACTGACGACAAGGGAACGAAGACCGCGTCCCGCTCTACGCGCGGGTCCCCGACGTGGAAGCCACCCTCCGCAGGGCGGAGAGCCTCGGCACCGGACCACAGCGGAGAGAAAACCTGTCGCCGGGCAGGGAAGCGGGCCGTAGGCTGCCCCGACCCCCGTCGGCCACCCGGAGGGAGAGGGGCGAGCGACGATGAAGCCGGCAGACCATGCGCGTGCGGTGACCGCGGCCGTCTCCACGGCCACCGGACTCGGTCTGAAAGCCGACGACGCGGTCGTCCTGCACGACTCGAACAAGGTCACGCTGCGCCTGCTGCCCTGTGACGTCCTGGCCCGGGTGGCACCCGAGGCCGACCAGAGCCCGGAGTTCGAGATCGAACTGGCACGAAGGCTCGCCGAAACGGACAGCCCGGTGGCCGCTCTCGACCCCCGGGTGGAGCCCCGCATCCACGAGCACGACGGCTTCAAGGTCACGCTGTGGACCTACTACGCACCGGCGGCGCAGCGAGAAGTCCCCCCGGCCGCCTACGCCGACGCCCTGAGGCGGCTCCACGCCGGCATGCGCGAAGTCGACGTCCCGACGCCCCACTTCACCGAGCGCATCGAGCACGCCCGACGCCTCGTGGCCGACCGCGACCGCACCCCGGACCTCCCCGACGCGGACAGGGACCTCCTCGCCGCCACGCTGCGCACCCTGCACGGCTCGACCGCCGCCCGCGGCGGCCCCGACCAGCTCCTCCACGGCGAACCGCACCCGGGCAACCTGCTCGCCACGAAGGACGGCCCGCTGTTCGTGGACCTCGAAACGTGCTGCCGCGGCCCCGTCGCCTTCGACCTCGCCCACGCACCCGAGGAGGTCGGCGACCACTACCCGGGCGTCGATCAGGACCTGCTGCGCGCATGCCGGATCCTGGTGCTCGCGATGGTCACCACGTGGCGCTGGGACCGGGACGACCAGTTCCCGGACGGACGCCGACTGGCCACGGAGTGGCTCAGCCGGATCCGCGCAGCAGTGGACCGCTGAGGGACGTCTAACGGATCGCCGCACTCTCGATCGCGTCGAAGATGTCGGCATCCGTCTCTTGCTGCCACTGAGGAAGTTCGGGCCAGTCGGCGACGTAACCCGGCTTGGGGTTCTCGATCCGGTGATGCATCTGCGCGATCCAGCAGAGGGCGACGAAGCGTCCGCGTTGTTCCCGGCTCAGCCGGACCGTGCTGCCACCCGAGAGACGGACGAATTCACGCACCTGACGGCACACGGCCGCCGCGGCCTCCCGCTCCCAGTCCGGAGTCTCCTCCCACGGAGTGACGTACCCGGGTTTCGGCTCCCCGGGAAAGTGCTTCCTGACGCCCTCAATCCACGCCTCGCGAAAGAGGCGACCTCCCTCGACGTCCACGAATCTCCCTTTGGTTGAGTAACGTAGCTCACTGTCCCCGGATGAGTGGAAGAAGTTGTGGCAGCAACTCGGGGGTCACGGCAATGGTTTCGCCCGAGTCGATGTCATGTGCGCTTCCAGAAGCGGAGACAACGTGCGCACCGGCTTCGCGCGCAATCACCGCGCCCGCGGAGGTGTCCCAGGGATTGTTGGAAAGGATCACGCACGCGTCGGTTTTCCCTTCCGCCACCCACACCAGGTCCAGGGCCGCGGTCCCCCACATACGGACCCGCTGCACCCGCCCCGCGAGCCGCTCGGTGATCGCCAGCCGCTGCGTGTTGCGCACGTGCGCGTCTGCGCCGACGGCGTAGTCCCCGACGGATACGAGGGCTGCGTTCAAGTCGCTTGTGCCGCTCGCGTGGATCCTTCGTGGTCCGCAGTACGCGCCGCCGCCTTCGAATGCGTGGTACCGGGCGTCCATGAACGGCAGGTCGACGACGCCGAGTATGCAGCGTTTACCGTCGAAGAGCCCCAGGGATACACAGCAAAGCGGAATACCGCGCACGTAATTTGCGGTACCGTCAACCGGATCCAGCGCCCACATGAACCGCCCTTCCTTCGGAGACCTCCCTTCCTCCTCGCCCAGGAAGGTGATGTTCGGCGTCAGGCCGGCCAGATGGTCGCGCACCGACGCCTCGACGGCGAAATCGACCTCGGATGCCATGTCGCGGTCACCTTTGGTCGTGATCTCGCCGGGCTCGCGGCTGACGATAATGGACTTGGCGAGTTCGACGGCGCCGTCGGCGATCTTGAGCAGATCTGACAGGTCGGTCATAGCAGTGTCGCTCGATCCCAGAGTGAGGTGAAGATCTGCTCGAACGTATGGAAAAGTTCGCCGCCCTGCGCCCTGCGCTCGACCAGAAATGCCGGAGAATCGACACCGCGGGCCTGCGGAAGATAAGGCTGAATGACCCCGGTCGCGTCATCGATGAGGGTGATGTTGAACCTGAGGGTCTCGTCCGAGACGCCGATCTCCATTCGATCGCGTTTCCCTGCTTCCAGATGAGACCGCACGCGCTCCTTCGCGATCTTCAGGTTGATCTCGGTGAGGCCGGCCAGGAACCCGGTGTCGTACCCCTCCTCGCGCTCGCGGATCTTCATCGCCTCACTGCGCGGATCCAGGAACAAGAGCTGGAACCGTGTCCCGCGTTCGACCAGGTGGCGGATCTTCGCGTCCGGGTAGTGCTGAATGAGAAGGTTGAGGGAGAGGCCGCTCGCCCGAACGAAGGAGGCGTTTTCGATCATGTGGTAGAGCGGCACCTCGGACAGGAGCTGGGGCCTGGACAGATAGGCGCCCGTCAGGTCAAGGTGTCGGTTTCCCCGGTCGGGAGTCTTCCGGTGGTTGTCTGATGGTCTTTCACCATACGGGGCGAAAAGCTCATCGATCGTCCATCCGGGAAACATCGTTTCAAGGACTCTGCAGGAGTCGGTGCGAGGCTTTCCGCTCCGAAGGTCTCCCTTGAGCCACCGGTAGAACTGGGCGTGCCCAGGGTGGCTGCCTCTGAGTCTCTTGTCAATCCCCTCTGCGGTCTTCTCCCATTCCTGGCAGAAACCCGCGTAACTGAGGTGGCGCTGCTGGATCAGTGCCTTGATGGCCACCACTTCTTCGCCCATAGGTCGCCTCACCGCCGGCTCTCGGGCCTCTCACGATACGCCGGATGAGAGCCGGACGATACGTGATGATACCGAAAAGAGTGAAGGAGGGATGCGGGCGGTATCGAAATGCGACCAGCGGTAATGCCACTGTGCGGCTTGTCCACAGCAGTCGACCGAGCACCAGCTTTGAGGCGAGAGCAGATGCCGAGTAGGACAACCGATCAGGCGGGTATTCCTGACATGCACGTGATGAAGTGGCAGTGGCGCCGGCATCCCAGGTGCGTGGGGCTCGCGCGGGCGCAGTTGCGGAAGGCTCTGGCCGGGTGGGGGATGGCCGGGATCGAGGAGTCGGCCGTGCTGGTGCTGTCGGAGTTGGTGACGAACGCCGTCGTTCATGCCCGTGTGCCGCCGGGACGGGAGATCCAGGCGCGGTTCGTACGGGTGGTCCGCGGGGTGCGTATCGAGGTGCACGACGCCTCGGGTGCGTGGCCGGTGCGGCGAGTGCCGGACGAGTCCGGCGGCTACGGGCTGCTCATGGTCGAGACGCTGGCGTCCCGGTGGGGCGTGACAGAGCGGGGCGGGGTCGGCAAGGCGGTGTGGGCCGTGGTCCTCGGTCCGGCGGAGGGCGCGGTGAGGGACGGGGAGCCGGGCGAGGAGGGCTCGGGGTGACGGGGGGCCGCCCCGGGAGGGGAGGGGCGGCCTGGTGCTCCGACGCCGTGCCTGCGTCGGAGCACCGAGAACGCCCGGGCCGTTGCGGTGGTGGTCATGCTCGGCCGCGGCTGAGTTCCAGGAGGGTCATCGCCAGGGTCGTGCCCGGGCGGCCCAGGCGGTCGCGGTAGCGGGCGAGGATCTCCATTTCGCGGGAGAGGTTCACGCGGCGCCCGCCGGAGGCGATGCGGGCCTTCTGGATCCGGGCCGAGACCGCCATCCGTTCCTCGACCAGCGCGATGATCCGGGCGTCGAGGTCGTCGATGCGTTCGCGGGCGCCGGTGATCTCCGTCGCCGCCTCGTCGGTGTGGGCGCCGGTGCGGCCGGTGGTGGCGTCGGTGGTGCGGTCGCCCGCCTGGGTTGCGTTCATCTCGTCGCTCCTGGGGTTCGGCCCCGGAGCCCGCCGCCCGGCGGCGGTAACACAGCGCGCCCCGGGCCTGCCGGCCCGGGGCGCCTGGGAAGTCGCTTGTCAGCTCAAGCGCACGACCATGGCAGCCGGACGGGCCGGTTGCCATAGGTAAAGAGGAAGCTCCGCGTGCGCATGGCCGCCAGTATTCACCCCGGGCCTGTGGTGGACAACGGCGGCTCGCATGGTGAGACGCCGCAGCCGATAGACTCGGCGGTATCTCCACTCCCACCGCCGGAAGGCCGCAGCAGTGACCTCAGCGACCCCCGACACCGTTCTCGTCGTGGACTTCGGTGCCCAGTACGCCCAGCTCATCGCGCGCCGCGTGCGCGAGGCCCGGATCTACAGCGAGATCGTGCCGTCCACGATGCCGGTGCCGGAGATCCTCGCGAAGAACCCCAAGGCGATCATCCTCTCCGGCGGCCCTTCCTCGGTGTACGCGGAGAACGCGCCCGGCATCGACCCCGCGATCTTCTCCGCCGGCGTGCCCGTCTTCGGGATGTGCTACGGCTTCCAGCTCATGGCCCAGGCCCTCGGCGGCACGGTCGACAACACGGGGAAGCGCGAGTACGGGCGTACGGAGCTGAGCGTCACCCGCCCCGACTCGACCCTCTTCGAGGGCACGCCCGCGCGGCAGGACGTCTGGATGTCCCACGGCGACGCCTGCTCGGCCGCCCCGGAGGGATTCACGGTCACCGCGTCGACCGAGGGCGTGCCCGTGGCGGCCTTCGAGGACGACACACGGAAGCTGTACGGCGTACAGCACCACCCGGAGGTCATGCACTCCACCCACGGCCAGCTCGTCCTGGAGCACTTCCTCTACCGGGGCGCCGGCCTCGCCCCCACGTGGACGACCGCGAATGTCGTGGAGGAGTCCGTCGCCGCCGTCCGCGCGCAGGTCGGCGACGCGCAGGCGATCTGTGCGCTGTCCGGCGGGGTGGACTCGGCGGTGGCCGCGGCGCTCGTCCAGCGGGCCATCGGGGACCGGCTCACCTGCGTGTACGTCGACCACGGGCTGATGCGCAAGGGCGAGTCCGAGCAGGTCGAGAAGGACTTCGTGGCCGCGACCGGCGTGCAGCTCAAGGTCGTCGACGCGGCGGAGCGGTTCCTCACGGCGCTCGCCGGGGTGTCGGACCCCGAGCAGAAGCGGAAGATCATCGGCCGGGAGTTCATCCGGGTCTTCGAGCAGGCGCAGGCCGAGATCGTGGCTGCGGCGGGGAGGTCCGGGGCGGCGGTGCGCTTCCTCGTGCAGGGCACCCTCTACCCGGACGTCGTGGAGTCCGGCGGCGGCACGGGCACCGCGAACATCAAGTCCCACCACAACGTCGGCGGGCTGCCGGAGGACCTGGACTTCGAGCTGGTCGAGCCGCTGCGGCGGCTCTTCAAGGACGAGGTCCGGATGGTCGGCAAGGAGCTGGGGCTGCCGGAGGCGATGGTGCAGCGCCAGCCGTTCCCCGGCCCCGGGCTCGGCATCCGCATCGTCGGCGAGGTCACCAAGGACCGGCTCGACCTGCTGCGCGAGGCGGACGCGATCGCCCGCGAGGAGCTGACGGCGGCCGGGCTCGACCGCGAGATCTGGCAGTGCCCGGTGGTGCTCCTCGCCGACGTACGGTCGGTGGGCGTGCAGGGCGACGGGCGCACGTACGGGCATCCGGTGGTCCTGCGCCCGGTGTCGTCGGAGGACGCGATGACGGCGGACTGGTCGCGGCTGCCGTACGACGTGCTGGCGCGGATCTCGACGCGCATCACGAACGAGGTGCCGGACGTCAACCGCGTGGTTCTCGACGTCACGTCGAAGCCGCCGGGGACCATCGAGTGGGAGTGAGCGGCCCGGCGACTCCGGCGGGCTGCCGGTAGGGCAGAATTCGCTCTCATCACAGGGACGGCTTGCGGTCAAGGGGGCACGAGGTGGCGGTGGAAGCGGGGGGCGACGACACGGCTGCGGGGGCCGCGGACGCGCCTGCGGCCGGCGCCGCGGGCGGTACGGGGTCCGGTGCTGCGGGCGCCCGGCCCGGCAGCGGGAGCGGACCGGCCGGCGGGCGGGCGGCGCAGGACGCCGCCGGCGGTCCTGCGGACCACGGCGGTACGCGGTCGGGCGCGGAGCGCGACACGCTCGGCGACCCGCGGCCCGGAGACAGCGCCGGGGCAGCGGCGGGCACCCGCGTCCCGCACCCGTCCGCCAGCGGAACAGCAGGGTCCGCTGCGGTGACCTCCGGCTCCGGCTCCGGGGCGGCGACGCCCGCGGCTGCCGCCCCCGACGCCTCCGCCTCCGGCGCCCCCGCCCCCGGCGGCGACTCGTCCGGGTCCGGCGGCCACCGCCCCGAGGCCGGCTCCGAAACATCCGACCCCGCCGTCGAGTTCGCCCGGCGCCGCGACGGCTTCGCCGCCGGCGAGGGCGTGCCCGCGGGCGTCGCGTACTCGCCCGGCGCCTCCCGCCAGTGGGTCTCCGACGAGCTGGCCCGCTCCGCGGACACCCTCGCCGCCCGCGGCGCCGCCGGGGGTGCGACGGGACCGGCCGCGCTGTGGCGGCGCAGCCTGTACGTCATCGGCGCCGGCCTGCTCGCCCTCCTCCTCGTCGTCGGGCTCACCGCCCTCGGACCCGGCTGGACCCGGGCCCGTACCGCGGCGGTGCTCGCCGCCGTGCTCACCGCCGGCCTGCTGGCCGGTGCCGCATGGCTGAGCCGCGCCCGCGGCGGGCTCCTCGCGCCCGTCGTCGGCGAGGACGGCCGGCTGTCGACCGGCCGCGCGGTGGCCGGCGCCTGGACGCTGCTCGCCGGCTACGCCCTGCTGCACCTCGCCCTCGCGCTGGCCCTCGCCGACGGCTCCGCCGCCCGCGACCGGCTCCTGGACGGACTCGGCTGGTCCGCCGCGGGCGCCGGCACCGGCGGTGCCGCCGGGCTCGTCGTCACCGTCGCCGTCGTGTGGGCCGCCGCCCTCGGCGCCCGCGCCGTCGTGGCGTACCGGCTGCGCAGCGGCGGCCTGACCAAAACCCGCGCCCCCCGCCCGCGCGGCGCCGATCTGCTCACCGACGACGCCGGCCGCGCCGCCGCCGTCGACGTCCAGTACGTCGTCGTCTCCGCCGCCGCCCTCCTCTTCGCCCTGGTGCAGCTCGGCCGCCGGCCCGAAGAGTTGCCGGGGCTGCCCTGGGGCATCGCCGGACTGGTCGCGGTGAGCGCGGCCGTGCACCTGGCCGCGCGGCTCGTCGACGGCGGGCGCCCCGCCGTGCTGTCCGTCGTCCGGGTCCGCGAGCCCGGCGACCTGCACACCGCGATCCGTACCGGCGACGACATCGAGGTGCGCGGCACCGGCTTCGTGCCGCCCGGCGCCGAGTCGCCTGAGCTCCTCGCGCGCGTGGTCGTGCGGATCGGCGCCGTCCACGTACACGTACCCCTGGTCCCCGTGCCCGGCGGCTTCGCCAACCCCGCCGCGACCCGGCTGACCGTTCCGGTGCCCGTGGACGTGGAGCCGGGCCGCACGGAGTTGCGGGTCGTCACCGCCGGGGGCGCGGAGTCCGCCCCGTACCTGCTCGACATCGTCGACTGAGCGGGCGCGTACGACCCGATGAGGTTGAGCGTTCACGAACCGCTTTACGTATCCCCTCCCACACATGAAGGATCGGCGCCGGGGCGATCACCGGCACGGTCGACGGCAGGAGAGGCGGACACGACATGGCACAGGCACAGGACCAAGCCTCCGGCACCGGCGTTCTCGGGAGGGTGCCCCAGGGAGATCCGCCCGGCGGCCTCCGGGCCGCCGCCGCCCGGTTCGCGCTCCTGCCGCTGCGGATCTTCCTCGGCATCACCTTCGTCTACGCCGGCCTCGACAAGCTGACGGACGACGCGTTCCTCGACTCCAGCGGCCCCGGCTCGCTGCACGACACCCTGGACAGCCTGCCCGACGTCGCCGTCCCCGCCCTGGTGGACCTGGCGCAGCAGGCGCCGACGGGCTTCGGGATCGCCATCTCGCTCGGCGAGATCGCGGTGGGACTCGGCACCCTCGCCGGGCTGTGGACGCGGCTGGCCGCGCTCGGCGGGGCGCTGCTCTCGATGACGCTGTGGTTCACGATGAGCTGGTCGGCGGAGCCGTACTACTACGGCCAGGACCTGCCGTACATGATGGCGTGGACGCCCCTGATCCTGGCCGGTGCGCCCTACTGGTCGCTGGACTCGGTGCTCTCGGTGCGCCGGCGCCGCAGGGGGCGGCAACTCTTCGCCTAGCCCCCGGCCGTCAACGGGCTCCGTCCGCGTCCCCGCCCGCCCCGCCGGCGCCCGACCCGCCGGCGTACGGGTCCTCCGCGTACGGGCCGTCCGCCCCCGGAGCGTCGTCGCTCCGGGGCCCGAAGCGTGCGTCGTACGTCCCGCGCAGCTCGTCCATCGGCAGCCCGCCCAGGTCCGCGCCCAGGTCCGCGTCCCACGCCTGCGCCGCCGCGCGCGCCTCCCGCGCACGCCGGCGGGCACGGCGCGCGGCGTAGCCGACGGCGGCGACCAGGGCGGCCAGCACGAGCCCCGGCACCACCACGGCCAGCGGCACCCAGTCCGGCTGCGGCAGTGTGCCGGCCGCGTCGAGCAGGCCGAGGGCCGCGCCGCAGAGCAGCACCAGGCCGGCGACGAGCTTCGCGGGCTCGAACCTATGACGCCGCACGCTCGACCTCCAGTTGGCCGATCGAAACCGTCAGGTCCAGCACCAGCGTCCCCCGCGGCTCTCCGGACCCGCCGGCCGTGGGCTCCAGCACCGTGGTCCGCTCCTGCCACGGGGAGACGTCGATGTCGCCGTCGCCCGGGTCGTCGCTGCGCGTGGAGGGCGGAAGCTGCATGTCGCCGATGTCGACCTGGGAGCGGAGCTCCACGCGTACGTCGTCGGGCACGCGCACCGTCAGCCGGCCCAGGCCCACCTGGGCCGCGGACTCGACCCGCTGACCCCTGTCGAGATCGAGCCCGGTGAGGTCGAGCCGGGCCTCGCCGCTGCCCAGCTCGTACCGGTCGCGCACGTCCGCGGCGGCCGCCGGGCGCCAGGTCCGCTCGCCCCAGTCGGCCGTGATGGTGTCGGGCAGCCACAGGGCGACGGCCAGCAGGCCGGTCGTGAGCAGCGCCCAGAAGGCGGTGCCGCCGCCGGTGCGGCCGAACCAGGCGCTGAGCGTGAAGCCCGCGCCGAAGACGGCGAGCGCGCCGGCCAGGCCGAGCGCCAGGGTGGTGCCCAGCGGCTCCGTGCCCCAGGTGGCGCCGATGACGACGGCGCAGGTCCCGGCGGCGGCGAGGAACGTCCAGCCGCCGATGCCGGCCGCCTCGTGCTCGCCCCGGCCGTCGCCCGGCGGCGCCTTCCGGGGCCGGAAGCCGGCACCGGGCGGGCCTTCCGGGGCCGCGGCCTGCGCGCCGTCGCCGTCGTCGGGGCCCCACAGATAGGGCGGGAAGTCGCCCTCCTTGGTGAGCGGGTCGCGCCACCAGGACGGGGAGTACGGCACGGGCGGCGGCGCGGTCTCCGGCGGGGCGTCGGCCACGGCGTGGGCGGTGGCGTCGTCCACGGGGACGCCGTCGGCGGCCAGCTCCTCGGCCTCGCGGCGGTGGTGCGACCAGTAGGCGGCGCCGCCGAGGCAGAGGAGCAGCAGGGCGGCGAAGAAGTGGGTGTCCGTGCTGTTCAGCACGGACAGGAACAGGCCGCAGCCGACGATGGCGAAGAGCAGTGCCGTCAGCGCCGAGCCCTCGACGCGGCCGGACAGCAGCCGGCGGCCCTCGCTGTCGTCCTCGCCGTCCAGCGGCATGAGCAGCCAGGCGAAGCCGTACGCGACGAGGCCGAGGCCGCCGGTGGCGGTGAGCACACCGAGGACGACGCGGAAGATGACGGGGTCCATGCCGAAGTACTGGCCGAGGCCGCCGCAGACGCCGCCGACGACCTTGTAGCGCCGGCTGCGCCGCAGCCGCGGCCTGGCGGGCGCCGGGCCGTGCGCGCCGTCCGGCGCCGGGTCCGCGGCGCCGCCCCCGCCCCCGTCCCGTATGCCGTCCCGCACCCCGGCGTGCGCCGTACGCCTACGGGCCTCCGCACCGGCGCGGTCGCCCGCCGGTGCGCCGTGCGCACCCGGGCCCATGCCCGGGTCGGCGCCGGGGCTCGTGTCGGTCATGGGTCCATGGTGGCGGACGCCGCCGCGGGGCGGGAGGCGGGACCACCCCGAGCGGACCCTGAAATCCTCCGGGGACCGATGGGGGGCCAACCCTGATGCCAGGGCCGCCCCACCCGTGTGACGATGCATGGTATGACCGCAGCCACCGCCGCGCCCCCTTCCGAGGGCACCACCCCGCCCGGCGGACCGTACGACGTGTACGAGCGGCCCGTCCGGCGGCTGTACCGCAGCGCCGACGGGCGCTGGCTCGGCGGCGTCGCGCGCGGGCTCGCCGGGCATCTGGGCCTGCCGGTGTCGTGGGTGCGGATCGTCTTCCTCGGCCTGCTCATGGCCAACGGACTGGGCGTGCTGCTGTACGCGGTCTTCTGGTTCGTCGTCCCGCTCGGCCAGGGCGGCAGGGCGGAGAAGCCGCTCGTGGACGTCGACGCCGACGGGCGCCGGCGGCTCCGCAAGCCCGACAAGGGGCAACTGCTCGCCCTCCTCGCCCTGCTCATCGGCGCCGGTATCTTCGCCGGCAGCCTCGACCTGGGCCGTTCCAACGCCTTCGTGTGGCCCCTGCTGCTCATCGGTGCCGGCGTGGCCCTGGTGTGGCGGCAGGCGGACAACGCCCGCCGGGCGAAGTGGGCGGCGGTCACGCGGCGGAAGAAGTTCCTGCCGCTCCTGCGCGGCGCCGCCGGGGTGCTGCTGGTGGGGGCGGGGGCCAGCGCGATCTTCGTCATGCAGGGGTCCACGCGGCACATCGGCGCCGTCCTGCAGGCGTCGCTGGCGGTGCTGGTGGGCGTGGCGCTGCTGGCCGGGCCCTGGCTCGTACGGATGGTGCAGGACCTGTCGGAGGAGCGGCTGATGCGCATCCGGGCGCAGGAGCGCGCCGAGGTCGCCGCCCACGTCCACGACTCCGTGCTGCACACCCTCACGCTCATCCAGCGCAACGCCGACAACGCCGGCGAGGTGCGCAAGCTGGCCCGCGCGCAGGAGCGGGAGCTGCGCACCTGGCTGTACAAGCCGCAGGGGACCGGCAAGGACGAGGAGGAGGCTGCCGGGCCCGGGACGCTCGCCGAGGGGGTGCGCAAGGCGGCCGCGGAGGTGGAGGACCATCACGGGGTGCCCGTGGAGGTGGTGTGCGTCGGCGACTGCCCGGTGGACGACAAGCTGGGCGCGCAGTTGCAGGCGGCGCGTGAGGCGATGGTCAACGCGGCCAAGTACGGTGGCGAGGCGGGGCCGGTGCAGGTTTTCGCGGAGGTCGAGGGGCGGCAGGTCTTCATCTCGGTGAAGGACCGCGGTCCCGGCTTCGACCCGGAGGCGGTCCCGGCCGACAGGATGGGCGTACGCGAGTCCATCATCGGCAGGATGGAGCGCAACGGCGGCACCGCCCGGCTGCGCACGCCGGCGGGCGGGGGCACCGAGGTGGAGCTGGAGATGGAGCGCGCCGAGTGAGGCGTACGCGGACAGGGCGGGCGCAGTGAGGAGCGGACGATGACGCACGACGCAGCGGGCGGGACCCCGGCGGGCGGCGCGGGCCCGGAGAAGGGCCGTCGGGTACGGGTCGTCCTCGTCGACGACCACCGCATGTTCCGGGCCGGGGTGCAGGCGGAGATCGGGGTGACCGACGAGACCGGCGTCGAGGTCGTCGGCGAGGCGGCGGACGTGGAGCAGGCCGTGACGGTCATCACGGCCACCCGTCCCGAGGTCGTGCTGCTCGACGTGCACCTGCCGGGCGGCGGCGGCGTCGAGGTGCTGCGCCGCTGCTCGGGGCTGATGGGGGAATCGCCGAGCGGCGAGGCGCCGGTGCGCTTCCTGGCGCTGTCGGTGTCGGACGCGGCGGAGGACGTCATCGGCGTCATCCGCGGCGGCGCCCGCGGATACGTGACCAAGACCATCACCGGGACCGACCTCGTCGACGCGATCTTCCGGGTGTCGGAGGGCGACGCGGTCTTCTCGCCGCGGCTCGCCGGCTTCGTCCTCGACGCCTTCGCGTCGACGGACGCCCCGCCGGTGGACGAGGACCTGGACCGGCTGACGCAGCGGGAGCGGGAGGTGCTGCGGCTGATCGCGCGGGGGTACGCGTACAAGGAGGTCGCGAAGCAGCTCTACATCTCCGTCAAGACCGTCGAATCGCATGTCTCGGCGGTGCTGCGCAAGCTGCAGTTGTCGAACCGGCACGAGCTGACGCGCTGGGCGACGGCCCGCAGGCTGGTCTGACGGACCGCCCCCCGCGCGTGCGGCTCAGGCGGGACGTACCGCCGTCACGAACGGCATCGAGTCCACCGGGGCGTAGCGCACCGTCGCGCCCGGGCGGGGCGCGTGGATGATCTGCCCGCCGCCGGCGTACATGCCGACGTGGGTGAGGCCCGAGTAGTAGAAGACCAGGTCCCCGGGCGCCAGCGCGGAGCGCGGGACAGTGGTGCCCGCCGCGGCCTGGGTGTAGGTCGTACGGGGCAGGGAGACGCCCGCGGCGCCCCAGGCCGCCTGCGTGAGGCCCGAGCAGTCGAAGGCGCCGGGGCCGGTGGCGCCCCAGACGTACGGGCTGCCGATCGCGCCCCGGGCGTACGAGAGGGCGCGAGCGGCGCGGGCGTTGGGCGCCTGCACCGGCCCGCGCGGGGCGTCGCGCGCCGCCCGGTCGCCCGCCGCGCCGCCGTGTCCGTCGGCGCCGAGGACGGCGTCGCGCTGTGCGGCGGTGAGGGGGCCGAGGAGCCGGCGGGCCTCGGTGAGCTTGTCCTCGATCGCACTCTTGCGCCGCTTCAGCTCCGCGCGCGCGTCCTTCAGCTCCGCCAGCCGGTCTCCCGCCTCCTCCCGCACCTGCTTCACCTCCCGTAACTGCCGCCCGGCCTCCGCGAGCGCGGCGGCCTGCCGGTTTCCGACCCGTTCGAGCAGCGCGGCCCGGCGCAGGTAGTCCTCCGGGTCGGCGGAGAGGGCGAGCTGCACGGCGGGGTCGGCGGTGCCGTTGCGGTACTGGGCGGTGGCGAAGGAGCCGAGGGCGTTGCGGGCGTCGTTGAGCCGCGCGGTCTTGCGGGCGGCCTCGTCGCGGAGGTCGTCCAGGGCGCGTTCGCTGCGGTCCGCCTTCTCCGCGACGCCGTTGTACTCCTCGACGGCCTGCTCGGCCTCGTGATGGAGCCGGTCCACCTTCTCCCTCACTTCCGCCGGGGTCGGCTGCGGGTCGGCCTGGGCGAAGCCGCCCAGCGCGGTGGCGGCGGCGGTGGCGACGAGCGCCATCACTCCGGCGTTACGGGCCGTGGCCCTCCTGTGGGACGCCACGCGGGCGTTCACCCCTTTCATGCGGTCCGGCGGCGGCCCGCACGGGGGAGCGGACCGCCGCCGGTTCTCGGCGGGGGTGGCCGGCTGCCGCGCCGGTGACACGGGCGGCGTCGAGAAGCCGACCACCTGAGCGAGACGCTAGGCCGATGGCGCGGCGTGGGAGGAGGGGATGAAAGAGACTTACCGGACCTGCCCGGCGGTGACAGATTGTGATCGCCCGAACACGCCTAACTGCGCCGTGGTTTGGGGTCCGTGACCAATGTTCCGGAAGCGGTCACCCCCATGGGCGCGACCTGTTACCGACCGCTACGCTCCCGCCCATGGACGTACTCATCAACCTCTTCGTCGCCTCGCACATCATCGGTGTCGCCTCGCTGCTGGGCGGCTGGCTCACCCAGTTGAAGTCGTTGAAGACGGGCGACGTGCGCATCGTGCCCGCCATGGTGCACGGCGCGCTGGTCATGCTGGTGACCGGGCTCATCCTCGTCGGCCTCAACCAGGCCGACGACGTGGAGGTGAACCACACGAAGATCGGCGTCAAGGGCGTGATCCTGATAGCGATCCTCGTCATGGTCTACATCAAGCGGGCGGAAGAGCGCATCCCGAAGGGCTACTTCCTCGCGATCGGACTGCTGACCATGACCAACGTCGTCATCGCCACCACCTGGACCTGAGGCGGAGCGGCCCCCGGGCCCCCGGTGCGCCCCGCCGTCAGGCCGGGCGCACGCCGCTGTGGAACGGCATGTAGTCGATCGACTCGTACTTCACGTCGTCGCCCGGCTTGGACGCGTGGATCATCTGCCCGTTGCCCACGTAGATCCCGACGTGGCTGACGTCGTCGTAGAAGAAGACCAGGTCGCCGGGCTGCAGATCCGCCTTGGCCACCTGGGTGCCCGCGTTGACCTGGTCGTAGGTCGTACGCGGCAGGGAGATACCGGCCTCGCGCCAGGCGGCCTGGGTCAGGCCGGAGCAGTCGTACGAGTCCGGGCCCGTGGCCCCCCACACGTACGGCTTGCCCAACTGGGCCTCGGCGAACGCCAGCACCTTCTCCGACGCCGAGGCGCCCGGATCCGCGGGCGGCGGCTCCTCCTGCTCTTCCTTCTCCTGCTGCTCCTGCTCGCGGCGTTCCTGCTCCGCCTGCCGCTGCCGCTCCTGCTCCGCCTTGCGCGCGGCCTCCTCGGCCTTGCGCCGGGCCTCCTCCTCGCGCTTGCGCTCCAGCTCGGCGAGGCGCTTCTTCTCCGCCTCGGTGAGCCGGTCCAGCACCTTGCGCGCGTCGGACAGCTTGCTCTGGACCTCCTTCTTGGAGTCCCGGAGCTGCTCCTGCGACTCGGTGAGGTTGCCCAGGCTCTCCTGCGCCTCCGCGCGCTTCTTGTTGGCCTTGGCCTGGCGCACCTGGAACTGCTCGACCGCGGCCTGCTCCCGGTTCGTCAGCCGCTCCATGAGGTGCGCCTGGTCGAAGTAGGTCTGCGGGTCGGGCGCGAGCATGAACGTCGCGGTGGGCGTGATGCCGCCGGTGCGGTACTGGGCGGCGGCGAGCCGGCCCAGCTCGCGCCGCGACTCGTTGAGCCGCGCGGTCTCCTTGGCCACCTCGTCGAGCTTCTGCTCGACACGCGTGCGCTGCTGCGCGGTGCGCTCCTTGGCACCGTTGTAGCGCTCGGTGGCCCGCTCCGCCTCGTGGTACAGGTGGTCGACCTGCTTCTGCACTTCCTCGATCGACCGCTCGGCCGGGGCCGCGCCGGCTTCCTGGGTGAGAAGCGTCGCTGAGGCCAGCGCCGCGGAGCCGACGCCGACGGCGGTACGGCGGCCCGCCGGCGACTCGAGGATCCGGGTCCGCGGCTTTCGGTGGGAAGCCAAGGCAGGCCACTCCTTCCGTCCGGGCAGTGCCGAGCACGGTAGCCACTCGGTGGGACCCCTGTGAAGTCTGATGTTCGATTTGCCCGAAACCATTTCGTGATCCGAGCCGTCGCAGCCGCCAATCCGGACATCCCGCGTGGGTTGTCGGTGGGGCGCCCTAGACTCTGTGGACGATGAGCAGCCTCTTCGACGACAGCCAGCTCGCCTTCGCCGCGAGCACCCCCCAGCCGTACTACCGCGACGGCGCACCCCGCCCCGTCACGGACCCGGAAGCGCTGCTCACCGGGTTGAACGAGCAGCAGCGGGCCGCCGTGGAGCACGCCGGCTCGCCCCTGCTGATCGTCGCCGGCGCCGGCTCCGGCAAGACCCGCGTGCTCACCCACCGCATCGCCTACCTGCTCGCCGCCCGGCACGCCCACCCCGGCCAGATCCTCGCCATCACGTTCACGAACAAGGCCGCGGGCGAGATGAAGGAGCGCGTCGAGGAGCTGGTCGGCGCGCGTGCGAACGCGATGTGGGTCTCCACGTTCCACAGCGCCTGCGTGCGCATCCTGCGCCGCGAGTCGAAGAAGCTGGGCTTCACCTCCTCGTTCTCGATCTACGACGCCGCCGACTCGCGCCGCCTGATGGGCCTGGTCTGCCGGGATCTGGACCTCGACCCGAAGCGCTATCCGCCGAAGGCCCTCAGCGCCAAGGTCTCCAGCCTGAAGAACGAGCTGATCGACGAGGAGAGCTGGGCGGCCCAGGCCGCCGACGGCTACGAGAAGACGCTCGCCGAGGCGTACCGGCTGTACCAGGCGCGGCTGCGCGAGGCCAACGCGCTGGACTTCGACGATCTGATCATGACGACGGTGAACCTGCTCCAGGCGTTCCCCGACGTCGCCGAGCACTACCGGCGCCGGTTCCGGCACGTGCTGGTCGACGAGTACCAGGACACGAACCGCGCGCAGTACATGCTGGTGCGCGAGCTGGTCGGTACGTCCGCCGAGTCCGCCGCGGCCGGCTCCGGAGAGGCGGAGGGCGAGGGCGCGGAGGACGGCGGCGCGGCGCGTACGGCGGGCCCGGAAGGCCCCGCGGAGCTGTGCGTCGTCGGCGACGCCGACCAGTCGATCTACGCCTTCCGCGGCGCCACCATCCGTAACATCCTGCAGTTCGAGGAGGACTACCCCGAGGCGCGCACGATCCTGCTGGAGCAGAACTACCGCTCCACGCAGACGATTCTGAACGCCGCCAACGCGGTCATCGAGCGCAACGCCTCCCGCCGCCCCAAGAACCTGTGGACCGAGGCCGGGGCCGGTGCCCGCATCGTCGGCTACGTCGCCGACACCGAGCACGACGAGGCGCAGTTCGTCGCCGACGAGATCGACCGGCTCTCGGACGCCGGCGACGCCCGCGCCGGCGACGTCGCCGTCTTCTACCGGACGAACGCCCAGTCCCGTGTCTTCGAGGAGGTCTTCATCCGCGTCGGCCTGCCGTACAAGGTCGTCGGCGGCGTCCGCTTCTACGAGCGCCGGGAGGTCCGCGACGTCCTCGCGTACCTGCGGGTGCTCGCCAACCCCGAGGACTCCGTACCGCTGCGCCGCATCCTGAACGTGCCCAAGCGCGGCATCGGCGACCGCGCCGAGGCGATGATCGAGGCGCTGTCGCAGCGCGAGCGGATCTCCTTCCCGCAGGCGCTGGTGCGCGTGGACGAGGCGTACGGGATGGCGTCCCGCTCGCTCAACGCGGTCAAGCGCTTCAACACGCTGATGGAGGAGCTGCGCACGGTCGTGGAGTCCGGCGCGGGACCGGCCACGGTGCTGGAGGCGGTGCTGGAGCGGACCGGCTATCTCGCCGAGTTGCAGGCGTCGACCGACCCGCAGGACGAGACCCGCATCGAGAACCTGCAGGAGCTGGCCGCCGTGGCCCTGGAGTTCGAGCAGGAGCGCGGCGAGGAGGGTCCGGGGACGCTGGCCGACTTCCTGGAGCGCGTCGCGCTGGTCGCCGACAGCGACGAGATCCCGGAGGAGGAGACGGACGGCTCCGGCGTCATCACGCTGATGACCCTGCACACCGCCAAGGGACTGGAGTTCCCGGTGGTATTCCTCACCGGCATGGAGGACGGCGTCTTCCCGCACATGCGTGCCCTCGGCGACGTCAAGGAGCTGGAGGAGGAGCGCCGGCTGGCGTACGTGGGCATCACGCGCGCGCAGGAGCGGCTCTATCTGACGCGCTCGGTGATGCGCAGTTCGTGGGGCCAGCCGTCGTACAACCCGCCGTCGCGCTTCCTGGACGAGATCCCGCCGGCGTATCTGGAGTGGCGGCGCACGGGCGCCTCGGCCACCCGGGGCGGCGGGGGGCGGTCGCCGATGGAGTCCGCGGCGGCGGGTCTGGCGTCGTCGTCCTCGGCCCGTACGCGACAGGGCCCTTCGGGGTTCGCCACGGGACGGGCGACGGAGCGGCCGGTGATCGCGCTGTCGGTGGGGGACCGGGTGACGCACGACCAGTTCGGGATGGGGACGGTGGTGGAGGTCTCCGGGTCGGGGGCGAACGCGCAGGCGACGATCGACTTCGGCGACGGTGGCCGGGCGAAGAAGCTGCTGCTGCGGTACGCGCCGGTGGAGAAGCTGTAGGGCGGGCCGGTACGGGGCGGGCGGCGGCGCCCGCCGCGGCCACGGGGGCCGGGCGACCGGAGGGCTGAGCAGACCGCGGGCCTGGGCCGGCCCGCGTGCACCGCGCGTCCTACTGCGGGTCCAGGCCCTTCTCCTGGAGCCACGCGAGCGGGTCGACGGCGTCGCCCCCGTAGGGGTGCACCTCGAAGTGCAGGTGAGGGCCGGTGGAGTTGCCGGAGTTGCCCGAGTAGGCGACGACGTCCCCGGCCTGCACCGGGCCGGTGGTGATGGCGTAGCTGTCGAGGTGGGCGTACCACGTCTCGGTGCCGTCCGGGGCGGTGAGGATGAGCATGTTGCCGTACGAGTAGTCGTAGCGGGTGGTGACCGTGCCGTCGGTGGCGGCCTTGACCTCGCTGCCGTACGAGACCGGGAAGTCGATGCCGGTGTGCACGGACATCCAGTTGACGCCGGCCTGGCCGTAGTACGCGCTGAGACCCGGGTTGTCGACCGGGACCGCGAACTTCGGGCGCAGCGCCTCCTTCCGCGCGGCCTCCTCCGCCTCCCGCTTCCGCTCGGCCTCCTGTTTCTCCTTGAGGTCGATGCGCTCCTGGGTGCGGCTGGCGCGGTTGGCGAAGTCGTCGGCGTCCTCGGTGACGCCGCGAAGCTGCGTGTCGAGCGCGGCGTTGGCCTTCGAGGCCGTGGCGGAGCCCGTGTCCGGGGCCGCCTGCGTCGTCTTGCCGTCGTCCTCGCCGGAGGCGCCCGTGACGCTCGCGGCGGCGACCCCGGCCACGCCGACGACGGCGATGGACGGCACGGCCACGGTGAGGAGCGCGGAGCGCTTGGGACAGCGGCGGCGGTTGGCCCGTACGGCACGCCCGACGGGGACGCCGGCCGGCCTGCGCGCCGCTCCGGGGGCGGCCTCGGCGCCGAGCGCCGCGGGACTCCCGGGGGTGTCGGGCTTGTCGGCGTGCCCGGCTCCGTCCGGGCCGCCGGGTTCGTCGATTCCCGCGTGCTCGGCGGGGGCGGCGAAGTCCCAGGCGGCGGTCGCCTCGGGGTCGCCGTGCCCGGGGTTCGCGGTGGCGGCGGGGTAGGCGGCGTGCTCGTCGTACGAGGAGGTGAAGGCGGCGGCGTCGGTGAACGACTCGTCGTGCGCGGCGACTTCGGCGTAGGCCGTGGCGTCCGGGTATCCGGTGGCGTCGGTGGCCGCCTCGGCGTACGCCGCGGGGTCGTAGTGGCCGGTGTCCCAGCCGGTGGCCGAGTCGTACTGCACTCCGGCGTGCTGCGGGACCTCGTGCTGCACGGCCTCGTAGTGCTGCGTGCCGTCGTACTGCACTGCCTCGTGCTGCACTGCCTCAGGCCGCGCGTTGTCCCAGTCGGACCACTCGCCGGTGGTGTTCCACTGCGCGCCCGGAGGGTTCGCCGACGGGTAGCCGTAGTCGTAGTCGTCGGCCGGGCCCGCCTGCCGCGGGATGCCGCCGGCCGGGGTGTCCGCGGCGCCTTCGGACCAGAGCGCCGAGACGTCGTACCCGCCGGAGGCGTGCGCGTCGGCGGCGTGGGCGTCGGCCGTGCCGTACAGGTCGTTGGCGCTGTACGTGCCGAAGTCGGCGGACTGCGTGCCCGCGTCCCAGGAGGGGGCGAGGTCGGGAGTCAGGTAGCCGCCGGCTTCGTAGCCGGTCGTGGCGTACGCGCCCGTGGGGCTTGCCTCGTATGCGTCGTAGCCCTGCTCGTAGCTCTGATAGCCGTGATGGAGAGGCTCTTCACCGGAACCGCCGCCGTGGCCGGAGGTGTCGTAGCCGTACCCGTAGCCGTCGAGGCTTCCGAAGGCGGAGGCGTCGTCAGCGGGAGGAGCCGGGGTGGGGAAGTCCGGCGGGGGACGGTCGTTCACCACTTCTCTTTCGCCTCGGGAGCAGGAGACTGCCGCGACTGTACCGGGCGTCCCACGCCTCGACAATCTTTCCTTGGTTTCGCCGGGGCGCGTTCGGGGCACTTGCCCGATTTTTCGAGTACCCGAGGGTAAGACCGGGGCCACGGCTGTCCGAATTGCCGGTAGCCGACCGTGTGATTTCCCCCTCGCCGGATGTTGCGGTCGGCCGGGGTGCGCGATGCTGGGGATAACGTTCGTTCACACCCTCGAAGGACTCACGGACGCGCGACACGGCGCGATGGAGGCAGCGATGAATGGCACCGGTCCGATCCGCGTGGTGGTGGCCAAGCCGGGACTCGACGGCCACGACCGCGGGGCCAAGGTCATCGCGCGGGCGCTGCGCGACGCCGGCATGGAGGTCATCTACACCGGCCTGCACCAGACACCGGAGCAGATCGTCGACACCGCGATCCAGGAGGACGCCGAGGCGATCGGCCTCTCCATCCTCTCCGGCGCGCACATGACGCTCTTCGGGAAGGTCGTGGAGCTCCTGCGGGAGCGGGACGCGCTGGACATCAAGCTGTTCGGCGGCGGCATCATCCCGGAGGACGACATCCCGCAGTTGAAGGAACAGGGCGTCGCGGAGATCTTCACACCGGGCGCGACGACGACCGAGGTGGTGGAGTGGGTGCGGACGAACGTCCGCGAACCGGCGGGCGCGTGAGGCCGTACGCCTGAGGGCGGGCGCCCGGTGGCGCGTGACGCCACCGGGAACGGCGCACGACCTCCTCGTGCGCCCGCCTCCCTCAGGGCCGCAGGGCGGCGGGCGTGGTCAGCTCGTCGCGCATCGCGGCGCGTATCCGCAAGGTGGCCACCAGCCGCTGGAACGCCTCCGACCAGTACCCGGCGGCGCCCGGCGAACTCTCCTCCGCCTCCTCGTGCATCGCGGCGAGCGGTTCGAGGCGGGCGGCGTACGAGGGGTCGAGGCAGCGCTCCGCAAGGCCCATCACCCCGCTGAAGCTCCACGGGTAACTGCCGCCGTCGCGCGCGATCTCCAGCGCGTCGACCACGGCCCGGCCCAGCTCTTCCGGCCACGGCACGGCACAGGCGCCCAGGAGGCGGAACGCCTCCGACAGGCCGTGCGCGGAGATGAACTCCGCCACCCACGCGGCCCGTTCCGCCTCGGGAAGCGCGGTGAGCAGCCGCGCGGGATCGCGCCCCGGCACGTGCTCCCCGCCGCCTGTCGTGCCGCCGGCGGCGGGCACCGGAGCGGGTCCCGGCGGGCCGGCGGTGAAGGCGGGCGGTTCGTTCGGGGGAGAGGTCGGGGCGGTGCCGAGGAGGGCGCGGGCCCAGGCCGCGTCGTGCTGCCGGGCGGCGGCGCGGCTCCAGGCGGCGAGCAGGTCGGGCCGCCAGCCGTCGGCGACGGGCAGCGCGAGGACCTCCTCCGGCGTACGGCCGTCGAAGACCTCCTGCCACACCGCCAGCGGTGCGGCGGCGACCACCTGCCCGAGCCACCAGGACCGTTCGCCCATGCCCGCGGGCGGCGTGGCCACCACCCCGTCCCGCTCCATGGCGGCATCGCACTCGTACGGCGCCTCCACCGCGACGACCGGCGGCTCCTCGCTGCGGTCGAGCACCACCAGCGACCGCACCCGCGCGGCCATCCGCCCGGCCAGCGCGGAACCGGGGAGCCCGGCGAGGAGTTCGGCCGCCGCGGCCCGTACGCCGCGGCTGCGATCGGTCAAAGCGTTCTCCAGGAACGGCTCGTCGGCGAGGGACAGCGCCGTGCGCAGCAGCTCCACGAACGCGAGCCGGTCCTCGGCCTTCTCGGCGGACCACGTCGAGGCCAGCAGCTCGACGGCGCCCGCCGGGTCGGCCCGGCGCACCTCGGCGAAGAGCGCGCCGCGCACCTGGCTGCTCCCGGGCCCGCCGGTCCGCGGGCCCTCCTGCCACAGGGCCCGGACGGCGTCCGCGTCGCGCGGGTCGGGCAGGGCGGGCCCGGCCGCGCCGTCGCGGAGCAGCGGCGCCCACTGCGGCGCACGTTCGGCCAGCCACAGCCCGCGCGGCCCGGCGAGGGCCAGCGCGTGGGGCCGCAGGTCGATACGGGCCCGGGCGGCGTCGAGCAGCGCGGGCAGCAACTCGGGCGGCGACTGGTAGCCGCACGCGGCGGCGAGCCGGAGCCATTCCGGTATCAGCTCGGCGAGGTCGGGGGTCGGCCCGCGGCGGCTGCCGCCGGTGCCGGAGCGGTCCGCGAGCAGCGCGGCGAGCCGCCGCCGCGCGGCTGCGGGCAGCCGGGGCCGGGGATCGTGCGCGGCGGGCTCGGGCAGCCGCCGCGCCGGGCCGGGCACGGCCCCGGCACGCCGCCGCACGGTAGCCGCGGCGGCGGCATCGAGCAGCGCCCCCTCGTCGATGCCGCGCCGCCCGGCCCCGACGACGGCCGCCGCGACCAACTCCCCCCAGCCCGCGGAAGGGTTCTCCACGTGGTCCTGCACCCCGGCGGTCATGCCGCCCCCTCCCCACTCGTCGTCAGCGCCATGCGCCCCCTCCCTTCGCCGCCGCTATCGGCGCCGCCGCTCCCGCCGTCACCGCCGCGGCACCCGTCAGCGGGACCGCCGTGCCCGCGGACCACGTGGTCAGCGGGCGGAAGCCCTGGTGGCCGAGTTCACCGAAGACCGTCACCGGGCCGCCCCCCGACACCGCGAGAAGCTGCCACACGCGCGGACCGCGGCCCGCGGCCGGGTGGAACGGCAGCGCGCGGTCGCCCGCGCGCTCTGCCAACTGCCAGCCCTCGTCGCCCTCTTCGGGCACCGGGACCACGTCCGTGAGGATCACCGGTATGCCCTCCAGCCACGGGTCGGCCGCCAGCGCCGCCCCGTACGCCGCGACCGCCTCCGCAATCCCGGCCCCCGGCGGCATGGACCGCCCCCGGCCACCGCCCCCCTCGGGGGCCCGCGGGCCCGCGTGGACCGTGCCCAGCGCCGCGCGGAGCGGATACGCCCCCGGGTAGTACGCCAGCTCCGCGTCCAGCACCAGCCCCGTCGGCAGCGACTGCTCCGGCGCCCGGCCCGCGGCCCCGAACGCCAGCAGCAGCGCCATCCGCTCCGTGCCCGCGCCGTGGAGCCAGATGCGGCGCGTGACCAGCTTGCCGTCGTCGGCGTCCTCCTGGGCCAGCACCAGCCAGTCGTCCCGCAGCGTGCCGCCGCGCAGCAGCCCCGCCGCGTCGACCGTGAGGCCCACCCGCGCGCGAACCGTCGCGGCCAGCGGCCCGGGCAGCTCGTCCAGCCGCAGAAAACCCTGGTCCAGCAGGTGTATCAGGCTGCACTCGGCGAGCAGCCGCGCCGGCCACCCCGGCCCCGAGGCCGGCAGCGCCCCCAGCTCGCGCACCCGCGCCGCCAGGCCAGGCGCCTGCGCGTCGACCATGCGCGCCGCCGTCTCCTCCCACACCGCACCCCGCGGCGCGGACGCCAGCCCGTCGCGCAGCAGGTCCGTCAGCCGCTGCTCCAACTCCACGGCCCCCGCCGCGATCCGCTGCCGCCGCTGCTCCGCGCGCCGGCTCGCCTCGCCCGCGGCGGCCGGATCCGGGACCCGCTCCGCCGCGGGCCCGGCGGCGGCCTTCCGCTCCGCCTTCTCGCGGCGGCTCGTCAGCCACTCGGCCGCCCACTGCGGAACCGGGGTGTCCGCCGGGGACTCGGCCACCTCGCCCTGCGCCCAGCGCAGCAGCAGCCCCAGCGCATGCTTGCAGGGGAACTTCCGGCTCGGGCAACTGCACCTGTACGCCGGACCCTGCAGATCCACCACCGTCTGATACGGCCTGCTCCCGCTCCCGCGGCACAGCCCCCACACCGCCGCGCCCGCGGCCCCGGACTCCGCCCACGGCCCGGCCGCGGCGAGCTTGCTCCCCGCCGTCCGTGACGAGGCGTCAGGCGCCAGCCCCCACACCTGATCGACGCTCCACCGTTCGCTCAGCCCCTCCATGCCCACGACGCTACGACCCCCCACTGACAACGGCCCTGACCTGCGATATCCACAGGCGCGGGAGCGGTGTCAGTGCCGTGCGGCAAGGTGGTTTCCGCAGGCGCTGCGGCGGTAGCGGGCGGCGGCTGCGACCGAGTCGGCGAGGAGGGGACGATGACGACCACGACAGGGGCAGGCGCGGCCATCGGGGGAACCGCGGAGGCGGGCCGGCCCGCGGAGTCCGCGGGCGCCGGGGGGCCCGGGGCCGCGGACGCCGCGCTCCGGCCGCACGCCGAGGACGCCTTCGCGTATGAGCTGGCGGCCCTCGCCGCCGCGGACGACCGGCCCCGGCCGCCGCGCTGGCGGCTGTCGCCGTGGGCGGTGGCCACGTATCTGCTGGGGGGCACGCTCCCCGACGGCACGGCCGTCACGCCCAAGTACGTCGGCCCGCGCCGGATCGTGGAGGTGGCGGTCGCCACGCTGGCGACGGACCGGGCGCTGCTGCTCCTCGGCGTGCCCGGCACGGCGAAGACCTGGGTCTCGGAGCATCTGGCCGCCGCTGTCAGCGGCGATTCCACGCTGCTGGTGCAGGGGACGGCGGGCACGCCGGAGGAGGCCATCCGCTACGGGTGGAACTACGCCCAGTTGCTCGCGGCGGGTCCCAGCCGGGAGGCGCTGGTGCCCAGCCCCGTGATGCGGGCGATGGCGGAGGGCATGACGGCGCGGGTCGAGGAGCTGACCCGTATCCCGGCCGACGTGCAGGACTCGCTCATCACGATCCTGTCGGAGAAGACCCTGCCGATCGCGGAGCTGGGTGAGGAGGTCCAGGCGGTCCGGGGGTTCAACGTCATCGCGACGGCCAACGACCGCGACCGGGGGGTCAACGAACTGTCGAGCGCGCTGCGCCGCCGCTTCAACGCGGTGGTGCTCCCGCTGCCGGCGTCCCCCGAGGACGAGGTCGGCATCGTCACCCGGCGCGTCGAGCAGATCGGCGCCTCCCTCCAGCTCCCGCCCGTCCCGGAGGCGGTCGACGAGATCCGCCGGGTCGTCACGGTCTTCCGCGAACTGCGCGACGGTCAGACGGCCGACGGCCGGATGAAGGTGAAGTCCCCGTCCGGCACGCTCTCGACGGCCGAGGCGATATCCGTGGTCACCGGCGGCCTCGCACTGGCGGCCCACTTCGGCGACGGGGTGCTGCGCGCGAGCGATGTGGCGGCGGGCGTGCAGAGCGCGGTGGTCCGCGATCCGGCGGCCGACGGCGTGGTGTGGCGGGAGTATCTGGAAACGGTCGTGCGCGAGCGCGAGGGCTGGAAGGACTTCTACCGCGCATGCCGCGACATCACGGCGTGACGGCACCGGGCGCCCGCCGCGGGCGCAGGGCCGGTGGCGGCCCGGAAGAAAGAGGAGAGGGAGAAGGAGCGGGGGTGAGGGAAGCGGCGTACGCGGGCGAGGAGTTCGCCGGTGCGGAGCAGAAGGCCACGAGGCGCGCGGCCGGGGGAGCCGCGCAGGGCGTGGCCGGGAGGGGAGCGGAACGCGTGGGCGGGAGAGCCGGGATCGTGGAGGGGGAGCGGGTGGCGGCCGGTGCGAAGGAGGGGCGTCCGGCGAACGGGGCGGGGGCGGCGGCCGTGGAGCCGTTGCTGCTCGGCGTACGGCACCACGGCCCCGGATCCGCGCGCCAAGTGGCGGCTGCGCTGGATGCGTACCGGCCGCGGGCCGTGCTGATCGAGGGTCCGCCGGAGGCGGACGCCATCGTCGGGCTGGCCGGCGACGAGGACATGCGACCGCCCGTCGCGCTGCTGGCCCACGCCGTGGACGAGCCGGCGCGGGCGGGCTTCTGGCCGCTGGCGCACTTCTCGCCCGAGTGGGTCGCGATCCGCTGGGCACTGCGCCACGGTGTCCCGGTCCGCTTCATCGACCTGCCCGCCACCCACACCCTCGCGACGGCCGGTGCCGGCCGGCCGGCACCGGGCGGTCCGGGAGCGGAAGGGGCACCGGAGGAGGGCCGGCCGGCACCGGAAGAGCAGGAAGCGGGGCCGGCCGGCGGCGGGGACGGCGAGGCGGGCGGGGGAGAGGAGCCGGCGGCGCTCGACCCCGAGGCGCTGCGCATCGATCCGCTCGCGGTCCTCGCGGACGCCGCCGGTTACGACGACCCGGAGCGGTGGTGGGAGGACGCGGTGGAGCACCGCGTGCCGCGGCACGTCGAGCCCTCCGCGGGACCGGCGACCGCAGCGGAGGACTCGGCGGCGCCGGC
The DNA here is from genome assembly GCF_000482585.1 of Streptomyces sp. CNQ329. NCBI lineage: Bacteria > Bacillati > Actinomycetota > Actinomycetes > Kitasatosporales > Streptomycetaceae > Streptomyces > Streptomyces sp. CNQ329. Next base: position 44,561 of record NZ_AXVU01000018.1, on the reverse strand, counting down.
CGCCCCCGGCGCCCCGAACCGGTCCCGGGGCGCGGACGGCGCCGCCCCGTCCGGCTCCACCGGTTCCCCGGCCTCGCCCGGCCAGGCGGCCGACGCCCACGCCCGCGCCGGCGGCGGTGACGTGGCCGCGACGTTCGCCGCGCTGGGCGAGGCGATGGGTGCGCTGCGGGAGCGGTATGGCGACGGCGGCCACGACAGGGACCTGGTGCGCGAAGCGCACATGCGCCTGCGGCTGCGGGAGGCGCGGCGCGAGTTCGGCGGACAGGTCGCCGTCGTCTGCGGTGCCTGGCACGTGCCCGCGCTGCGGGCCCGTACCACCGTCACGGCCGACCGCCGCCTGCTCAAGGGCCTGCCGAAGGTCAAGACCGAGGTGGCCTGGGTGCCGTGGACGCACCGGCGGCTGGCGCGGCAGAGCGGCTACGGGGCGGGTATCGACTCCCCGGGCTGGTACGCGCATCTCTTCGAGGTGCCCGACCGTCCCATCGAGCGCTGGTTCGTCAAGGTCGCCGACCTGCTGCGCGCCGAGGGCCGCACGATCTCGTCGGCGCACGTCATCGAGGCCGTGCGGCTCGCCACCGCGCTGGCCACGATGCGGGGCCGCCCGCTCGCCGGCCTCGCCGAGACGCTGGACGCCGTACGGGCCGTGATGTGCGACGGCTCGGACGTGCCGCTGGCGCTCGTCGCCGACCGGCTCGTCGTGGGCGACGCGCTCGGCGAGGTGCCGGAGACGGCTCCCGCCGTGCCGCTGCAGCGGGATCTGGCCCGTACACAGCGGGCGTTGCGGCTCAAACCGGCCGCCGGGGAGCGCGAGCTGCAGCTCGACCTGCGCAAGGAGACCGACGCGGGGCGCAGCCGCCTGCTGCACCGGCTGCGGCTGCTCGGCATCGACTGGGGCGTGCCGTCGGCTTCCCGGCCGAGCACCGGCACGTTCCGGGAGACGTGGAGCCTGCGGTGGGAGCCGGACCTGTCCGTCCGGGTCGTGGAGGCGGCGCTCTGGGGCACGACGGTGCTCGCGGCGGCGACCGCCAAGGCCGAGTACGAGGCCGCGCAGGCCGGTTCGCTGGCGGAGGTGACGGCGCTGGCCGAGCAGTGCCTGCTCGCCGAACTGACCGACGCCCTGCCGGTCGTCATGCAGGCGCTCGCCGACCGCGCCGCGCTCGACACGGACGTCGGCCACCTGGCCCAGGCACTCCCGGCGCTGGCCCGCGCGGTCCGCTACGGCGACGTGCGCGGCACGCGGACCGCGGCGCTCGCCGAGGTCGCCACGGGCCTGGCCGACCGCATCTGCGTCGGCCTCCCGGCCGCCTGCGCGGGGCTCGACCTGGACGGTGCACAGGAGATGCGCACGCACGTCGACGCGGTACACGCCGCGGTGGCGCTGCTGGACCCGGGGCCGGCGGCTGGTGGGTACGGAGAAGCGGGGAAGGAAGGGGAGACAGCCGAAGAGACGGAGGCCGCGGGCGACGGCGGAAGCGGCCGTGCGCCGGGCGCGTCCGCTGCGGAGTGGGATCCGGGCGCTGCCCGGGCGCGGCCCGGACGGGCCGCCGTGGTGCCGGTGGCGGCCGGTGCCGAGGCGAGTGCGCTGCGCGGGCGGTGGGCCGCTGCGCTGCGGGTGCTGGGGAGCCGTGACGCGGTGCCCGGGCTCATCCGCGGCCGGGCCGTGCGGCTGCTCCTCGACGGGGGCCGGATGTCCGCCGGAGGAGCGGAACGGGCCATGAGTCTCGCCCTGTCGCACGCCGTGCCGCCCGCGGACGCCGCCGCGTGGGTCGAGGGCTTCCTCGGCGGCGACGGCGGCATGCTTCTCGTCCATGACGAGCGGCTCCTCGGGCTCGTCGACGGCTGGCTGACCGGGCTGTCCGGCGACGCCTTCAGGGACGTGCTGCCGCTGCTGCGGCGGACGTTCGCCGAGTACGAGCCGGGCGCCCGGCGTGCCATCGGCGAACTGGTGCGCCGCGGCGCCTCCGCCGCGGGCCCGGCCGAACCGGACGGCCTGCCCGGCTTCGCCGAGGAGATCGACGCCGCCCGCGCCGCCGCCGTCCTGCCCACGCTCCGCGCGCTCCTCGGTACGGAGGAGGGGCCGTGACCGGGCACCCCGCCCCCGGCGACGTCAACGAGCCAAAGCCCGCGGCCAGTCCACTGCCATACCTTTACACGCCAGACGAGGAGACCCCGATGCCCGAAGCCGGTACGGCGACCGGGACGGTCCCGGACCCGCAGGCCCCCGCGGCGGCTGTCCCGCGTCACCCGGCCCCCGCACCCCCGGTCGACGCCCCGCACCCCGGCGCGCCCGCATGGCCCGCCGCCACCCCGGCTCCCGCCTCCGGCTTCCGGGACCCCGCCGGCGCCGTCGGTGCCGGCGCCGCCACTCCCGCCGGCCGGGCGGTCTCGTCCTCCTCCACCGGCTCCACCGCCGACCCGTCCACCGGCAACCGCACCCCGGCTCCGCCCGCCGGAGCCGGCGACGCCGGGCCCCCCTCCCCCGGAGGGGAGCGGCTCCGGCGGTGGCGGCTCGTGCTCGGGGGCGAAGGCGGCGGAGACGGGACCGGGCAGCCGCTCGGCGGGGACGACGCCGGGATGGACCGGGCGCTCGCCGCGCTCTACGGGAAGTCCGAGGAGCCCGGGCGCGGCTCCCGGCGGAAGGCCGGGCTCGGCGGGTCCGCGCCGCAGGTGGCCCGGTGGCTCGGCGACGTGCGCACGTACTTCCCCACGCCCGTCGTGCAGGTCATGCAGCGCGACGCCATCGACCGCCTCGGCATCGCCTCCCTCCTTCTGGAGCCCGAGATGCTCGCCGCCGTCGAGCCCGACGTGCACCTGGTCGGCACGCTGCTCTCCCTCGCCAAGGCCATGCCCGACGAGGCCCGCGAGACCGCCCGCACCGTCGTCCGCCAGGTCACCGACGATCTGGAGCGCAAGCTCGCCGCCCGCACCCGCGCCACCCTCACCGGCGCCCTCGACCGGGCGGCCCGTGTGCAGCGGCCACGGCACCGCGACATCGACTGGGACCGTACGATCCGTGCCAATCTCAAGCACTACGTGCCCGAGCACCGCACCGTCGTTCCCGAACGGCTCGTGGGTTACGCGCGCGCCGGGCGTTCCGTCCGCAAGGAAGTCGTCCTCGCCCTCGACCAGTCCGGTTCCATGGCCGCCTCCGTCGTCTACGCCTCCGTCTTCGGCGCGGTCCTGGCCTCCATGCGTTCCCTCGCCACCCGCCTCGTCGCCTTCGACACCGCCGTCGTCGACCTCACCGACCAGCTCAGCGACCCCGTGGACGTGCTCTTCGGCACCCAGCTCGGCGGCGGTACGGACATCAACAGGGCGCTCGCGTACTGCCAGCAGCGCCTCACCCGCCCCGCGGACACCGTGGTCGTGCTCATCAGCGATCTGTACGAGGGCGGCATACGCCAGGAGATGCTGAAGCGGGTCGCCGCGATGAAGGCGTCCGGCGTGCAGTTCGTGGCGCTGCTGGCGCTCTCCGACGAGGGGGCGCCGGCGTACGACCGCGATCACGCCGCCGCGCTCGCCGCCCTCGGGGCCCCCGCGTTCGCCTGCACGCCGGAGCTGTTCCCGGAGGTGATGGCGGCGGCGCTGGAAGGCCGCCCGCTGCCCGTTCCGGCGGCGCCGTGAGGCGGCAGGAGCGCGACGTGAGAGCGGTCCCCCCGTGCCCCATCCGTACCCGCGGACGCGGGACATCCACCTGTGACCGTTCTCACCGCGCCGGTGTGACCCCGGATTTAGGACGTGCTGTCAGGCAGGGCTAACCTGCAAGACGACCCTGCCATTACAACGCGACACGACTGAATCACAAGGGACGGACGCGCGTGGATCTGTTCGAGTACCAGGCGAGGGATCTCTTCGCCAAGCATGGTGTACCGGTGCTGGCCGGCGAAGTCATCGACACGCCCGAGGCGGCGCGCCAGGTGACCGCGGAGCTCGGCGGTCGCGCCGTCGTCAAGGCCCAGGTCAAGACCGGCGGCCGGGGCAAGGCGGGCGGCGTGAAGCTCGCGTCCGACCCCGAGGACGCCGTGGAGAAGGCCGGCCGGATTCTGGGCATGGACATCAAGGGCCACACGGTCCACAAGGTGATGCTCGCCCAGACCGCGGACATCGCCGACGAGTACTACGTGTCGTACCTCCTCGACCGCGCCAACCGCACCTTCCTCGCCATGGCGTCCGTCGAGGGCGGCATGGACATCGAGGAGGTCGCGGCCACCAAGCCGGAGGCGCTGGCCAAGATCCCCGTCGACGCCAACGAGGGCGTGACCGAGGCCAAGGCCCGCGAGATCGTCGACGCCGCGCGCTTCCCCTCCGAGATCGCCGACCAGGTCGTCGAGGTCCTGCAGACGCTGTGGACCGTCTTCGTCAAGGAGGACGCCCTCCTGGTCGAGGTCAACCCGCTGGTCAAGACCGCCGACGGCACCGTCCTGGCGCTGGACGGCAAGGTGTCGCTGGACGAGAACGCCGAGTTCCGTCAGCCCGACCACCACGCGTTCGAGGACAAGGCCGCCGCCAACCCGCTGGAGGCCGCGGCGAAGGCCAAGGGCCTCAACTACGTGAAGCTCGACGGCCAGGTCGGCATCATCGGCAACGGCGCGGGTCTGGTCATGTCCACCCTCGACGTCGTCGCGTACGCGGGCGAGAAGCACAGCGGCGTCAAGCCCGCCAACTTCCTCGACATCGGCGGCGGCGCCTCCGCCGACGTGATGGCCAACGGCCTGGAGATCATCCTCGGCGACCCGGACGTCCGGTCCGTCTTCGTCAACGTCTTCGGCGGCATCACCGCCTGCGACGCGGTGGCCAACGGCATCGTGCAGGCCCTGCACCTGCTCAAGAGCAAGGGCGAGGACGTCACCAAGCCGCTGGTCGTGCGCCTCGACGGCAACAACGCCGAGCTGGGCCGCAAGATCCTCAGCGACGCGAACCACCCGCTCGTCGAGCAGGTGGACACGATGGACGGCGCCGCCGACCGCGCCGCCGAGCTGGCCGCCAAGTAAGGACAGAGGACAGAAGAAACCATGGCTATCTTCCTCACCAAGGACTCCAAGGTCATCGTCCAGGGCATGACCGGCTCGGAGGGCCAGAAGCACACGCGGCGGATGCTCGCGTCCGGCGCCACCATCGTCGGCGGGGTCAACCCCCGCAAGGCGGGCCAGAAAGTCGACTTCGACGGCACCGAGGTCCCGGTTTTCGGCTCCGTGCAGGACGCCATCGACGCCACCGGTGCGGACGTCACCGTCATCTTCGTGCCGGAGAAGTTCACCAAGTCCGCGGTGATCGAGGCGATCGACGCCGAGATCCCGCTCGCGGTGGTCATCACCGAGGGCATCGCGGTCCACGACACCGCCGCCTTCTGGGCCTACGCGGGCGCCAAGGGCAACAAGACGCGCATCATCGGCCCCAACTGCCCCGGTCTGATCACCCCCGGCCAGTCCAACGCCGGCATCATCCCCGCGGACATCACCAAGCCCGGCCGGATCGGCCTGGTGTCGAAGTCCGGCACACTGACGTACCAGATGATGTACGAGCTGCGTGACATCGGCTTCTCCACCTGCGTCGGCATCGGCGGCGACCCGGTGATCGGCACTACCCACATCGACGCGCTCGAAGCCTTCGAGGCCGACCCCGACACCGACCTGATCGTGATGATCGGCGAGATCGGCGGCGACGCCGAGGAGCGGGCCGCGGACTACATCAAGGCCCACGTGACCAAGCCCGTCGTCGGTTACGTCGCCGGCTTCACCGCCCCCGAGGGCAAGACGATGGGCCACGCAGGCGCGATCGTCTCCGGCTCCTCGGGCACGGCCCAGGCGAAGAAGGAGGCCCTGGAGGCCGCGGGCGTGAAGGTCGGCAAGACGCCGTCGGAGACGGCGCGGCTGGCCCGCGAGGTGCTGGCGGGCTGACGCGGATCACCGCGGAGGGCCTTTCCTTCCACGCGCGAGCGGACCTGCACCCTCGGGGGCGGGTCCGCTCTCGCGTGCAGGGGGCCGGTGCCGGTCAACGCGGCGTGCCGCGGACGGGTCCCGCGGACGGGTGGTACCGGCCGCCGGGGGGCGTGTCGGCGGGCCCGCGCGCCGGCCGCGGAGCGCGCGGAACGTCGCCCGGAACGCCCGGGGTGGCCGGCGTGAGGTGCACCGGCACCGGCGGTGCCCCGTGGTCCGGCACCGGCGGCCAGAGGGCCCGGCCGGTCAGCCACGGCGGCGCCGGCGGCGTGGCCTTGTCGCGGGTCTCGAACTCGCCCAGGGCGGAGACGACCGCCGCGGTGAGGAAGATGGCCGCGGCCAGCAGGGCGTAGCGACGCAACTGCCGGTCCGTACGGAGTTCGCTGCGGCGGCGGACGGCGCCGGGCGGCAGCGTGCGTACCGGCTGCGCGGCGGCGAACCGCCGCAGCCGGGCGCGCAGCTCCTCCGCCCGCTCGCGCGGCGGAAGAGCCCTCAGCTCCGGCACGGCGTCGGCCAGCGCCTCGTGCGCGTGCGTGAGCCGCCCGGCCGTGGCGGGCGTGCTGGCCTCCAGTTCGGCGGCGGCCTCGGGCAGGTCGAGCCCGACGACGTCGTAGACGACGACGGCGCTGCGGTACGACTCCGGCAGCGTCTGCAGCGCCGCGAACAGCCGCTGTTCCTCCTTCCCGCGGGCCTCCTCCCCGCTTGCCTCGTCCCCGTGCGCCTCGTCCCCGCGATCCTCGTCCCCGCGATCCTCGTTCGCGGACGGGCGCCGCCCGCGCCGCGCCCGTCGCCGCCACCGGGCGCGCAGCCATTCCCACGGTTCCAGCACGTAGGCGAACGCCGCAGCCCGCAGCCACCCCGGCGGGTCCCGGTCCGAGGCCACCTCCGGCCACCGCTCCCACGCCAGGTGGAAGGCGTGCTCGACGGCCTCGCGGGTCAGGGCGTGGTCGCCGGCGAGCAGGTACGTGTGCCGGGTGACGTCGGCGGCGCACCGCTGGTAGAGCGCGTCGTACGCGGCCTCCGCGGCGGCGGACGCGTCGGCGGCAGCCGCGGAGTCCCGGACGGCGGCGGCCCGCCGTCCGGCGCGGTACGCCCTGGCGCCGTAGGCCCCGACCCGGTACGCCCGGCCCGCGGCGGGCCGGTTCCGGGGCGTCCCGCCCGACGTCCCCAGCCCGTACGCACCGGCCCCCGCCGCGGTCCCTTTCCCTGCCGCCCCGGCTCCCGCTCCGGCCCCTGCCCCGCCCAGGACCGGGATCTCCTGGGTGTCGTCCAGCTCTGCCGCCCGCCCCCGCCCGCGCCGCCGCCGGCGCCTCTCGCGCGGCCCGACCGGCACGGGCGGCCCGTGCGGCGCTATGTCAGGGTCCATGGCACCATCGTGGGCAACACGACGGACAAACGCGCGTTACCAGGGCAAATCGGGTGTATTTGGCAGCATGGCGGCCGTGACCCCATGGACCGACCTCGCCCCGTCGTTGTCACCCCGGCGGCAGGCCCAGGCCGCCCGCAGCACCGCCGTCGTCACCGCACTGGCCGTCGGGTTCCTCGCCGCCGGCCTCGGCCTCGGCCTGCTCGCCGTGCTCATGCTGCTGCTGTGGATCACCTCCCCGGATCCCGGCACCGACCCCGGCGCCGCCCTGCACGTCGTCGCCGACCTGTGGCTTCTCGCCCACGGCGCCGATCTCGTCCGCCCCGGCACCCGCACCGGCGCACCCACCCCCGTCGGGCTCACACCGCTGCTGCTCACGGCGCTGCCCCTCGTCCTGGTGCACCGCGGCGCGCGCGACGCACTCGCCCCGCAGGACCACCGGCCGCAGCTCACGCCGCTGGTCACCGGCGCGTGGGTGGCCTGCGGCTATCTCGCCGTCGCCGCCGTGGTCACCGTGTACGCGCTGGACGGGCCGCTGCGCCCCGCGCTGCTCGGCGCCGCGGTCGTGGTGCCGCTGGTCGTCGCCGCGGCCACCGCCGCCGGGGTGTGGTCCGCGGCCGGGACGCCCGTCGTGCTGCTGCCCAGCCGCCGGTACCCGGGTGCGGCCGACGCCCGGGCCGGGGCCGCGCCGCGGGTGGAGGCCGCGGCGCGGGCGGGTGCGGCGGGGGTCGTCGCGCTGCTGGGCGGCGGCGCCCTGCTGTGCGGGGTCGCGCTCGTCGTGCACGCGGGCGCAGTGCAGGAACACGTCCTCTCCCTGTCCACGACGGTCTCCGGCCGGTTCGGCGTCTTCCTCCTCGCCCTCGCCCTGCTGCCGAACGCCGCGATGTGGGCGGCGGCCTACGGATTGGGGCCCGGCTTCGCCGTCGGGGCCGGGAGCACGGTGACGCCGCTGGGCACCTCCGGCCTCCCCGTGCAGCCCGCCTTCCCGCTGCTCGCCGCGGTGCCGGGGGAGGGCGGCGGGCCGCCGGCCTGGGCGGTGGCGGCGGTGCCGGTGGCGGCGGGGATCGTCGTCGGGTGCTGTGCGGGGCGGGCCGCGGCGCCGGTGGTGCGGGTGCGGGAGCCGAGTTGGCGGTGGTGGCCCACGGTGTGCGTGACGGCGCTGGCGGCGCTCGTCTGCGGCGCGGGCACCGCGGCGGTGGCGTGGCTCGCCGGGGGCCCGCTCGGCGCGGAGACGCTGGCGGTCTTCGGCCCGGTGTGGTGGCAGGCCGGCGGTGCGGCGGTGGTGTGGACGGCGGTGGCCGGGGTGCCGGTGGCGCTCACGGTACGGGCCGTCCGGCTGCTCGGCGCACCGCCGGTGACGGTGCCGGTGTCGGTGGCGGCGCCCCGCGGACGGGTCCGGGCGCGGCGGTGGACGTGGGGGCGGGACGGCTGGCCGCTGTGGGAGCCGCGGTCGCGGTTCGCGGAGGAGTGGGAGGAGCCGGGCGGCGGCTGACGGCGTACGCCGGGAGCGGGCGTACGACGGCAGCCGTGCCTGCGCGCACCGTTCCCGGGCGCACCGCGGCGGGGTGCCCGGGAACGTACAGGACCGCGGTGACGCCCGCGGCCTCAGTCGCGCTCGAAGAACGTCCGCAGCGGCTTGGGCAGTTCGTTGCTGCAGTGTTCCTTCGACGCCTCGGTGAGCGCGTCGCTGCGGCAGTTGAAGTAGTCCCGGTAGGCGATCTGCACCGAGAACCCGATGAACACGATGGCCAGCGTGATGCCCGCCGCCACGATGCCGATGATCGCCGCCGTGGTGTGCGGACGGCCGCCCTTCGCGGGGCGCTGGACGGGCTGGCCGAAGGCGTCGGTGCCGCCGCCGTTGCCGCGCTGGCCGCCGCCGGCGGCACCGCCGGGCGTCCGGGCCTTGCCGCGGAGCGCGTCGATGCCCCAGTAGAGGGCGAGCGCGCCGAGGAGCAGCGCCAGCGGCCACCAGTTGAACAGGGCGAAGAAGAAGCCCCACATGCCGGCGAGCAGCGCGTAGCGCGCGCGGCGCTGCGCCGGGTCGGTCGGGTCCCAGCGCAGATTCCCGCCCGGTCCTTCGCCGCTGCCGCGGCCGTTGGTGCCGCGGCCGTTGTCGCGGTCCGGTCCCGATCCGTCCCCGGACCCTCCGGGGCCCTGCCCGGGACCCTGCGGCCCGCCCGGTCCGCCGGAACCCGTCTGGCCCTGATCGCCGCCGCCCCAACTGCCGTGCCCGGGGGGCGGCTGGTGGCTGCTCCACTGGCTGCCCCACGGGGGCGGCGGCTGGTCCTGACCGCCGTTCTGGCCGTTGCCCTGGTCGCCGCCCTGCCCGTCGCCCTGCCCGCCGCTGCCCCGGTCGCCGTCCTGCTGACCGTCCTGCTGACCGCCGTCGCCGGGCGACCTCTGGGATCCCCCCGGCGACGGCCCCTGCGGCGGCGCGTCCTGCGGCGCCTGCCCGTACGGCGCCCCCTGCGGCGGGGCGGTGGAGGGCCCGGGTCCGTACGGCGGCGCACCCGGCGGCTGCCCCGGCCCGGCCGGTCCGCCCGGCGCCCCCTGCCCGCCACCCTCCGGCGGCGGCGCCGGCGCCTCGGCGTCCGACGGCGGCCGGGAGTCGCGGTACGCGACGCCGCCCTGCACGGGCACGAACACATCCCGGGGCGCGGCGAACCGCCCACGGGACTGCGAGGGACCCCCGGCCGATGCGGGGACGGGGCGTCGGAGGGCCGCGCTGCGGCGTCGGTCCGGCTGCATCTGGACGGCGTCGTCTCCTCAGGTCGTCTGCCCGCGCGGCCGGGGCACGTGCGCGGGCGCGCGTAACTGCTACCGGAGACGCTACCCCGCCCGGCCTGGCGCGGCCCCGCCAGGGGACGCCCGGTATGGTGGCAGACGTCCGCCGCCCCTCCCCGGGACCCCTGGCACCCCAGGGTCTCGCGGCTCGTACGGACACACAATCGCCCGCCGAAGAGAGATCCCCCGTGGTTCCGCATGCGCCCGCCCGCCTCGTCGTGCTCGTCTCCGGCTCCGGTACGAACCTGCAGGCCCTGCTCGACACCGTCGCCGAGCAGGGGGCGGACGCCTACGGCGCCGAGGTGGTCGCGGTCGGCGCCGACCGCACGGCCGAGGCCGGCGCCGCGGGGCTGCTGCGCGCGGAGCGCGCCGGGCTGCCGACGTTCGTCTGCCGGGTCCCGGACTTCGCCACCCGCGCCGAGTGGGACCGGGCGCTGGCCGAGGCCACGGCCGCGTACAGGCCGGACCTCGTGGTCTCGGCCGGGTTCATGAAGATCGTGGGGAAGGAGTTCCTGGCCCGCTTCGGCGGCCGGTTCGTCAACACCCACCCCGCGCTGCTCCCCAGCTTTCCCGGCGCCCACGCCGTGCGCGACGCGCTCGCGCACGGCGTGAAGATCACCGGGTGCACCGTCCACTTCGTCGACGAGGGCGTCGACACCGGCCCGATCATCGCGCAGGGCGCGGTCGAGGTCCGCGAGGCGGACCACCGGGACGGGGGCGAGGCGCTGCATGAGCGCATCAAGGCAGTCGAACGGCGGCTGCTCGTCGACGTCGTGGGCCGGCTGGCCCGGGACGGGTGGCGCGTCGAGGATCGAAAGGTTCGGTTCGGTGAGTAATTCAGGGTCCCCGAGCACCACAGGGTCCGGGTCCGCCGCTGACAACCGGCGGCCGGTTCGCCGCGCGCTGATCAGCGTCTACGACAAGACGGGGCTGGAGGAGCTGGCCCGCGGGCTGCACGAGGCCGGGGTCGCGCTCGTCTCCACCGGCTCGACGGCCGCGCGCATCGCGGCGGCCGGAGTGCCGGTGACGAAGGTCGAGGAGCTGACCGGCTTCCCCGAGTGCCTGGACGGCCGTGTGAAGACGCTGCACCCGCGGGTGCACGCCGGTCTCCTCGCCGACCTGCGCCTGGACGACCACCGGCGCCAGCTCGCGGAGTTGGGCGTCGAGCCGTTCGAGCTGCTGGTGAGCAACCTCTATCCGTTCGCGGAGACCGTCGCCTCCGGCGCCTCGCCCGACGAGTGCGTGGAGCAGATCGACATCGGCGGCCCGTCGATGGTCCGGGGCGCGGCGAAGAACCACCCGTCGGTCGCCGTCGTGGTCAACCCGGCGCGCTACGACGAGGTGCTGAAGGCGGTCGCGGAAGGCGGCTTCGACCTGGCCACGCGCAAGCGGCTCGCGGCGGAGGCGTTCCAGCACACGGCGGCGTACGACGTGGCCGTGGCCAACTGGTTCGCCGGGGAGTACGCACCCGCCGACGACGGGCCGCAGGACTTCGTCGGCGCGGCCTACACCCGCCTGAACCCCCTGCGCTACGGCGAGAACCCCCACCAGGCCGCGGCCCTCTACACCGACGGCTCCGGCACCGGGCTGCCCGGCGCCGTGCAGGTGCACGGCAAGGAGATGTCGTACAACAACTACGTCGACACCGAGGCCGCCCGCCGCGCCGCGTACGACCACGAGAACCCCTGCGTCGCCATCATCAAGCACGCCAACCCCTGCGGCATCGCCGTCGGCGGCGACGTCGCCGAGGCGCACCGCAAGGCGCACGCCTGCGACCCCGTGTCCGCGTACGGCGGCGTGATCGCCGTCAACCGGCCGGTGTCGAAGGAACTGGCCGAGCAGGTCGCGGAGATCTTCACCGAGGTCATCGTGGCGCCGGAGTACGAGGACGGGGCGCTGGAGGCGCTGACGCGGAAGAAGAACATCCGCATCCTGCGCAGTGCCGGAGCGCCCGGGCGGGCGCGGGAGTTCCGGCCCCTCGACGGCGGACTGCTGGTGCAGGAGCGTGACGCCTTCCAGGCCCCGGGCGACGACCCGGCCGGATGGACGCTGGCCGCGGGCCCGGGTCTGGACGCGGCGGGCCTCGCGGACCTGGCGTTCGCCTGGCGGGCGTGCCGTGCGGTGAAGTCCAACGCGATCCTGCTGGCCAAGGACGGCGCCACCGTCGGCGTCGGCATGGGTCAGGTCAACCGCGTCGACTCCGCGAAGCTCGCTGTGCAGCGCGCGGGCGCGGAGCGCGCGGCGGGGGCGTACGCTGCCTCGGACGCCTTCTTCCCGTTCCCCGACGGGCTGGAGGTGCTGCTCGACGCCGGGGTGCGGGCCGTGGTGCAGCCGGGCGGGTCGATCCGCGACGAGCAGGTGGTCGAGGCCGCGCAGAAGGCGGGCGTGACCATGTACCTCACGGGCGCACGCCACTTCTACCACTGAGAACGGCCGGCACGGACGGACGGAGCCCCGCCACCGCCGGCGGGGGTCCGTCCGTCCGCGTGGCGAACGTCACGTCACGACCGGGGCCGTGCGAACCAGCGTCCCGACTCGCCGTTCGAGAGCATCACGATCGAGATGATGCCGAGCGTCACCCAGATCAGGCCCAGCGGGATCGTCAGCACGCCGAAGAGGATGAGGAAGCTCAGCCACACGATGCTGCCGATGCGCACGCCGCCCGCGCCCTTGCCGAACAGCGAGGCCAGGACGATGCCCAGAATCCCGTGCACGAGGAAGATGCTGACGGCGACGGCCACGGCACCGGCGGAGACGTCGATGCCCGAGCCGTCCTGGAAGCCCTCCTCGAAGTCGTCCTTGGCCACCGCGATGCCGATGAGCAGCAGGCCGGCGAGAAGGGACTGCAGCCCGCCCGAGATGAACATCATGACGCGGGCGGCGGTCGCCTTGCCCGGGATGCTCGTCGGGAAGCCGACGCCGCCGTACGGATCGGGGCCGCCCGGGTACACGGGATACGGCTGGCCGGCGGCCGGGTACTGCGGGTGGCCGTAAGGCTGTTGCTGCTGCTGGGCAGGCTGCTGCTGCGCCTGCTGGTGCTGGCCCTGGGGCCCGCCGTAGGGGTTGTTCTTCTCGGGGAGGCTCACGGTGCCCTTCTTCCGCGGATGTGGACGTACTGACACACTGACCTGGCCCGAGGACGGCTGTCCAGCCCGGCTGATTGGTCTGTTACCCGCAGCATCGGGGAGGATGGGCCCATGACCGCCCAGATTCTCGACGGCAGGGCCACCGCGGCCGCGATCAAGTCCGAGCTTGCCACGCGCGTGCAGGCGCTCAAGGGCCGGGGCGTCACGCCCGGCCTCGGTACCCTCCTGGTCGGCGACGACCCGGGCAGCCAGAAGTACGTCGCGGGCAAGCACCGCGACTGCGCCGAGATCGGCATCGCCTCGATCCAGCGCGAGCTGCCCGCGACGGCCACGCAGGAACAGATCGAGACGGTCGTGCGCGAGCTGAACGAGGACCCGGCGTGCACGGGTTACCTCGTGCAGTTGCCGCTGCCCCGGGACATCGACGAGAACCGGGTGCTGGAGCTGATCGACCCGGCCAAGGACGCCGACGGGCTGCACCCCACGAACCTCGGCCGGCTGGTGCTGAACGAGCCCGCGCCGCTGCCGTGTACGCCGAACGGCGTCATCCGGCTGCTGCGCCAGTTCGGGGTGGAGCTGAACGGGGCGCACGTCGTGGTCGTCGGGCGCGGCGTGACCATCGGGCGGTCGCTGCCGCTGCTGCTGACGCGCAAGTCCGAGAACGCCACGGTCACCCAGTGCCACACCGGCACCCGCGACCTCGCCGGGCATCTGCGGCAGGCGGACGTCGTCGTGGCCGCGGCCGGCTCGCCGCACCTGATCAAGCCGGCCGACATCCGGCCGGGCGCGGCCGTGCTCGACGTCGGCGTGAGCCGCGACGAGCACGGCAGGATCGTCGGGGACGTGCACCCGGGCGTCGCGGACGTCGCGGGCTGGCTGTCGCCGAACCCGGGCGGGGTGGGGCCGATGACGCGGGCGATGCTGCTGGTCAACGTCGTGGAGGCGGCGGAGGCCGCCGCGGGTGTGGCGGGGCCCGCCGGTGCCTCCGGGACGGGTACGGCCGCGCCGGCGGTGCCGTGATGGCCCGCCGCACGGCGTTCCCCACCCGCGGCACGGTCCGCCCGGAGGGCGGCGGCCGGGCGGCGTCCGGCCAGGCACCGCCGCCGGTGCGGCAGTGGCCGATACTCCTGGTGCTGGCGATAGCGGCGGCCGGACTGATCACGGTGGCCGCGGGGCCGTTCCGCGAGGGCACCCTGATCGTCGGCGGTGCGCTGCTCGTCGGCGGGCTGCTGCGCTGGGTGGTGCCGGAGGTGGGCATGCTCGCGGTGCGGTCCCGGTTCACCGACATCGTGACGTTCGGGGTGCTGGGCCTGGCGATCGTGCTGCTGGCGCTGGTCGCGATGCCGGGCCCCTGGCTGGAGTTGCCGTTCGTGGAGGACGCGGTCCACTTCTCCGTACGCTGACGAACGGGGCCGCGACGGGCCGGTCCCTCCCCGGGATCTCCACGTCCGTGCTGGCAGATGCGATGCTGGTGCCGGAACGCGCCACGCGGACCGAGGGGGAACAAGGGAGGAGCGATGCCTCGCTGGAACGAGCTGCCGGAGGAGCTCGACCCGCAGATACGGGACTTCGCCGCACACATGCGCCGGCTGGTCGACCGCAGCGGTCTGACCGTGTCGGAGATCGCGGACCGCACCGGGTACAGCAGGTCGTCGTGGGAGCGCTACCTCAACGGTCGGCTGATGCCGCCGCGGGATCCGGTCGCCGCGTTCGCGGAGGTGACGGACGCGCCGGACGAGCAGCTCATGACCGAGTGGGCCGCGGCGGACCGCGCCTGGAGCCGCGCGGAACTGCGGAACGAGCCGGCGCTACGGGCCCTGCGGGCGGCGGAGCCGGGCCCGGACGCCATCCCGGAGCCGGCCGGGAGCCGGCCGGGGCGCGGGCTGCGGGGGGTTCTGGGCCGGGGTCGGGGGCGCGGCGAGCGGACACCCGGACCGGAAGAGAGCGCCGGGGAGAACGCGGTGGAGAGACCGCGCCCCGGGTGGGCCGCGGGTGCGGCGCAGGATGCGGACAGGCCCCTGCTCCCCGACGTGAGCGAGCGCTCCGCGGTACGGCCCGGCCCTCCGCCGCCGCCGGAGAGGCGGGTATGGGCGGAGGAGCCCACGGGCGGAGAGGCGACGGGTACGGGACGGGGAAGCGAACCGGGCGACGGCGCGAAGAGCGAACCCGCCGCGGGGAAGGGACCCGGTTCCGCCCCCTCCGCCGAAGCCGCAGACGCCGCCGGTCCCGCCGCGGACACCGACGAGACCGCCCCGCTCCGCGCCCTCTCCCGCCCTGCCCAGGGCCCCGCCCCTGCCCCCGCTCCCACGCCGGAGCCGGCCGGCGCAACGGCCCGTACCACCGCGGCATCCGCCGCCCCCGCCCCGTCCCCGCCCGCGCCGGAGAAGTGGCCCCTGCGCCGCGTCCTCCTCGCCGGTCTCGTCACGCTGCTCCTCACGGGCAGCGTCACCGGTGTCGTCTACGTCGGCCACGGCCTGATCTCCGACCCCGGCGTCGAGGAGCAGCAGAAGCCGCGCGGCGGCCCGCCGCCCGGTTCCGGCCCGGCCGGTCCGGCGTCCGGCTCCCGGTCCGGTTCGCCGTCCGAGCCGGCGGAGCTGCCCGAGGGCGTGGAGTGCCGGGGCGCCGGCTGCACGGGCAAGGACGCCGACGAGATGGGCTGCGGCGGCGACCTCGCCCGTACCACCACGGAGACGACCATCGGCGACATGGTTCTGGAGATCCGCTACAGCGAACCCTGCAAGGCGGCCTGGGCCCGGATCACCGCCGCGGAGCCCGGCTCGACCGTCACCGCCCTCGCCGAGGTGCCGGGTGCGGAGCCGGTCCGCGAGGACTCGTCGGCCGGGACCAGCGAGGGCTACACGGCGATGGTCGTCGCGGAGGAGCTGGACACCGTACGCGCCTGCGCGTCGCTCCCCGACGGCACGGCGGCGTGCACGAAGGGCACACTGCCGTCGTAACCGCGGCCCCGCCCCGCCTCCTTCCGTGACCCGGCCCACACCGGCCACCCTCGGGCACTCCGTGCCAGTCGGATAGATTGACCTACGGGGGCACGGCTGCCCTTGGCCGCCGCGGCCCCGCCAGCCAGCCCGTACGTCGCGCCCCCTCATCGGAGAGATCACCATGACCCGCACTCCCGACAGCCCCGTCACCGTCACCGTCACCGGCGCGGCCGGGCAGATCGGCTACGCGCTGCTCTTCCGCATCGCCTCCGGCCAACTCCTCGGCCCGGACGTGCCGGTCAGGCTGCGGCTCCTGGAGATCACCCCGGCCCTCGGGGCCGCCGAGGGCACCGCGATGGAGCTGGACGACTGCGCGTTCCCGCTGCTGCGCGGCATCGACATCACCGACGACCCGAACGTCGCCTTCGACGGCGCCAACGTCGCGCTGCTCGTCGGCGCCCGTCCGCGCACCAAGGGCATGGAGCGGGGCGACCTGCTGGAGGCCAACGGCGGCATCTTCAAGCCGCAGGGCAAGGCCATCAACGACCATGCCGCGGACGACATCAAGGTCCTGGTCGTCGGCAACCCCGCCAACACCAACGCGCTCATCGCCCGCGCCGCCGCACCGGACGTGCCGGCCGAGCGCTTCACCGCGATGACCCGCCTGGACCACAACCGCGCGCTGTCGCAGCTCGCGAAGAAGACGGGCGCGGCGGTCGGCGACATCAAGAAGCTGACGATCTGGGGCAACCACTCGGCGACCCAGTACCCGGACGTCTTCCACGCCGAGATCGCCGGGAAGAACGCCGCCGAGGTCGTCAACGACGAGAAGTGGCTGGCCGACGAGTTCATCCCGACCGTCGCCAAGCGCGGCGCGGCCATCATCGAGGCGCGCGGCGCCTCGTCGGCGGCGTCGGCGGCCAACGCCGCGCTGGACCACGTGTACTCGTGGGTCAACGGCACCCCGCAGGGGGACTGGGTGTCCATGGGCATCCCGTCGGACGGTTCGTACGGTGTGCCGGAGGGCCTGATCTCGTCGTACCCGGTGACCTGCGCGGACGGCGCGTACGAGATCGTGCAGGGGCTGGAGATCAACGAGTTCTCGCGGACCCGTATCGACGCCTCCGTGAAGGAGCTGGCCGAGGAGCGCGAGGCGGTACGCGCCCTCGGGCTGGTCTGAGCGTCCACGCACCCTTCCGCCGCGGCGAGTCCTCCAGGGGAGGGCTCGCCGCGGTCGTGTGCGCGCGGATATTCGGTTGCGGTCCGCCGGGCTCCGTCCCTACGGTCGGGCGCATGGTCTCCGAGCCGGTCGACACACCCGAGGCGCACTAGCTGCGCCCGCCCCGGCCCCGCGGTCAGCGGGGCTGCTTCGGCCTGCCCTGCTCGACCCTCTCGTCCCCGGGACGCCCCCGTGCCTCAGCCGGCTTCTCCGCCCTGTCCTCCCGTGTGTCCGCGCGCCCAGGCGCGCCCGCACGTGCACCCCGACACAGCCCTGGTCCTCCGCCCCCTGGTCGGGCGGGATCCCCCGCCCGCGTTCGCCGCACCGCAGCGAACGTCCACCGGAGGAAGGAAACCAGCGTGTCCAGCTCCATGTTCAGAAAGAAGTCGCGGTCCCGCGTCCGCCACCACCGCGCGCAGTGGCGCGGCCGGGTCTCCGCGCCCGCGCTGACGGCGTGCCCGAACGCGGCGTGCGGTGAGCCGAAGCCGTCGCACACCGCCTGCCCGCACTGCGGGCAGTACAGGGGCCGTCAGGTCTACCGCCCGTAGCGCCGTTCGGTACCCGGGCCGGGGCCGACCGGCCCCGGCTGGGGTATCGGAACGGGCACATCCTTGACAGTGAAGGTGACCCTCGGCTAGCTCGGCGCTACGCTCGGTCCATGAAGAAGCGGACTTAGGGGGCGAGTTGGCGCAGAGTGGGAATACTTCAGGAGTGGCCGTGCCGCGGCCCGCCGCGGCGGCGACCGGCAACGCCGGCCCCGCACCGGGGCGCAGCGAAGCCACCCGGCTGCTGTGCGCGGGGGTTTACCTCGACCCGGAGTTCCGGCGCCGGGTGCTGCGGGAGCTGGTCGAGCACCGGGAGCGTGCGGTCGCGCCGTCGCTCGGCGTCGACGTCGTGCCGGCGCTCGCGCACGCGCTGCGCTGCCGCGGCCGGGAGTCGCTCACCGGAGCATGGGTGCTCGGAGTCTGGGTGCTCTTCGCCGTCTGCGACATCGCGCTGACCAGCTATGTGTCGTTCACGGGCGGGTACGCGGGCTCGTACGCCGTGATCTGCCTCCTGCTGTGGAGCGCACGCAGGCGCGGCGGGCCCGGTGAGCACGGCGTCTACGCCACCGGCGGGCGCGAGGGCTCCCCGCCGCGGGCGGTCGGTTTCGGACAACTCGCCCCGGTGTTCCGCGCGATGGGCCTGCTGCTGATGGCGGTCTACTGGATCGTCGCCGTCTTCGCCCTCACGGGGGGTGACTGGGTCGGGGTCGTCTTCCCGTTGCTGCTGGTGGTGCCGGTGTGGGCGCACCGGGCCTGGTTCGAGCGGGTCGCGCGCGAGGACTTGTCGCCCGCCGCCTTCCGGGACACCGCGCCGCCCGGCCTGCCGGCGGCGTACCAGGGGATCGGCGCGGCCATCGCCCAGGAGCAGTACTCCCGGCTGACCGTGTACGACTTCGGCCGTCCGTTCCTCGGCTACGGCGTCCCGTATGAACCCTGGTCGCTGGCCGTCGAGTTGAAGCGGCGCCAGGACGCGCCCGGCGACGGCGGGCGCCTGACCAGCCGTAAGGCCGTCGAGCTGATCATGCCGCGGCTCGCCGCGCTGCGCGAGTCGACGGCCGCCGGCAGCCGGGACCGGTTGAAGGACCTGGAGGTCACACACCTGGTGTACCTCCCGCCGCCGCCGCGTCGCGCCGACGTCGACCACACGCCCGCCACCGTCGACCGCCACATCGGCGGCTCCGTGGACGAAGGCGGCGAGGCCCGCCGCTACTTCCTGCGCATCCGGGTCGGCGCGTGGTCGGAGCAGGTCGTGGTGACGATCCTGGTGCGGGTGCACACGCAGGGCGGGATGCTCGTGCTGGAGGTCGTGCCGCACGTCCTGCTCCCGGTCCGGTCGGAGTACCGCGAGATCGACGCGCTCGGGGCCCGCACCGGCGGTGTCCGCGGCGTCGTCCGGGCGGTACGGGCCACGCCGACGTCGTCCGTCGACGCCGTGCTCTCCGCGTACCGCACCCTCGCCGCGTCCTTCCGCGACTGGCAGGGGGAGGCCGACCGGCGGCCCGCGGAGGGGCCGGCCGTGTCGGTGCGGGAGCTGGCGGTGTCACCGGAGGTCTCGCTGTTCCAGGAGATGGACGTGAGCCGGTACGTGAAGACGGTCCGTGACCGCATCGCGAGCGGGGTCACGGAGGCGCTGCGGGAGAGCGGCTACGAGACCGGGGAGTTCGAGCAGTACATCGTCAACGTCAACGAGGGCGGCGTGTACATCGGCACGATGAGCGGCGGTGCGGTGGCGTCGGGGCAGGGGGCCACGGCGACGGCGCGGAGCGACGGCGGAGGTGCGGGATCGTGAGCGGTACGGCGGAGGATGACCGGGAAGAGGAGGGGACGGACGTGAGCGAGCCGCGGGACGAGGCGGTGCGGGGCGGTGTGCAGGGCGGGGTGCAGGGCGGGGTGCAGATCGGGAACATGACCGGGGGCGCGGTGGCCGCGGGGGAGGAGGCCCGTGCGGAGGACCGCAGCCGCCGGCCGGCGGCGCCGCCCGGGGTGCCGGGGGCACCCTCGGCGCCGGTGCCTCCGCCCCCGGCTGTGCCTCCGCCCCCGGTTGTGCCCCCGCCCTTGCCGGGAGGGATCGCTATCGGCACGATGTCGGGCGGCGCCGCGGCCCAGGGGCCGGGGGCGCAGGCCGTCGACTCCTCGGTACGGTTCGGGGTGCAGGCGGACGCCGAGGCGCTGGCGGCGAGTATCCGTGCCCTGCGTGCGGAGTTGCTGGCGCAGCCGCCCTCGGCGACGGCCGTCGCCGACGAGCAGGAGCTGATCGAGCTGGAGAGCGAGGCGCGGGCCGGGCGCGGGGACCGTACCCGGCTGGCCGCGCTGCGGGACCGGCTGGAGTTGGGACAGATCGCCGCCACGGGCAGCGCCGCCGCGGCGGCAGCGGTGGAGTCGATCACCCGGCTGCTCGGCTGAGAGCCGGGCGGGGGGACAGGGGGAGAGGTACATGAGCAGCGGCGGGTCGTACTGGGACGAGGACGCGCAGCAGTGGGTGGAGGGCTCGGCGGTCCCCCCGCCCCCGGCAGGCCCGCCGTCCCCGCCGCCGCTCCCCGCGCAGCCGCCGCCCTTGCCGGACACTCCGCCCGGGGACGAGCCGCGTGACGCCGTACCCGGCGGGCCGGCCCCGTCGGGGCCGGATCGGCCGGCCGGAGACGGGAGTTCCGGTGCCGGCCCCGGGGAGGCGACGGATGCGGCGGGCGAGCCCGGGGAGGTACGGGACGCGGTGCCGGAGAGCGGCCCCGCGGACGCACCGGTACGGCCGGGGGAGGACGACGGCGCCGGCCCCGTACAGGACCGTCCGGCCCCGTCCGCCGACCAGGTGGACGGGGCAACCGCCGACGCCGACGCGGAAGCTCCCCGGGCCCCGGAGGACGCACCCGCCCCGGACCGGCCCGGCGAAGCCGGGGGCCTCGGCGGCGACGCCGCGTCCGCGCAGGAGGATACGGAGGACGAGACCCCGGCCTCCGCGTCCGGCGCGGCGGCGCCCGCGCGGGAGTGGTGGGAGGACCGGGTTCCGACGCCGCCCCCGGCCGGGCCCGGCCGGGCCGCGGACGCCCCGGCCGACGCACCCCCGCCGCCGCCCACCGCGCCCGACGTGCCGGCGAACCCGCCCGCGGTTCCGGACGCGCCGGCGGCGGCGCCGCGCGCCGGACTGCCGCAGCTCACCGTGCCCGACCGCTCCGGGGAGCCCGCAGCCGTGCCGCCACCTCCCCTCACCGCGCCCGACCGGGGAGCGGAGCACACGCCCCCGGGGGTCGCTCCGCCCGCCGAGTTGCCCACGCGGACCGCCCACCCGCCGCCTCCCACCGCACCCGGCACGGGGCCGGAGTCCGGTCCGGGGCCGATGCCCCCGCCGCCCGAGCTGCCGACGCAGTCCGCCACCGCGCCGCCCGGGTACCCGGCGGCGCCCGTACCGGCGTACGGCCAGGAGCACGCGCACGGCCACGGACCCGGCGACGCGTACGACCACTACGCCGCCGGCTACACCCCCTACCCCGGCTTCGAACTCGGCGCCGAGCCCGAGCGCCCGCCGCGGCGCCGCGGGGCGGTCGCGGCGGTGGTGGGGCTCGTCGTGATCATCGTCAGCGGGCTCGTCGCCGGCGGGTGGCTGCTGCTCGGCGGCGACGACGACGGCGAGAAGGAGGCGAAGCCGCAGCGCAGCGTCTCCGCGGAGCCCGAGGAGCCGGCGGAGGACCCCTCCCCGTCGTCCGAGCCGCCGTCGCCGTCGCCGTCGCCGTCACCGTCACCGTCGGAGTCCGCTGTCCCGGACGGCTACGTCCTCGCCGCCGAGGACGGCTACTCCGTCGCCGTGCCCGAGGACTGGGAGCGGCGCGCGGACGGCGTGTCCGTCTTCTTTGAAGAGCCCCTCGCGGACGGCGCGTTCATCCAGGTCTACGAGGTGACCGAGCAGGTCACCCCGTACGAGGCCGTGCAGATAATCGAACACACCAAAGAGAACGCCAAGGGCTACCGGCTCAACGACCTGGCGGATCTGGGCACCTCCGCCGAGTACGACTACTCCTACATCGACGAGCAGCTCGGCCCGCGTCGCGTCCTGCTCCACGACCGGCTGACCGCGGACGGGAAGATGTACGCGCTCCTCGCCTCGGGCCCGGCGACGGACTGGCCGCGGCAGCGGGACGTCGTCGACGCGATGGCCGGTTCGTTCTGCACGGACGACGCGGAGTGCACCGCACCGGGAGGGGCCTGACGAGCCTGGTCAGTCCCCGGACGGGGCCTGCCCCCGCAGTTCCGTGGCCAGGTCCCGTACCGCCGCCAGCGTCCGGTCGAGCAGCCCGCCCCCGAAGGTGACCCGGCTCGCTCCCAGCCCGCCCAGCTCCTCCGGGCCGGGTCCGTCCGGTACGGCCAGGGCGTTGACCGGCAGGCCGATCTCCTCGGCCAGCAGCCGCAGGTGCCGCGGCGGGGCCCCGATGGGGTACACGCCGTCGGCTCCCGCCGCCGCGTACAGCCGGCCGCGTTCCACCGCCGCCCGCGGGTCCGCCACGCCGCGTACGAAGGTGTCCACGCGGGCGTTGACGAACAGCCGGTCGCCCGCCTCCGCCCGTACCCGCGCGAGGAAGTCCGCCTGTGCGGCCGGGTCCCGGAGGGTCTTGCCGGGGTGCACCGTGTCCTCCAGGTTGCAGCCCACCACGCCCGCGGCCAGCAGCCGTTCGACCAGCTCGCGCGGCGGCAGGCCGTATCCGGCCTCGACGTCCGCCGTGACCGGCACGTCCACGGCGCGGGCGATCCGGCTGATCGCCGCGAACATCTCGTCCACGGGCGTGGACTCGCCGTCCCCGTACCCCAGGGACCTGGCGACCCCCGCGCTCGGCGTGGCCAGGGCCGCGAAGCCCGCGTCCGTGAAGACGCGGGCGCTCGCCGCGTCCCACGGGCCCGGGAGTACCAGCGGGTCGGCCGGCCGCCTGCCGTGGTGCAGGGCCCGGAACCTGTCCACGCCCTCGTTGCTCATGCCTGTGCCCGTCACGTCGAAGCCCTTCCTCACGCCCGCTGCTCGTACAGCCCGGGCTGGTAGTTCCCCGCCTCGGCCCTGCTCGTGACACACCACCGGTTCCACGCGTTGATCACGGTCAGCACCCCGATCAGCCGCGCCAGCTCCTTCTCCCCGAAGTGCTCGGCCGCCCGCTCGTACACCGCGTCCGGCACGAACCCGTCCGTCAGCACCGTCACCGCCTCGGTCAGGGCCAGCGCCGCCTGCTCCTTCTCCGTGTACAGGTGCGGTACCTCCTCCCAGGCGTTGAGGAGGTACAGCCGCTGCTCCGTCTCCCCGGCCGCGCGGGCGTCCTTCGAGTGCATGTCGATGCAGAACGCGCAGTGGTTGATCTGGGAGGCCCGGAGCTTCACCAGCTCGAAGATGACCGGATCGAGGCCCTTCTTGGCCGCTTGTTCCACCCTGACCAGCGCGCGGTGGACGTCGGGGGCGAGGGCGAAGAGATCGAGACGCTGTGTCATGCCTCCCACGCTAGATCTTCATATCCCAGATGTATGGTCCATTTCCATGGCGGATTCCTGGGCCACTTCGGCGGAGCTGCGCGACTTCCACCGCTCCCTCGACCTGCACGTCGACGTACGCGCCGGCACCCGCGGCGCCGGCGCCGCCCTCATCAGGTCGCTGCGCGACGCGGTGCGTACGGGCCGGCTCGCGCCCGGCGCCCGGCTGCCCTCGTCCCGGGCGCTGGCCGCCGACCTGGGCGTGGCGCGCAACACCGTGGCCGACGCCTACGCCGAGCTGGTCGCCGAGGGCTGGCTGACCGCCCGCCAGGGCTCCGGCACGCGCGTCGCCGCCCGCAGCAAGCCGCGCCGGGCCCGGGCGGGGACCGCGACGAAGGAGCCGCCGCCGCACGCCCTCGACCGGCAGGCGACGTACAACCTGCTGCCCGGGGCCCCCGACGCCGCCCGCTTCCCCCGCGCCGCGTGGGCCGCCGCCGCCCGGCGGGCGCTGACGGCGGCGCCCTCGGCGGCCTTCGGGCACCAGGGACCCGGCGGGCGGGTGGAGCTGCGCCGCGCACTGGCCGGGTATCTGACGCGGGCGCGCGGGGTGTACGCGGAGCCGGCGCGGATCGTGGTCTGCGCCGGGTTCACCGGCGGGCTGCGGCTGCTGGCCGAGGTGCTGCGGGCCGAGGGTGCGCGGCGGGTCGCGGTCGAGCCGTACGGACTGGGGCTGCACCGCCGCCTCCTCGCCGACGCCGGGCTGCGGACGGTGCCGCTGCCGTACGACGACGAGGGCATCGCCACCGCCGAGCTGCCCGCGACCGGCGCGGGCGCCGTCCTCCTCACCCCGGCACACCAGTTCCCCACCGGCGTCCCGCTCGCCCCGGACCGGCGCGCGGCGGCCGTCGACTGGGCGCGGGCGACGGGCGGGGTGGTGCTGGACGACGACTACGACGGCGAGTTCCGCTACGACCGGCAGCCGGTGGGGGCGCTGCAGTCGCTCGACCCGGAGCACGTGGCGCACCTGGGCACGGTCAGCAAGAGTCTGTCGCCCGCGCTGCGGCTGGGCTGGATGGTGCTGCCGGAGCGGCTGCTGCGCGGAGTGCACGAGGTGCAGTCGCTGAGCCGTACGCCGCCGGGGGTGGTGGACCAGCTCACGCTCGCGGAGTTCCTCGACTCCGGCGGCTACGACCGCCATGTACGCGCGGCCCGCCAGCGCTACCGGCGCCGCCGTGACCGCCTCGTCGCCGAACTGGCCCGGCGGGCGCCCCGGGTGACGGTGACCGGGATCGCCGCGGGCCTGCACGCCGTCGTACGGCTGCCGCGGGGCACCGAGCGACGGGTGCTGGCGCGGGCGGCGGAAGAGGGGCTGGCGGTGGCCCGGATGGGGGCGTACGAGTACGGCAGCGCGGCGTGGGAGGAGGGCGGCGACTTCACGGCGCCGGCCCCGGTGGGGGAGGCGCCGGGGGCGCAGGGGGAGGCGCTGGTGGTGGGGTACGGGACGCCCCCGGACCACTTGTACCCGGGGGCGCTGGCGGCGCTGTGCCGGGTCCTGGAGGCGGAGACGTAGGGGTGGGAGCGCCCGGCGCGGGGCGGACGCCTCACGCCCGGGGCGACGCCAGCCGCACCATCGTGATGTCCGACGGCGCCCCCACCCGCACCGGCGGCCCCCACGCCCCCGCGCCGCGCGTGACGTACAACTGCGTGTCGCCGTACCGCTCCAGCCCCGCCAGCGTCGGGTTCGCCGCCTCGGCGATGTACGTGACCGGCCACATCTGCCCGCCGTGGGTGTGGCCGGACACCTGCAAATCGACACCGTGGTCCACCGCGTCGTGGATGACGACCGGCTGGTGCGCCAGCAGCACGGAGGCGCGGGAGGTGTCGCGGTCGCCGAGGGCGCGCGCGAAGTCCGGGGCCCTGCCGACGTCCTCGCCGGAGACGTCGTTGACGCCGGCGAGGTCGAAGCCGGCCAGCTCCCTGCGGGCGTTCTCCAGCGGGTGCAGGCCGAGTTCGCGGAGGTGGTCGAGCCATTCGCCGGCGCCGTCGGCGCCGGCGAAGTACTCGTGGTTGCCGGTGACGAAGTACGCGCCGTCGGGCGCCGCCAACCGCCCCAGCGGCTCCGCGGCCGTCCCGAGGTGGTCGACGGAGCCGTCGACGAGGTCGCCGACGATGGCGACGAGGTCGGGACGCTGGGCGTTGATGGTGTCGACGATCCGCCGGGTGTGCCCGCGGCCGAGGACGGGACCGAGATGGATGTCGCTGACGACGGCGATGCGGTAGCCGTCGGCGAATGCGGGCAGCTTGGCCAGCGGGACGGTGACGTTCTTCACCCGGGGCGCGCGGCCCAGCACACCGTACGCCCCGTACCCGACGGTCCCGGCGGCGACGGCGGTGGCGCCTATCGCGACGGTACGGGCGACGAAGAGCCGCCGCGACACGTCGCCGCCGTCGGCCGCCGCACCGGCGCCGCGCGCCGCGGCGAGGTCCGTACCCCCGTGAGAACCCGCGTCTGAACCCGCCGCCGCGCCGGAACCGGCACCCCCGCGGGAATCGGCCCCGTCCGGACCCGCAGCCCCGCCGGCGCCCTCCGCGCCCCGGGAGTCCGCCGCACCCGCGCCGCCGTCCGCGACCTCGGTGACGGGCGGCCCCAGCCGCAGCGGCGCCTTCGTCCCCGTACCGCTGCCCGCGACGCCGCCCGGCGCGCCGCCACCGGGCTCCGCGGCGGACTCCTCGTCCGCCGCCTCCGTCACCGCCACCCGCTGCGCGAGCGCCGCCACCGCCGCCTCGCGCGCCGCCTCACCGGCCGGCGCCACGGCGCCCGTACCACCGGCGGCACTCCGTGCCCGCCGCTCCAGCACCCGCAGCAGCACCGGCCGAACCAGTTCGCCCACCGCCAGCGCCAGCAGCAGATACAGCAGCATCGCCAGCCACATCAGCCCCGGCCATCCCAGCGCCCGCTGCACCGCCATCGGCGCTCCGGCCCGCTCCGAGGCCACGGTGGCGAACGCCATCACCGGCAGCAGCACCAGCACCGGCGTCGCCAGCCGCCGCGGCCAGCCGCCCCGCCGCATGGTGTCGCGGACCAGCCGCCGCCACACGTAGTAGTGCGCCCCGGCGACGAGCAGCAGCATCCCGATCGCGATGAGGACGAACCCGATCGCCACGGCCTACCTCCCCGCCCCGGCCGAGGCCCCGCGCACGTCCGAGCCCGCCGCCCGCACTCCCCGCGGCGTCACGGCCGGGGCGGCCGGACCGCCGGGATCCTTCCGCAGAGGGGGGACGGACGTGATCGATGCCCTCCCGGCCCCCGGCGCCGCCGGAATGCCGAACGAAGACTGCTGGTACCGCCATGCGAGATGCATGCGCATAGCCTCGCACCCCTCGGTCCGCGTCGGCGTTCGGGGCATGGGGAGTCCCGTTCGGACGCTCAGCCGCGGGGGAGGAGAAGACGGCGCCGGTCAGCGGCGAAGGAAGTCCAGAGCCTGCTGCACAAAGAGATCGTGGAACTGGAAGATGCTTCCGTGGCCCGCATCCGGATAGATGCTCAGCCGGGCGTCGGGCAGCAGCTCGGCAAGGTGGAACGAGTTGCGCGTGGGGAGCATGACGTCGTCGTCGCCGTTGACCACCAGAGCCGGCTGCCGCACGGCGGTGAGACCCGTGGGTGACGTCTCCCGCTCCCACTTCGCCAGCGCGGTCAACTGAGCCGCGATCGTCCGGTCCGACACCGGCTCGTCCCGGTCCTTGCGCTCCCCGAGCCGCGCCAGGAGGGCGTCCGCGGCGGCCTGACCGGCCGGCGACGGCGTGAAGAACAGGAAGTGCTTGGGGTGCTTGCCCTGCTCCTCGGCCTTCTGGAGCGCGGCCTGGAGAAGGTGGCCGGTTCCGGCGGGGCCCTTGTCCCCGGCGGGAGACGTGCCGGCCAGGATGATCCGCCGAAGAACGTCCGGCCGCGTCTGCGCGATCACCTGGGCGACCATGCCGCCCAGGGAGAAGCCCAGCATGTCGACCTGGCTCAGTCCCAGCGCCCCGAGGAACCCGACGATGTCGGCGGCCATGGCGTCGACGCTGTCGGGGGTCTCACCGCCGGAACCCCCGACGCCCCGGTTGTCGACGACGATGACGCGCCGCTCCGCGGCCAGGCCGTCGAGCAGGGCGGGATCCCATTCGTCGAGCACCGCCGTGAAGTGGTGCAGGAGCACCAGGGGCATCGCGTCGGCGGCTCCCACCTCCCGGTAGGTGAACGGCGTCCCCGCGACGTCCACGGTCCGGGTGGGGGTGTCGTTGCTGGTTGTGGCCATGTTCCTCTCCCTGCTGCTGCTCTCGCCCAGGGCGAGCATGAGATAGCGATCGTTACGGTAACGGTCGCTATCCTACCCTGGGGCGGAGAAGACACGACGAGTCGACGTGCAGGGGTGTGGCGTGAGGTATTCGAAGGAGCACAGGGCCCGGGCCAGGGCGGCGATCCTGCAGGCGGCCTCGGGGACCCTGAAGGAGAAGGGGTTCCACGGCGTGGGGGTCGACGGCATAGCGGCCTCGGCCGAGGTCACGTCGGGAGCGCTCTACTCGAACTTCGCCAACAAGGAGACCCTCCTCAAGGAGGTGATCACCAGATATCTCGGCGCCGAATTCGAGGTACTCGACGTCGACGACACGCAGGAGCGCCGGCGCCGGCTGGACGACCTTCTTCGCGGCTACCTCAGCCGGCAGCATCGCAACGATGCCGCGGGAGGGTGCGCGGTCGCGGCGCTGAGCGCCGACGTGTCACGGGCCGGTGCCCCTGTCCGCGAGGCTTACGGGAGGAGGATGGCGGAGATGACCGCTCTCCTGGCAGCCGCCCTGCCGGGACCCGAGGAGCAGCGGGAGAAGCGGGCGTGGGCCCTCCTGGCCTCGCTGGTGGGAGCGCTCACCATCGCACGGGCACTACCGGACGCGGAGCAGGGAGACGCGGTCCTCAGCGCCACACTCGCGTCGGTGCTCCAGGCGACCGAAGCCCCTGCCTGACATCCCTCGGCCCCGGCCCTACCCCCCGGCCCCGGCCTTCTCCCGCACGCCACCGCCCGCGCCGGCCCTCACCCCGCCGGCCCGCCGCCCCGCCCGTACGCCCCGCAGCCCCAGCCACCCGATCGCCGTGCCGAGCACGAAAGAGGTCACGGCCAGCGTGAGGTGCACCCAGAAGTACCCGGTGGGATCCCCGTCCTCGAAGGCCAGCCCGCTGGAGTCCTTCCACAAATTGCGGACGAACGTGATCCAGATGAACCAGGACCACCCGCCGAAGGCGAGCAGAAACCAGGAGACGCGACGCGAGAGGTACATACCCCCAGCCTCGCACCCCTCCCCACAACCCACCGCCCGGGCCTCCGCGAGCCCCGCGCGGGTCGTAGGTCGCGATCGAGGGGCAAGGCTTTTTGTCCGTAAGGTCGGGGGCTGCTCTCCGCGCTTATGCGGCGTCAGACGATCGGGGGGCGGCCCAGTCCGGACATGCGCCAGACCGTGCACCAGCGCATCGGCCGGCGTCCGCCGCAGTCGGTGCGCAGTCCTTCGGCGAAGCCGCCGAGACCAGCAGCCCCGTCGTCACGGACACGGCGGGCACTCCGGACCTCGGCGGCGGTGGACGCGATGGTAGCCGTTCACCGCTCGGAGGACCCCCGGCGACACAGCGCCCCCCACCCCCGGGGGTACGCGGCAACTCCGCCGCCCCGGCGGGCGGGTGATCCGCGCGGTGCCGGACCGGTGGCCAACGGCGCACGTCAGCGGTGGCGTTCGCGTGTGTACGACACGAAGAAGGTGACCGCGAACGCCGCCACCGGCAGAACGGCGAACGACCAGAGGTACACGCCGTCGGACGGCCCCGGCAGGTCGTCCGGCACGCCGGCGAGCATCACGACCACCGCGAGCGTGAGTTCGGCGACGAGCAGGAGCAGCGCCACCAGCCGGCCGCGTTCGGTCGCCGTCCTTATCCTCTCCCCGGTCCTCGCGTTCGCCGCCGTCGCGGCCTGCCTGTCCGCGGTGACCGGCTCGGGTGCCCAGTCCGCGCCCCGCCCCCGAACCCACCACTCGTCGATGACGGTCATCTCGTGGCGCAGGGAGAGGCCGCGTCTGTCGTAGAGGTGGGGGAGGGTGGTCCTGCGGCCGGTGCGGTCGTCGACCGTCACGGGGCCCGTCGGCTGCGCTGCGCCGCCGGCCGTGCCCGGGATCTCCCCGGCCCCGACGGCCTGGATGTCACGCCAGGACATCCTGCGCGTACGGAACAGCCTGCGGACGGCGACGCCGTCCTCGTCGATCACCGTCTTGCTCCGCCACACCGCCACGACCACCCCGAGGGCAAGCGGGGCCACCACCGCGGTCAGGGGGATCACCACAGCGGCGGGCGCGTCGTCGGTGAAGAACGGGCCGAGTGCCCCGAGGGCGCCCCCGCCGAAGAAGAGGGTGACGAAGAGCGAGACCACGGGCGTTGCCCGGTAGGTACGGGCCTGCCCGCCGCCTTCCGTCGTCCCGGCCATCTGCCCACCTCCGCTGTCTCCGGTCCGACCGTCGGGACCCCCGAACCATGGAGCGCCATCGGCACGTCATCGAGAACGCCGTCGGAACGTCGGGACCCTACCCGCCGGAGCCGGGGAGGGGCCCCGGCAGCCCGGGATCCGGGCCCGTGCCCGGCCGCCCGGACGGAAAACCGGTGGCGGGGCCGGGGTTCCCCGGCGAGGATCGCGGCATGGCCGCCTTCCTGGAGACCGACCGCCTCTTGCTGCGCCCGTTCACGGCGGCGGACGCCGACGACTTGATCGCCCTGGACGGCGATCCGGAGGTCATGCGCTACCTCAACGGCGGTCGGCCCACCAGCCGCGAGGAGGTCGAGACCCGCGTCCTGCCGCGGCTCCTGCACGACCACCCGCGGTGGGGGACCCGGGGTTACTGGGCCGTGCAGGAGAGGGCGACAGGCGTCTTCCTGGGCTGGTTCGAGTTCCGGCCCCTGGCGGAGGACGGCCCCGCCGTGGTCGAACTCGGCTACCGCCTCAACAGGGCGGCCTGGGGTCGCGGTTACGCCACCGAAGGCTCCCGGGCGCTGATCCACAAGGGGTTCACGGACCTGGGCGTCGAGCGCGTCACGGCCCACACGATGGCCGTCAACACCGGCTCCAGGCGCGTGATGGAGAAGTCGGGGCTGTCGTTCGTGCGGCACTTCACCGGCGATTGGCCCGAAGCGATCGACGGCTCCGAGCACGGTGAGGTCGAGTACGCGCTCACCCGGTCCGCGTGGGAGAAAGGCGCCGGTCGCGCCCGGTGAGTGCGGAACGCCCTTCCGCCCACGGCCGGGTTGCGGCCGGTTCACGGCGGGTTCGCCGCCGGGGCCCACGGGACGCGTGCGACGGCCGGGTCACGGGTGGCAGGCAGGGTGCCGTACCCTCCGGACTCATCCGGGGGCGCTCCTCGGCCAACTAGCGCACCTCGGTGTCCACATCGGCGGCGACTCCAGGTAGGTTCGCGACGTGTCGACATCTCATGTGACTATCCGCGGCGCCGCGCTCGCCGCCGCCGCCACGCTCCTGTCGCTCGGGGGCGTCGCGCCCGCGACGGCCCAGGACGACAAGCCGCGGCCGCCCGACCAGATGTCGAACGTCGGGGGCACCCTCCTCGGCCAGCCCGGCACCCACGTCGATCTCGGCACCGGCGCCCCCGAGCTGCCCGGGAAGCTCACCGGCCGGTCCTGGGTCGTCGCGGACGCCGAGAGCGGCGCCGTGCTCGCCGCGCACAACGCGCACTGGAAGCTGCCCCCGGCCAGCACGCTGAAGATGCTCTTCGCGGAGACCCTGCTGCCTCTGTTCAACAAGGAGGAGAAGCACAAGGTCGCCGCCGAGGAGCTGGAGGGCATGGGCGCGGGCAGCAGCCTCGTCGGCATCAAGGAGAACCTCACCTACACCGTCCGCGAACTGTGGCTCGGGGTCTTCCTCCGGTCCGGCAACGACGCCGTGCACGTGCTGTCGGCCATGAACGGCGGTGTCGACGCCACGGTGCAGGCCATGAACGACCGGGCGCGCGAGCTGGGCGCCGAGGACACGCACGTGGTCAGCCCCGACGGGTACGACGCGAAGGGCCAGACCTCCAGCGCGTACGACCTCACGCTCTTCGCCCGCGCCGGCATGCAGAACCCGGACTTCCGCGCGTACGCCGCCACCCCCCGGGCGAAGTTCCCGGGTGGGAAGAAGGGCAAGAAGCGCGAGTACTTCGAGATCCAGAACACCAACCGGCTGCTGACCGGCGACGTCGACGTGGAGGTCTACAAGGGCATCGCCGGCATCAAGAACGGCAACACCACCGAAGCCGGCGCCACTTTCACCGGCGTCGCCGAGCGCGACGGCCGGGTGCTGCTCGTCACCGTCATGCACCCCGACGAGAACGAGTCCAACGCCGTCTACAAGGAGGCCGGCAAGCTGCTCGACTGGGGCTTCAAGGCCGCACCCGCCGTGCAGCCGGTCGGCGAACTGGTCCCGCCGGAGGGCATCCGCGAGGAGGAGGGTGCGGGCAAGGACTCCGGCAGGAACGCGGAGGGCGCCCAGGGCTCCGGGGGTTCGGGCGAGAAGCCGTCCGCGTCCGACGGTGCCGAGCCCACCGCCGCCGGGGACGGGGAGGAAGGCGGCGTCGGCACGGCGCTCGCCATCACGGTCGGCTCAGTCGCGCTGCTCGCGATCGTCGCCTACGTCATCCACCGGCGCTGGCCGCTTCCCGACCTCGTCGGGCGTGGCCGTCCAGGCGGCGCAATAGAGCAGGAGGCGGGCCATGAAGTTGATCCAGACAATGAGGGCGACGGGGACGCCGAAGGCGCCGTAGACGCTCCTTCCGGCGATGCCGCTGAAGTATCCGCTGAGAAGAAGCTTGAGTAGCTCGAAGCCCACCGCCCCGCCGAGCGCCGCCTCCACCACCCGCCGCCGCGGCGGGTGGACGCCGGGCAGCCGGGTCAGGAGATAGACCAGCAGCAGGAATCCCGCGGTCACGGCGGCGGCGAACGCGGCGGCCTCCAGCAGCGCGCCGTCCCATCCGCCCTCCGTGACGCCGAGCCGGTTCAGCACGGCGTCGGCCGCGGTCGTGGTCGTGATAGAGACGGTCAGCGAGACGAGCACCGTGCCGCCGAGGCCGAGCAGGATGAGGGCGTCCTTGGCCTTGCCGACGAACGGGTTCTCGGGGGCGTCCGCCCGGTCCCACACGGCGCGCAGGGCGTCGCGCAGGGTGCTGATCCAGTTGATGCCGGTGAACAGCAGCGCGGCCAGGGAGATCAGCCCCACCGTGCCGGCGTGCGCGAAGAGTCCGCCGAGGTCGAGCCGGTCGGAGATGCCGGGCACCTGCTTGATGACCCAGTTTTCGAGGTCCTTGCGCCGCCTGTCGCTGAGGACGGCGGCGGAGATCGCGGCGGCGGTGGTGATCAGCGGGAAGAGGGCGACGAAGCTGGAGAACGTCACGGCACCGGCGAGCCGGCTCCAATGCCGCTCCAGGATGTAGGCGAAGGCGCGGTACGGGCGGGTGCGCAGCAGCCGGGCGAGGTGCGGGCCGACGACGGGCAACCTGGTCAGCCACTCCACGTCGCACTCCTGCCGTCGCGTCCCCCGAGCCGCCGGGTGCGGCGGGCCGTACGAACCGGCGTCTGCCCCGGAAACGGCAGGCTATCTGGGGGGAGGGCGGGGAGAGCGGCGCGGCACGCTGGCGCCGCGGGCGGACGGGCGAGGGATCCGCGGGCGCTGTCCGGTGGCCTTTGGGCGGAGATGAACTGTACGGGGCGTACGTTCCGTACGTGTCGTACGTGGGGTACGCGAAGTACATACCGTACGGG
Source organism: Streptomyces sp. CNQ329 (assembly GCF_000482585.1). Classification (NCBI taxonomy): domain Bacteria; kingdom Bacillati; phylum Actinomycetota; class Actinomycetes; order Kitasatosporales; family Streptomycetaceae; genus Streptomyces; species Streptomyces sp. CNQ329. The sequence goes on along the minus strand of NZ_AXVU01000018.1, from coordinate 11,436 downwards.
GCGTACGCGCTGTATGAGCCGTACCTCCTGTACGCGCCGGCGTCAGCCCGGCGACGGCGCCGGCTCGGAGCGCGTCTGCGCCGGCACCTCCAGCGCCGAGTCACCCCCGAAGCGGAACTGACGCACCAGCCGCCACACGCCCTCCGCGTCCTGCTCGTACAGCGAGAACCCGCCCACCGACCACGCCGCCTCGAAGTCCGCCAGCTCCGCCGCCGCCCGGTCCATCGCCGCCTCGTCTATGTCATGGGCGATCGTCACGTGCGGGTGGTACGGGAACTGCAGCTCCCTGGCCAGCGGTCCGGAGGCGTCCCGGACCATCTTCTGCAGCCAGGAGCAGGCCGCCGCGCCCTCCACCACCTGGACGAAGACCACCGGCGTCAGCGGCCGGAACGTGTCCGTACCGCTCAGCCGCATCGGGAAGGGCACCCCGCAGTCGGCGATCTGCGCCAGGTGACGCTCGATCCGCGGCAGTGCCTCGGCGTCGGCCGCGGTCGGCGGCAGCAGCGTGATGTGCGTGGGGATGCCGTGGGCCGCGGAGTCGCCGAAGCCGATCCGGCGCTGCTGCAGCATGCTGCCGTACGGCTCCGGGACGGCGATCGATACACCGACCGTCACGGTCCCCACAAGCGTCTCCTTCACGGGCCCTCAGTGCTTGGCGGGCAGGAAGCCCACCTTGTCATATGCCTCGGCAAGTGTCTCCGCCGCGACCGCACGGGCCTTCTCCGCCCCCTTGGCCAGCAGCGAGTCCAGTGTCTCCGGGTCGTCCAGGTAGTCCTGCGTCCGGGAGCGGAACGGCGTCACCCACTCGGTCACCACCTCGGCGAGGTCGGTCTTGAGCGCACCGTAGCCCTTGCCGGTGTACTTCTGCTCCAGTTCAGCGAGGGCGGTCCCGGTGAGCGTGGAGTAGATGGTAAGGAGGTTGCTGACGCCGGGCTTGGCCTCCGGGTCGTAGCGGATCTCGGTGTCCGTGTCCGTCACCGCGCTCTTGATCTTCTTTGCGGAGGACTTCGGCTCGTCGAGAAGGTTCAGCAGGCCCTTGGGCGAGGACGCGGACTTGCTCATCTTCACGGTCGGGTCCTGCAGGTCGTAGATCCGGGCCGTCTCCTTGAGGATGTACGGCGCGGGGACGGTGAACGTCCGGCCGAAGCGGGTGTTGAAGCGCTCGGCGAGGTCGCGGGTCAGCTCGATGTGCTGGCGCTGGTCCTCGCCCACGGGAACGGCGTCGGCCTGGTAGAGCAGGATGTCGGCGACCTGCAGGATCGGGTACGTGAAGAGGCCGACGGTGGTGTTGGCCGTGCCCTGCTTGGCGGCCTTGTCCTTGAACTGCGTCATCCGGGACGCCTCGCCGAAACCGGTGAGGCAGTTCATCACCCAGCCGAGCTGCGCGTGCTCGGGCACGTGGCTCTGCACGAACAGCGTGCAGCGCTCCGGGTCGAGACCGGCGGCGAGGAGCTGCGCGGCGGCCAGACGCGTGCTGTCGCGCAGGTCCCGGGGATCCTGGGGGACCGTGATGGCGTGCAGGTCCACCACCATGTAGAACGCGTCGTGTGTCTCCTGCAGGGCCACCCACTGGCGCACGGCGCCGAGGTAGTTGCCGAGGTGGAACGAGCCGGCGGTGGGCTGGATGCCGGAGAGCACGCGGGGGCGATGGGTAGGGGAGGCCATGTGGCTCATTCTCTCAGGTGTGGAACCCGTTTCGGCCCGGCGGTGTAGGGAGGGTGCAGGGGGCACCGGCGGGCGGCGGGGGAGGTGCGGCGATCAGCGGGGACGCTGCGGGTGAGGCGCGGTTGATCACACGCGTACGGGACGGGGAGACCGAGGCGTACGCGGAACTGGTGCGTGCGCACGCGGAGACCGCGCACCGCCTCGCGCTGCTGCTGGGGGCGGGTGCGGAGGCCGAGGACGTGGTGCAGAACGCCTTCATCAAGGCCTACCGGGCGCTGGGCGGCTTCCGGGACGGGGCGGCCTTCCGGCCGTGGCTGCTGCGGATCGTGGCCAATGAGACCAAGAACACAGTCCGCGCCGCCGCCCGGCGCCGGGCGGCGGACGAGCGGGCGGGGGCGCTGGCGGGCCGGGCGGCGTACGGCGGCGCCGGGACGGCCGGGGGCGTGGCCGCGGGGGAGGACCTGGTGGGGCTGGCGCTGGCGGCCGAGCGGCGGGAGGAGCTGGTGACGGCGCTGCGGGCGCTGGGGGAGCGGCACCGGGAGGTGGTGATCCACCGGTACCTGCTGGACCTGGACGAGGCGGAGACGGCGGCGGCGCTGGGGGTGCCGCGAGGGACGGTGAAGTCGCGGCTGAGCAGGGCGCTGCGGGAGCTGGCACGGCTGCTGAGGGACGGGGAGCGGGGCGCGCCGGACGCCGGTACGGGTGGCGGGGTGCCGCGGGACCGGGCGCGTGCGCGGGGCCGTGGCCGTGCGCGTGCGCGTGCGCGGGGGCGGGGGCTGCCGGGCGGGGCTGCGGCGGCGGGGGAGCGGGAGGGAGGTGGGCTCGGTGGGGCGTGAACGGGACGTGCCGGAAGGGCTGGAGAAGCTGGCGGCGGAGCTGCGGGCGCTGGGGGCGCCGGGTCGATCGCCGACGAGGAGCACCCCCGCACCGCCGCCGGGGGGCGGCGGTGCGGGGCCACCCGGCGGCGGTGCCGGGGCGGGGGCCGGTGCCGGGGGCGAGACGGACGGCCCTGCGGGGGCACCGGGCGGGCCGGGGATGCCCGGCGGGGCCGGTGGATGCGGCGGGTCGGGGGAGCCCGGGACCGGGGTGCCCGAGGGGGCCGGTGGAACCCGGGTGCCCCGTGGGCCGGGGGAGTCCGGCGGGTCCGGGGTGCCCGGCGGATCCGGGGTACCTGGTGGGACCGGGGCCCCTGCTGGGGCCGAGGTGCCCGGCGGGTCAGGGGCGCTCGGCCGGTCCGGGGTACCCGGCAGGGCCGGGATCGACGTGGAGACCGTGGTCGCGGGGGTGATGGGGCGCGTCGCAGGGGAGGCCGTGCCCGTCGCGGGGTGGCGGGTGCGGCTACGGCGCCGGATGCGGGGACACCGGCGGGTGCTGCTCGCCGGGGTCGCCGCGGTGCTGGCCGGGCTCGTCCTCGCTCCCCCCGTACGGGCGGGGGTGGCGTCGCTGTTCGACTTCGGCGGCGTCGCGGTACGGGTCACGCCGTCGGCGACGCCGTCCGGCCCCGGCGCCCCGCCCTCCGCCGCCGTCCCGGGCTGCGGCGCGCTGAGCCTCGACACCGCCGCCCGGCGCGCGGGATTCCGGCCGCCGGTGCCGCGCGAGCTGGGGGCGCCGGACGCGGCGGGCGTCTCCGCGGACGGACGGATGCTCTCGCTGTGCTGGGCGGACGGAGACGGGGCGGGCGGTGGCGGAACCGTACGGATGGACGCGTTCCGGGGGACCCTCGACCCGCTGGTCGGCAAGACGTCTTCCGTACCGCCGCAGTGGGAGCAGGTCGCCTCCGGCACCGCCCTGTGGTTCCCCGAGCCGCACCGCCTGGAACTGCTCCTCCACGAACCGGGCGGCAGCACGTACACCCGCCCGGTCCGCACCGCGGCCCCCGCCCTCCTCTGGCAGGGCCCCGACAGCCTGACCCTCCGCCTCGAAGGCGTCCCCGGCAAGGCGCGGGCTCTGCGCATCGCGGAATCCGCCTCCTGAGGGCGGGCCCGGACGGAACCGGCGGGCCGGCCGCGGTGTACGGAGAGCGGGACCCGGTTCGTACGGGGAGCGGGGCCCGGTTCGTACGCCGCCGGCCCCGGCCGGACACCGACCGGACAACGGAGCCACACCATGCGCAGACCGACCCACCGGCACACCGCCGCCACCGCCGTGACCCTCGCCGCGCTCGCGCTCGCGGTGGTTCCCGCGGGCCCCGCCGCCGCGGGCGGCCCGACGAGCGCCCTCGTCGTCAACGGCGGCAGCGGCGACGCCGCCGCCCTGTACGCCACCGACCCCGGCTACGCCGCGCTCGACAAGGCCATCGGCGACGCAGGCGAACGGGTCGACCCGATGCTCGGCGAAGCCGACCTCGGCGGCGCGGACGCGCGGCAGATCACGGTGACGTGGCTCCAGCACGACGTACACGTGTGGCGCGTCGACACCCTCTACCCCGACGCCCGCGGCGGCGCTGTGGTGAGCAGGGGGACCGGCGAGGACGTGACGGCGTCGCCCACGTGGCGGCGGGTGGAGCACCCGGAGCGGCTCGGTTCGCTGCTCGACCGGCTGGGGGTCGCGGAGCGGCCGCGGGAGCAGAGCGGGTGGTACATGCCGTCGGAGTTCGCCTCCGAGGGCGTCGCCCCGCCCTCGGAGGGGAGCACGGACCCGGCGCCGGACGCCGGCGCGGCCCCGGACGCGGGGTCGGCCGCCGATACCGCGGCGGACGGGGACGCCGGCACCCGCGAGCACGAGACCGCCGACTCCGGTGCGGGTCCCGCGGAGAACTGGTGGTGGACGTTGCCGGGCCTCGCGGCGGGCGCCCTCCTGGCCACGACCGCCACCCGCCTGCGCCGCCGACCGCCGGCAGCAGCACAGGGCGCCCCCCGCGGCGAACTCCTGGACCTCAACGACTGAGGGCACGCCCGCGCCGCCCGAGGCCCGGCGCCGTCCGCCCTCCGCCGGCTCCGTGCCGGTCCGCCGCCGACCGGGGACCCGCCGTCAGGCGTCACGCCCACCCGCCGTCAGGCGACCCGCCGACCCGCCGGCCTGCCCAACCGCCCGTCAGGCGACCGGCAGGCCGGGGGCCGGGTACGACGCCATCAGCTCCGCGACCTCTCCCCTGATCCTCTTCAGTGCCACCTCGCCCTCCTCGTCCCCGGCCCGCGCCGCCGCCACCCCGCGGTCGATCCACTCCGCCACCTGCGCCATCTCTCCCGTCCCCAGCCCCCGGGACGTCAGCGACGGGGTTCCCAGCCGAATGCCCGACGGGTCGAACGGCTTGCGGGGGTCGTACGGGACGGTGTTGTAGTTGACCACCAGGCCCGCCCGGTCCAGGGCCTTCGCCGCCGCCTTCCCCGGGACCTCCTTCTCCGTGAGGTCGATGAGGATCAGGTGGTTGTCCGTGCCGCCCGAGACCAGCGAGAAGCCGCGCTCCGCCAGCCGCGTCGCCAGCGCCTTCGCGTTGGCGACCACCGCCGCCGCGTACTCCCGGAACGACGGCTGCGCCGCCTCGTGCAGCGCGACCGCGATGGCCGCGGTGGTGTGGTTGTGCGGCCCGCCCTGCAGGCCCGGGAAGACCGCGCGGTCGATCGCGCGCGCGTGTTCCGCGCGGGTCAGGATCATCGCTCCGCGCGGCCCGCGCAGCGTCTTGTGCGTGGTCGTCGTGATGACGTCCGCGTGCGGTACGGGCGAGGGGTGCGCGCCGCCGGCGATGAGCCCGGCGATGTGCGCCACGTCCGCGACGAGCACCGCGTCGATCTCGCGGGCGATCTCGGCGAAGGCCGCGAAGTCGATGGTCCGCGGGATGGCGGTGCCGCCGCACAGGATGATCTTCGGGCGCTCGGCGCGCGCCAGATCCCGTACCTCGTCGAAGTCGATGCGGCCGTCCTCGCGCCGCACCGTGTACTGCACGCCGCGGAACCACGTGCCGGTCGCGGACACGCTCCACCCGTGGGTGAGGTGCCCGCCGTGCGGCAGGGACATGCCCATCACGGTGTCGCCGGGCTCGGCGAAGGCCAGGTAGGCGGCGAGGTTCGCGGGAGAGCCGGAGTACGGCTGCACGTTGGCGTGCTCGCTGCCGAAGAGGGCGTTGGCCCGGTCCACGGCGAGGGTCTCGATGGGGTCGATGTTCTGCTGGCCCTCGTAGTAGCGCTTGCCGGGGTAGCCCTCGCTGTACTTGTTGGTCAGCACGGTGCCGGTGGCTTCGAGCACGGCGGCCGAGACGTAGTTCTCGCTGGGGATGAGGCGCAGCGTGTCGGCCTGGAGCTGCTCCTCCGCAGCGATGAGGGCGGCCAGCTCGGGGTCGGTCTGCGCGAGGGCGGGATGGGGGGAGCGGGGAGCCATGACGTACCTCCGGGTCGAGTCTGCGTCGGACCCGGGGCACCCAGGCGGGCGGCACCTCTCGGCTGCTGCGTTGCGCGGTTTCCCCGTGGTCCGTTCCACGTTCGCCAGTCGCCGCGCGTGATCCCACCCTAGCGGGCACGCCCGGCCGTGATGGATCCTTCGTTCCATCGCACCGAGCGAAGATGGAAACAGGGGCACCACCCCTGCCCCACCCGCACCGCCCTATACGGCGCAACGGAACGGAGACCCCGTGACGCGAACCGACGCAGCCATCGCCGCGGCCGACGCCCACAGCGCGCACAACTACCACCCCCTGCCCGTGGTGGTCGCCACCGCCGAGGGCGCGTGGATGACGGACGTCGAGGGCAACCGCTATCTGGACATGCTCGCCGGCTACTCCGCCCTCAACTTCGGCCACGGCAACCGCCGCCTCCTGAACGCCGCCCGCGCCCAGCTCGACCGGGTGACGCTCACCTCGCGCGCGTTCCACCACGACCGGTTCGCGGAGTTCTGCACGCAGCTCGCCGAGCTGTGCGGCAAGGACATGGTGCTGCCCATGAACACGGGCGCGGAGGCCGTCGAGACCGCGGTGAAGACCGCCCGGAAGTGGGGCTACCGCGTCAAGGGCGTGCCCGAGGGGCGCGCGAAGATCGTCGTGGCGGAGAACAACTTCCACGGCCGGACGACCACCATCGTCAGCTTCTCCACCGACCCCGAGGCCCGCGCGGACTACGGGCCGTACACGCCGGGCTTCGAGATCGTCCCGTACGGCGATCTGGCCGCCCTGGACCTGGCCGTCGACGAGGACACCGTCGCCGTGCTGCTGGAGCCGATCCAGGGCGAGGCGGGCGTGCTGGTGCCGCCGCCGGGCTACCTCGCCGGCGTACGGGAGCTGACGGCGGCCCGCAACGTGCTGTTCATGGCCGACGAGATCCAGTCCGGGCTGGGCCGCACCGGCCGTACCTTCGCATGCGAACACGAGGACGTGGTGCCGGACGTCTACATCCTCGGCAAGGCCCTGGGCGGCGGCGTCGTCCCGGTCTCGGCGGTCGTCGGAAGCCGCGAGGTCCTGGGAGTCTTCCGGCCCGGCGAGCACGGCTCCACCTTCGGCGGCAACCCGCTGGCGTGCGCGGTGGGCCTGGAGGTCATCGCCATGCTCCGTACGGGCGAGTACCAGCAGCGTGCCACGGAACTCGGCGACCACCTGCACCGCGAGCTGGGCCTGCTGACGGGCACGGGCGCGGTCCGCGAGGTACGCGGCCGGGGCCTGTGGGCCGGCGTGGACGTCGACCCGGCACACGGCACGGGGCGGGAGATCTCGGAGAAGCTGATGGCCCGGGGCGTCCTGGTGAAGGACACCCACGGCTCGACGATCCGGATCGCGCCGCCCCTGGTGATCACGAAGGAAGACCTCGACTGGGGCCTGACGCAGCTCCGCGAGACCCTCACCGCCTGACCGCGCCGCCTCGGCACCGGAGGGGGAGGCACGTGCCGCGTGCCTCCCCCTCCGGCGTGCCCGGGCATCCGCTGTACGACTGGTAGGCGCACCTCTTGTGGCGGTGGCCTGCGCGTCTCTTCGTGGTGATCGCCGCGGGGCCGGAGAATGCGGGACCGCAGAGGCATCTCCGGAGACCCCAGACGAGCGAGGCGGCCATGGCGGATTCCACCACTCCGAAGCAGACCTCGGTGATCAGGGAGGAGGTCGCGACCGAGCTGTCGAAGGTGTTCCGGCTGCACACCGCGGGACTCGACTGGCAGCGGGCGGTGCTCTTCCTGGACATCGCGCTGGTGCCGCTGCTGATCCTCTGGACGATCGGATACGAGCAGTACCTCCTCGGCGCGCTGTTCGGCCTGCTCCTCGCCGCGCTCGAAGACCCCGGCGGCGGCTACGTGCACCGCGCGACGCGCGTCTCCGCCTTCGCGCTCATCGGCGCGGGGCTGACCGCGTGGAGCTTCGCCATGGGCGGAGCCGCCTGGGGCTGGCTGGTCCTCGTGGCTTTCGCGGTCACGCTCCTGGCCGGGCTGGCGGTGGTGCTCGGGGTGCGCACCTTCGTCACCGCCCTGCTGCTCAACATCTGGTTCCTCGTCGCGCTCGGGCTCGCCTTCCAGTTCGATCAGCACCCTCGTCCCACCAGTCACGTCTGGGCCCAGGTGCTCGCCTGGACGGGAGGGGCGGCACTGTGGCTCGCGGTGACGTTTCTCCTGTGGCTGCTCCGGGGGCGCCAGGACCGGCCCCGGCCGGTCGCGGAACTGCCCGGCGACACCGCGGGGCAGCCGCTGACCACGCCACTGACCAGGCCACTGACGTCGCCGCTGACGTCGCCGCTGATCGCGTTCGCGGTGATCCGCGCCGGCGCCGTGGCCGCCGCCGCCGCGCTCGCCTTCGGGCTGGACCTCTCGTACGGCTACTGGATCCCGATCGCCGCCGTCATCGCGATGAAGCCGAGCCTGGAGGTGACTACGCTCGTCGCCTCCCAGCGCCTCATCGGCGCGCTGATCGGCGCCGCCGCCGCCTCGCTGCTGATCCTGGTGCCGGCGAGCCAGGACGGGATGAAGGAGTTCGCCGCGACCCGCGCGCTCGAAGCGGTCGCCCTCGTGCTGCTGACGCACGCGGTGGCGATCCGCTTCTGGAACTCCACGCTGTCTACCGCGGCCCTCGCCGCGGGCGTGCTCATCCTGGTCAGCCTCCCGCACCGCGGCGACTACGCCGTCGAGGGCTACCGGGTGCTGTGGACGGTGTGCGGCGTGGCGATCGGCCTGGTCCTGATGCTGCTGGCGGGCAGGTACGCCGGCCGCGAGGGCGAGGAACCCTGACGCCGTGGGCGCCCCCTGGAATCCCGCTCATCTCGCACATGCACGGGCTCGGTGCCGCGTCGGCGGTCGTGGAATGACCGTCTGCCGGACGGCCCTGCCCGGACACGCACGAAAGTGGAGGACCCCCCATGCCTGAGACGATCGCCGGAATCACCGTCCCCGACACCGCCCTCGTCCGCGACGCCACCTCGCTGGCCCGCGAGGCCACCGACGACACGCTCTTCCACCACTCCCGCCGCGTCTTCTTCTGGGGAATGCTCAAGTCGAAGAACCGCGGCACCGACGTCGACCCCGAACTCGCCTACGTCGGCGGGCTCTTCCACGACCTCGGGCTGACCGGCGCCCACCGCACCGCGGACCGGCGCTTCGAACTCGACGGCGCGGAGGCGGCCTACGGGTTCCTCCGCGACCACGGCCGCTCCGAGAAGGAAGCCCGCGACGTGTGGCTCGCGATCGCGCTGCACACCACGCCCGAGGTCCCCATGCACCTCGCCCCCGAGACCGCCGTCGTCATCCTCGGTGTCGAGACCGACGTCCTCGGGTTCGGCCTGGACGAGATCACCGACCGGCAGCGCGACGAGGTCGTCGCCGCGCACCCCCGTCCCGACTTCAAGAACAAGATCATCCGAGCCTTCTACGACGGCATGGCCGACCGCCCATCGACGACCTTCGGCACCATGAACGACGACGTGCTCGCACACGTCGACCCGTCGTTCCGGCGCGAGGACTTCGTGCGGCTCATCCAGGACAGCGCCTGGCCGGAGTAAGCGGAGCGAGCGGCATCCCCGCCCGGTCGTTCGAGGCGGACGATGCCCACGCGGGGTTCGAAGCGGTCACGCGAGCGCGGTGTGCAGTTCACCCGGGAGCCCGCCAGGATGGGGACGATCACCCGGCCGTACTGGACGACGCCTGCGGCAACCTGATGCAGATCCAGCAGCAGTAGCCCACCCGCCGGTCGGACTCCCCGTAGGCTGCATCGTTCCCGTGCTGGGTGCTGGGTGCTGGGTGCTGGGTGCTGGGTGCCGGGCGCCGGGTGCTGGAAGCTGGACAGGAGGCTGTGAGATGCCGGAGGCAACGGCGGCTGAGACGACGGTGGCTGAGGTGATGGCCGAGCTGGCCGAGCTGGAGGACCCGAAGACGCGCGAGGTGAACGAAAAGCACGGTGACGATCACGGTGTGAACCTCGGCAAGCTCCGCGCGCTCGCGAAGCGGCTCAAGACGCAGCAGGAACTCGCGTCCCGACTCTGGGAAACGGGCGACACCGCGGCGCGACTCCTTGCCCTCCTCATCTGCCGCCCGAAGGCATTCAAGGGCGACGAGCTGGACGCCATGCTGCGCGAAGCACGCACACCCAAGGTGCATGACTGGCTCGTGAACTACGTGGTGAAGAAGAACCCGCACGCCGAAGAGCTGCGCCTGGCCTGGTCGGCTGACCCGGATCCGGTGGTCGCCAGTGCCGGCTGGGCGCTGACCGCCGAACGCGTGGCGAAGAAGCCACAGGGCCTCGATCTGGCCGGACTGCTCGACGTCATCGAGGCGGAGATGACGGATGCCCCGGACCGGCTGCAGTGGGAGATGAACCACTGCCTGGCCCGGATCGGGATAGAACACGCCGAGCACCGCGCCCGTGCCCTCTCCATCGGTGAGCGCCTGCAGGTGCTCAAGGACTACCCGACTTCCCCGGGCTGCACGTCTCCGTTCGCGCCCGTCTGGATCACCGAGATGGTGCGCCGAAAGGGCGAGAGCTGATCTCGTGGAGCGTGGATCTCGGGGCTGGGGGCTTGGGGCTGGGGCTCGGGGCTCTCGGCTCGGGGCGAGTTCATCCGGGACAGCGCCTGGCCGGAGTGATCGGTGGCCTTGACCCTTCGGTGGTGTCCCCGTCCCCGAGGAACTCGTCTGCGCACCGACCTCGCCACGCTTCCCGTCATCTTCCTCGGTGACGAGGGACATTACTGGTGGAAGTTCGCAACCTGCGCGAACTTCCTCCCAGCAGCTCGGCAATGAGCCGGACGACCCCGAGGACCGCGCCCGTCTCGCCTCCGCACGCCAGAAGTGCCACGTGTGGCTACGACAGAACTTCGGGCTCGCGCCGCTCGACGAGCCAGGTGACGCCGACGGGGGGCTGAGCCGAGTACCGGCGGTTCGCCGCCTGGGTCTCGGAGTTCACCCCCGGAGACCCCCTCGATCAGGTGCGCAGTGCACTCGGCGTGGACGTACCCCGTCCTCACGTCAAACAGGGCCGCCGTTTGGCTCGCCGGGTTGCATCGCTCGCGGGCGTGAGACCCCCACGCCCCCTCACGCCTGCGCTGGTGTTCGCTCGGGGCCGTACGTCCCCTCACGCCCGCCCAAGGGTATGCGCCTGCTCTGACAGTGGGCCCGGGTCATCGGCGTGGCCGGTCTGGCCGGCGATCCGCGTGGAGTGGGTGCGGGGGTACTTGTCGGGGTGGGCGTTGGTACGTGGGGTGGCCAGGTGCCGGGGGCCGGTGCCGGGGAGTCCGTCGTTCGCCCGGTGCCGTAGGTCCCCTCACGCCCGCCCAAGGGTATGCGCCCGTTCTGACAGTGGGCCCGGGTCGTCGGTGTCGGCGGCTGGCCGGCGGGGTGGGTGGGGCGGGTGCGGGGGTACGCGCCGGGCGGAACGGTGGT
>NZ_AXVU01000017.1:0-145834 GCF_000482585.1 Streptomyces sp. CNQ329 | reverse complement strand
GTGCCGGTGGGCTCCGCGGCCCGGCTGGCGCGCCGGCTGGCGGAGCTGGCCCCGGCGGGCGAGCAGGCGGAGCTGGCGTGGAACCCGGAGTTCCTGCGCGAGGGCTTCGCCGTCGAGGACACCCTGCGCCCCGACCGCATCGTCGTCGGTGTGGCGAGCGAGCGCGCGGAGGGACTGCTGCGGGAGGTGTACGCGGGGCCGGTCGGTAACGGTACGCCGTTCGTGGTCGCCGATTATCCGACCGCCGAGCTGGTGAAGACCTCCGCCAACGCCTTCCTCGCCACGAAGATCTCCTTCATCAACGCGATGGCCGAGATCTGCGAGGCGGCCGGCGGTGACGTCGTCAAGCTCGCCGAGGCCATCGGCTACGACGAGCGGATCGGCAAGAAGTTCCTGCGCGCCGGCATCGGGTTCGGCGGCGGCTGCCTGCCCAAGGACATCCGCGCCTTCATGGCCCGCGCCGGGGAACTCGGCGTGGACCAGGCGCTGACGTTCCTGCGCGAAGTCGACTCGATCAACATGCGCCGCCGCGCCCACATGGTCGAACTGGCCCGCGAAGCCTGCGGGGACACCTTCCTCGGACGCCGCATCGCCGTCCTGGGCGCGACGTTCAAGCCCGACTCCGACGACGTACGCGACTCCCCCGCACTCAACGTCGCCGGACAGATCCACCTCCAGGGCGGCCAGGTCACCGTCTACGACCCCAAGGGCACGGACAACGCCCGCCGCGAGTTCCCCACGCTGCGCTACGCGGACTCCGCCGAGGACGCGGTGCGCGGCGCGGACGTCGTGCTCCACCTCACCGAATGGAGCGAGTTCCGCCACCTCGACCCGCACCGGCTCGCCCGCGCCGCGGCCACCGCGTACCTCATCGACGGCCGCAACACCCTGGACCCGGCGCCGTGGCGCGCCGCGGGCTGGACCTTCCGCGCCATCGGCCGTCCCGCACTCTGAACCACTCCCGCACCACCACCGCAGTACCCCCACACGAAACGGAACCGCGCCCACCATGAAGCAGCTCCTTGTCCGCTCCGGTAAGAGCCCTTTCCACATTCCGACGCGGACAGAGGTCATCCAGCAGGACCTCATCGGCACCAACTCCGGGAACCTGGTGTTCAGCGACGCCACGCACAAGCTGCTCCAGGTTCCCGGCAGTGCCGAGGTCACCTCCAACGGCCTGAGGACGAACCACTCCAAGGAGCGCGCCGCGCAGATAAACGAGCAGTACGACGCCTTCGTCGTCCCGCTCGCCAACGCCTTCCGGCCGTCGTTCGAGCCCTCGCTCAACCGGCTCAGCAAACTCATCGAGCAGTTGAAGATCCCCGTCGTCGTCATCGGCGTCGGCGCCCAGGCGGGCACGGACTACGACACCGAGCGGCTGAAGGCCATCGAGCCGTCGGTCAAGCGGTTCATGAAGGCGGTGCTCAAGCGGTCCGCGTCCGTGGGCGTCCGCGGCGAGCTGACCGCCGACTACCTCAAGGAGCTCGGCTACAAGGGCAAGGAGGTCGACATCATCGGCTGCCCGTCGATGTTCCTCCACGGCGACACCTTCCCCGACATCCGGCACCCCGAGGGCGGCATCACCGACGCCTCCCGGATCGCGATCAACATCTCCCCGGGCGCCCCGAAGGTCGGCCCGATCGCGGAGATCGCGCAGCGCACGTACGAGCGGTTCGCCCACCTCACGTACTACGCGCAGAACCTCACCGACGCCGAACTGCTGCTCTGGGGCGACACCGGCGCCGAGAAGGGCGAGCCGGCCGAGCTGCCGAACCACGGGGCGCACGGCCTGCTGCGTGACGACAAGATGCGGCTGCCCACCGACCCGTACCGCTGGATGGCCGAACTGCGCGAGCACGACTTCGCGTTCGGCACCCGCATCCACGGCAACATCACCGCGCTGCTCGCCGGCACCCCCGCCGTCGTGCTCTGCCACGACTCGCGCACCCTCGAACTCTGCCGTTACTTCGGCATCCCGTACGAGATGCTCGCCGACCAGCCCGGGGACATGGACCCGGCGGCGCTGTACGAGAAGGCGGACTTCGCCGGGCTGCAGAACGGCCACCAGGAGCGCTGGGACCGGTTCGCGGCCTTCCTCGACCGCAACGGCCTGCAGAACACCTACACCCACGGCGACCGCGGCGCCGCCTTCGAAGAGCGCATGGCCGGCCTCGACCTGCCGCCCTCGATGCGGGTGTGGGACGGCTCCGACGACGGCGCCAACCGTTACCGCATCGCCTGGCTGCACGAGCGGGCCGAGAACGTCCGCAAGCGGCAGGACGCGGCGGCGCGCCGCATCGGCGAGCTGAAGGAGCACAACGAGGAGCTGACCGAGCAGGTCGGGCGGCTGGAGAAGCAGCTCGCCGCGCTGGAGCGGCGCGTCGCCGCCATGGACAAGGGATCGCTGGCCCGGCTCGGCCGGCTCGTCAGGGGCCGGGGCGGGCGGGGCTGATGACGCAGCGGCAGGGCGCGCTCCCGCCGGGGACCCGGCTGGTGCACATCGGGCCGCACAAGACCGGCACCACGACGCTGCAGGGGGCCTTCCACCGCGGCCGGCGCGCGCTGGCCGCCCACGGGGTGCGCTACGCCGGTGCCACGCGGCAGCCGGCGCACGCCGCCGCGGCGATCGCCGGCGGGACACCCGTGCACAGCCTGGAGGCGCCGAGCATGGCGCACTGGGAGAAGCTGTGCGCGGAGGTCGCCGGTGCGGGGCGGCGGCGCCGGGTCGTCGTCAGCAGCGAGCGGTTCGCCAACGCGGACGCCGGCGCGGCCAGGGCCGTGGTCGAGGGGCTCGGCGGGGACCGGGTGCACGTGGTGGTGACGCTGCGGCCGCTGACGAAGATCCTGCCGTCGCAGTGGCAGGAGTACATCAAGTCCGGCCACCACCACCCGTACGAGAAGTGGCTCGACGGCATGCTGCGCAGGCCGCCGTACCGCAGGCCGACGCCGTCCTTCTGGCGGCGGCACCGGCACGACGAACTGGTGGCGCGCTGGGCGCAGGCGGCCGGCACGGACAACCTCACGGTGGTCGTCGTCGACCAGGCCGACCCGCTGGCCCACCTGCGCGCCTTCGAAGGGCTGCTGGGGCTGCCGGACGGGCTGCTGGAGCCGGAGCAGGACGGGTTCGCCAACCGGTCGCTGACCGCCGGGGAGGTGGAACTGCTGCGGCTGGTGAACAGGGACCTGTCCAGGGCCGAACGCCCGGCGGCGGAACGCAAGCTGGTCCGCGAGGCACTGGTGCGCCACCTGCGCGCGGCGCACGCGCCGGCGGGCGCCGGCGAGCGGATCGCCACACCGGCGTGGGCGCGGCGGGCCGCGGCGGAGATCGGCGCGGAGATGGTGGCCGGCATCAGGAAGTCGGGGGTACGGGTGGTGGGTGATCTCGACGTGCTGGCGCCGGAAGTGGTTGCCGTGGACCCCGCGGATGCCGCTTCCCCGGCCGGCGCCGGGCCGTGCGTGCCGGTGGCCGCGGCGCTCGCGGCGGTGACGGGGGCGCTGCTGGCGGCGGCCGAGTCCCCGTAGCGCCGGGCTCCGCGGCGCGACCCGGCATGGAGTCCGGGGCCGGGATCTGTTGGCCGGGGGAGAGGGAGGCGGGAGATGACCGGGGCACTGCAGGGGCTGGTGCGGATCACGGAGCGGGTGTGGCTGTGGCCGCACCACCCCGATCCGGACCGGGTGCAGGCCGGTGTCGGGGTGATCGCCGGCGACGACGGATGCCTGCTCGTCGACGCGGGCCAGAGCCCGGCGCTGGCCCGCCGGATCCGCAACGCCCTGGGCGGCGCGGGCCTGCCGCGGGCGCGGCGTCTGGTCTACACCCACCACCACTGGGACCACGTCTGGGGTGCGCAGGAGTGGAACGTCCCGGTGACCGCGCACGAGCTGACGGCGGACGCACTGCGCGCGGAGGCGGAGAAGCCGTGGTCACAGGCGTATGCAGAGGCCGAGATGGCGCGTGATGCGCGGCTGGTTCCCAGCTACACCGCCCGCTTGCGCGCCCTGGCGGAGGACGGCTGGGACGCCCTGCGCATCGTGCCGCCCGACGAGACGTTCACCGCCCGGCACCCCCTCCGGCTCGGGGGCGTGACGGTGGAACTGCGGCACGTCGGCGGCGGCCACGCGGCGGACTCGACCGTGGTGGCCGTCCCGTCGGAGGGCGTCCTGTTCGTCGGCGACTGCTTCTACCCGCCGCCGTACCACCTGCGGGAGGCGGGTGCGGGGCCGGACCTGGCGCTGGCGCGCGGGCTGGTGAGCGGGGAGTTCGAGTGGTACGTGGAGAGCCACGACGCACCGCGGCGCCCGGAGGAGGTGAAGGCGGCCCTGGGGGGCTGACCCCGCTGCCGGGTCCGCCCCCTCGAAGGAGGGCCCGGCGGGTTCACCCGGGGGACGGCCCCGGGTCCAGCGTGCGCGACAGATACGCGTGCAGCAGCGTCCGTGTCTCCGCCAGCAGCGCCGCCTCCCCCTCCGGGTCCGTACGGAAGGCGAGTTGGAGCACCGCGTCGGCAGCCTCGACCGCCACCAGGCAGGAGCGCTGGAGCGCCGCCGTCACCGGCAGGGACAGCCGCTCCGCGAGGATGTCGCAGAGCCGGGCGGCGACCGGGTCGTTGGCCTCGAAGTCGACCTGTGCGAAGCCCGGGACCGTACGCATCATCGCGACGTACTCCGCCAGCATCGAGTCCAGGATGCCCCGCCAGCCCGCCTGCGGGGGCTCGGCGGCCAGCCGCCGGGTGATGCGGGAGGTGAAGTCGTCGAGGTTGCGGGCGGCGAGGGCGTCGGCGAGCGCGCGCTTGTTGGGGAAGAAGCGGTACACCGAGCCGATGGGCACGCCCGCGCGGTCCGCGACGGCGCTGGTCGTCAGGTCCTCGTAGCCGGTCTCGTCGAGGAGTTCCGCGCAGGCGTCGAGGATCCGGGCCAGCCGCTCGGCGCTGCGCTGCTGGACGGGGGTGCGGCGGAGGGAGGGGGTGCTCACATCGTCCATGGTGCCGGACCTCCGGTGCTACGCGGCCAGCAGGAGGGTCAGCCCGCCGGCCGTGTAGCAGACCATCAGCGCGAGCAGGGGCAGTTGGCCGGCGACCGCGCGGGCGGGCGGGAAGAGCCGGACGGCGCGGTCGTGGGCGGCGACGACGCCCAGGACGTGGCCGGTGACGACGGCGGTGACCTGGAGCGCGGCGAGGCCGCCGGGGGTCAGCGGAGGGCTCGCCGGGGGCGGGTCGTCGGTGCCGGAGGCGATCGTGAGCGTACGCGGGCCCTCGGTGACGAAGAGCGTGAAGTAGTGGGCCACGAGGTAGCCGAGGGCGATCGGCAGCAGGGAGTGGGCGAAGGCGGACAGCGGATGGGCCAGGCGCCCGGAGAGCAGGCGGACGGCCGCCGCGCAGCCGGCGTACAGCACGGCGACGAGGGCGACGGCGGCGAGCAGGCCGAGCGTGGCGGTGGCGGGGCGGCCGAGCGAGGAGGTCTGCAGGGTGTCGATCCAGGAAGGGGCGGCGGAGAAGCCGTCGTAGGCGGTGGAGCCGAGGAGGACGCACAGGACGGCGGTCAGCCCCGGGAGGGCCGGGGTGGCGTCGAGGCCGGCGAGGGGGGAGCGCACGACGAGCACGCCGTCGGCGGGCCGGCGGCCGACGGGGGCCAGCCGCGCGAGCAGCCCGCTGTACGCCTCGAAGGGGTCGCAGTGCGCGAACCAGCGGTCGCCGTGGACCGCCGCGCCGGTGAGGTGGACGGCGGCGTGGGCGGTGAGGAAAACCGACAGGGCTGCGGTGGCGGCCGGTTCCGGGGCGGCCAGCTCCAGCCAGGTGAACGCCAGCAGCCCGGCTGCGGCGGGCCGGTGACCGAGCCGCGCGGGCAGCGGCCGGCCCGCGGCGGGGTCGCGGCCCAGGGCGCGGCAGGCGAGGGCGTGGAGCGTACGCAACGGGTTGAGCAGGCGCCAGACGGGGCCGAAGAGGAGGGAGGCGGGGACGAGGCCGACCCAGAGGAGCACGTAGATCGCACCGGGCGCGGGGTTGCGGGCGGGGTCGTCGGGGCCGAGGAGCAGGTGGCCGGCGACGAACGCGGCGGCGGCGAGTCCGGCGCCCGCGGCGGCGCGGCGCAGGGCGGGCGCCGCGGCGAGGCGCTGCACCGCCGGGGGCAGAGGGCGCCCCGCGGTGGCACCGGCGTAGCGGGGCTGCGGCCAGAGGAGGCCGAGGGCGAGGAAGGAGACGAGCAGGGCGGCCAAGCCGCCGGCGTAGGCGTAGAAGGCGGGTATCGGCAGGTCCTGGGTGCCGCCGACGCCGTGGGCGAGCGGCATCAGCGGACCATGAGCTGGGTGAGGACGAGGCCGGAGCCGTGTGTCTCGACGTCGAACAGCCCGGCGTGGTCCGCGGTGAACGTCAGCTCGGCGGGCTCGCCGGCGGGCAGTTCCGCCCTGGCGTCGTAGCCGTGGACGTGGAGTTCGTCGCCGGTGTCGCTGGTGACGAGGAGGGTCACGCGCTCGCCGAGCCCCACCTCGACGCGTCCGGGGGCGGGGGTGACCTTCCCGTCCCGTACGGCGATCTCGACGGTGGTGCCGGAGCCCGCGCCCACGTCTGCGTCCGAGCCGTCGGCGCCCCGGTCGGGCACGTCGGTGGCGGGAGGGACGGACCCGGTGGCCACCTCGTGCCCGGTGCCGGGCTCGTGGTGGGTGCCGCCCCGGGCGCAGCCGGCACCGGCGAGGGCGCCCGCCAGCAGCACGACGGCGGCCAGCCGGGCGGCGGGGGCGGCGGCGGGGGAGAGGAAGCGGCGGCTCATGCGAGACCGGCCTCCGGAGAGGGACGACCCCCGCGCCCCGGCCGGGGCTCCGTTGCGTGCTCCGTCGTCGCCCCCTCCACCGAACCCGTCGCCGAACCCGCCTGCGGGTCCGCCGCCTCCGCACGTCCGGTCACGGCGATCACCGCCCAGATCACCCACACCAGCCCCAGCAGTGTCCGCAGCCAGGCGGGGCTCAGCGGGATCCACGGAATCAGCAGCACCGACTTGTCGAAGGCGTCCAGCAGCGTCAGCACCCCCATCGCCACGGTGACCCCTGTGAACCCCGGCCGGCCGGGGATCAGCCGGGTCCGCAGCCGCAGTCCGGTCGCCGTCCACCAGGCACCCGTCAGTACCAGGGCGAGGACCGGCACCCACGTGTGCGCGTACGAGCCCGCCGACCCCACCACGTCGAGCACCAGCCCCGCCGCCCCCGCCACCGCGGCGCCCGCGGCCACCGCGTCGCGCCGCAGCAGCCGCCACCACAGCACCCCGCCGACGAGCCCGAGCACCACCGCCACGGCCAGCGCGATCTGCACCTCGATCCGCTCGATGCCCCGCGCCCCGTACCAGTCGCACCCCGCGGGCAGCTTCCGCGCCTTGACGTCGTACTCCGCGCACACCAGCAACTGCGCCAGCTTCACCGGCTCGCCGACGATCCGGTCCGAGCCGCCCGAGTCGTCGCCCGGCCGCGGGCCGCACTCCGGCAGCGTGCGCGGGTTGCTCGCCCCCGCGTCCCCCTGCCAGCAGTTCCCCTCGCCCTGCCCGTCCCACCACACGTCGGTCTTGTTGGGCCGCTCGTTGCCCGCCCTGTCGACGCCGAGGTGGTTGTCCGCGTAGCGGTTGTGGTGCGAGGTGTCGAGCTGCTTGCCGAGCGCGCCCTCGCCGCGGATGAACGCGGGGACGGCGCTGAGGTAGAACGCCGCGCGCTGGTGCCCGTAGATCCAGTTGTCCCGGTAGATGTTCCAGTTGCCGCCCGCGGTGATGACGCCGGTCCCGGGCGGCATGGATATCTGCGGGCAGACCACGCCCTTCTCGTAGCCGCGTTCCGCGGGCGGCTCGGCGCAGGTGCCGTCGGCGACGTACGGGTAGTAGTTCTGGTTGTTGTCGTGGATGAGGTTCCGCTCGAACTTCGCGTGGTTCTGCGGCAGGCCGGGGTGCCCGGGGAAGGCGCTGTCCATCGAGGCGCCGCCCATGTTGTGGTCGAACTCGTTGTCGTGCACCCACACGGAGTCGCCCGCGGTGCCGGAGTAGCCGACCATGTTGTGGTGGCTGCGGCAGCCGGTGATCTCGATGGCGTAGCGGGGGACGTCGTAGCCGCGGCCGTCGTTGATGTCGGAGGCGCTGCCCGGGTAGATACCGGAATCGCCGTTGCCGTACGACTCGCAGTCGCGGTAGAGGCCGTGGTCGGAGGCGAAGGTGAGGAACCCGTACTCGTCGTTCCACCGGGTGAGCACGTCGTCGATGACGAAGCCGTCCGCGGCCAGCACGTACAGCGAGTTGAACGTGGAGCGCTGGGCGGTGAAGTTGCGGAAGTAGACGCCGTCGGCGGAGTCCGCGCGGATGACGTTGAGCTTGCGGTACTGGCCGTCGATGACGACATCGCCGCGGTCCGCGCCGGTGCCCTCGATCTGCAGGTCCCGCTTGCCCATGATCGCGACGAGGTTCTGGTTGTGCGGGCAGCGCTTCTGCTGTGCGTACGACAGGATCTGGTACCCGAAGTCGGACTGCGGCGCCTTCAGCCGCGCGCAGGCCCCGGTGGGCTCGGGCCGGCTGGGCTCCTCCAGATAGACGCCGGGCAGCACGGCGATGGTCATCCCGGGTGCGTCCACGGCGTCGACGGCCTGCTGCAGGTGCGCGTAACCGCGTGCGCGGCAGCGCTCGTAGAGCCGGAGGTTGCGCTCGCGCAGCCGGGCGGGGAAGTCGGCGATGCGCGCCTCGAAGTCCGCCCGGCCGGGCTTGCAGACCAGCAGGTCGGGTTCCTCGTCGCGGTAGGCCGGCACGCTGCCGGCGCCGTCGGGGAACTCGACGGGGCGCTCCTCGTGCGCGGCGGCGGGGGCGGTGGTGAGCAGCAGCGCGCCCAGTGCGGCGAGCGGGAGAAGGGCCGTTCGGACCTTACGCGTCCACGACATGCCGGAAGAGTAGAGCAACTTTCATCTTTTGTGACCCCTCGCGTACGGGCCACGCGGAAGGGGCCGGCCGCAGGCCGGCCGGCCCCTTCGTCGCCTGCCGTCCCGGGGTTACGCGGTGTTGTTGGCCAGCGCCAGCAGCCGGTCACGGCTGCCGTTGAACTTGTCCCGGTCGACGTTGCCGGAGATGCCGCTCACCCGGCCGGTGCTCGTGTACTGCCACACCGTGTAGAAGGGAAAGCCGCTCGGCAGCGACGGGCTGTGCGCGGAGGTCCAGTGCGCGACCCACAGCGGGCTGCGCGTGGACATGCCGCTCCAGTTGCCGGTGCAGGTGTTCCACCAGCTCGGGCTGGTGTAGATGACGATGTCGCGGCTGGTCCTGGACTTGTAGGTGTTGTAGAAGTCGAGGATCCAGTTGCGCATCGCCGTCTGGGAGAGCCCGTAGCACGTCGCGCCGGAGGGGTTGGACTCGATGTCCAGCACGCCGGGCAGGGTCAGGTTGTCCCGGGACCAGGCGCCGCCGTTGGAGGCGAAGAAGTTGGCCTGGGTCGCGCCGCTGGAGGAGTTCGGCCGGGCGAAGTGGTAGGCGCCCCGGATGACCCCGGCGCGGTAGGCGGCGGGGTAGTTGGTGTTGAACGAGGGGTCCCGGTAGGTCGTGCCCTCGGTCGCCTTCATCCAGGCGAACTGGATCCCGGCGCTGCGCACCGACGACCAGTTGATGCTGCCCTGCCAGTGGGAGACGTCGATCCCCTGCACGCCGCTGGTGTGGTCCATCGGGCTGACGTCGGGGGAGGACTGCTCCGCGTCGACCCCCATGCCCATGTAGGCGTGGCCCAGCGGCACGGGGTTCTTCTTCTGTGCGTCGGCACCGTCCGCGGGCGCGGACGCGGCCGACGGCGTGGTGAGCCCCGCCACCAGGGCGAGGGACGCGCCGAGGACGACGGCGGCGCCGGCGCGGGCGCGGCCGGCGCGGCGGGAGAAGAGGCGGTGGGTCAGTGATCTGTTCAAGTGCATCGCGGCCTCCTGGCACTCGTGTGCTCTGTGGGGGTGGGGAGAGGCGGTGCTGGTGCTGCTGTACGGACAGACCGGTGTTCTGATGCGAACACGACAAGAGTGACGCATAGGAAAGCCTGCCTGAAAAGGGGGAACCGCCACCCTTTATGGTCCAGTCCAGTGACGCGTGCGCTGAGCTGCGGTTACCGGAGAGGAAATTATCAACTTTCATGGTGTGAAAGCTGAAACGAAGAATAGCATTTTGGTCACGGAGCGTGCCAAAGTAGACACGCTGTGCACCCGCACGGTCATCTCCGGTCGGCCCGACCGCGAACCGCGCACCCCGCCCGGCACGTTGGCGCGGGCACCGCGGTCCCGGCCGGAGCTCAGATCGTGCTGTCCTGCCACGCCTGGTGCAGCGCCGCGAAGCGGCCCCGGTCGGCGATCAGGGCGGCCGGCGGGCCGTCCTCGACGATGCGGCCCCGGGACATCACCAGCACGCGGTCCGCGATCTCCACCGTCGACAGGCGGTGGGCGATGACGACCGCCGTCCGGCCGCGCAGCACCGTGTGCATCGCCTGCTGCACCGCCTGCTCGCCCGGGATGTCCAGCGACGAGGTGGCCTCGTCGAGGATGAGGACCGCCGGGTCCGCCAGCAGCGCGCGGGCGAACGCGACCAACTGGCGCTGGCCCGCCGAGATCCGGCCGCCGCGCTTGCGCACGTCGGTGTCGTAGCCGTCCGGGAGCGCCGTGATGAACTCGTGGGCGCCCAGCGCCTTCGCCGCCGCCTCGATCTCCCCGCGGGTCGCGTCCGGGCGGCCGATCGCGATGTTCTCCGCCACCGTGCCCGAGAACAGGAACGCCTCCTGCGTGACCATCACCACCGCGCGCCGCAGCTCGGGGTTCGCGATGTCCCGCAGGTCCACCCCGTCCAGCAGCACCCGCCCCACGCTCGGGTCGTAGAACCGCGCCAGCAGCTTGGCCAGGGTGGACTTCCCCGCACCCGTCGCGCCGACGACGGCGACCGTCTGCCCGGCCGGCACGGTCAGGTCGAAGCGGGGCAGCACCTCGCCGCCCGTACGATAGGAAAAACCGACTCCCGCGAAACGCACCTCCCGGCCCGGCATCCCCTCCGCGCGCGCCGGCAGCGAGCGCGGCTTTGCCGGCTCGGCGACACCCGGCCGCTGCGCCAGCAGCCCGGCGATCTTCTGCAGCGACGCCGCCGCCGACTGGTAGGAGTTGAGGAACATGCCGAGCCGGTCGATCGGGTCGTACAGCCGCCGCAGATACAGCACCGCCGCGGCCAGCACACCCAGCGCGAGATCGTCCTGCGCCACCCGGTACGCGCCCCACAGCACGATCACCGCCACGAAGAAGTTCGCGGTCAGCCGGGAGGAGACGACGTAACGGGCCATCTCCAGGATGGAGTCGCCGTTGACCCGCTCGTGGTGCCCGTTGAGCCGGTCGAAGTCCTCGTCGTTCGCACGCTCCCGGCGGAACGCCTGCACGGGCCGGATGCCGTTCATCGTCTCGACGAACTTCACGATCACCCGGGCGATCGCCGTCGACCGTTTGGTGTAGATCCTGATCGAACGCCGCTGGAAGTTGCGGATCAGCGCGTACAGCGGCACGAACGACAGCAGCGCCGCCCCGCCCAGCCCCAGATCCAGCCAGAGCAGCAGCGCGGCGATGTACACCACCTGGAGCACCACGACGATCAGCTCCTGCAGCCCCTCGCTCAGCAGCTCGCGCAGCGACTCGACGTCGCTCGTGGAGCGGGAGATGAGCCGGCCGGAGGTGTAGCGGTCGTGGAAGTCGACGTCGAGGGCCTGCGCGTGGCGGAAGATACGGCCGCGCAGGTCGAGCAGCACGTCCTGGTTGATGCGCGCGGCGGCCCGCACGAACGTGTACTGGAGCAGCCCGGAGGCCAGCGCGCAGAGGGCGTACGCGATGCCGACGGCGATCAGCGGGCCGTGGTCGTCGCGCCGCAGCGCGGGCACGGCGCGGTCGATGGCGTACGCGACGAGCAGCGGCCCGGCCTGGACGGCGGCCTGCTGCAACAGGATCAGCACGGTCGCGGCGGCGACCCCGCGGCGGTGCGGGGCGAGCAGGGAGCCCAGCAGCGAGCGGGACGCCCCCTCGGGCGCGGGCAGCAGATCCTGGTCGAACGGGTCGCTCCGCGGGTGCGGCCGGTCGTCGTCCGGCTCCTCGCCGCCGGGTCTCTCCGTGACCGTCGCCGTCATCGCCGCTCCCCCTCGTCCCCGTGCGCGGCCCCGGCCGCGTCCTGCGCCTGTTCCTCCGTCACGCCGGCCATCAGCGCGCGGTACTCCGCACTGCCGTGCAGCAGTTCGTCGTGCGTGCCCACCGCCGCGATCCGGCCGCCCGACAGCAGCGCCACCCGGTCCGCGAGCAGCACCGTCGACGGCCGGTGGGCGACCACCAGCGCCGTGGTCGTCGCCAGCACGCGCCGCAGCGCCGCCTCGACCAGCGCCTCGGTGTGCACGTCGAGCGCCGACAGCGGATCGTCGAGCACGAGGAAGCGCGGCCGGCCCACGATCGCCCGCGCCAGGGCGAGACGCTGCCGCTGTCCGCCGGAGAGGCTGAGCCCCTGCTCGCCGACCTCCGTGCGGTGGCCGTCGGGCAGCCGGTGCACGAAATCGGCCTGCGCGACGTCCAACGCCCGCAGCAGGTCGTGCTCTTCGGCCTCGTACGAGCCCATGAGCACGTTCTCCCCGGCGGTGGCGGAGAAGAGCGTCGGCTCCTCGAACGCCACGGCCACCAGCTCGCGCAGGTCGCCGCGGGACAGGGCGGTGATGTCGCGGCCGTCGAGGCTGATGCGCCCGGCGGTCGGTTCGTACAGCCGCGGGACGAGCGCGGTGAGGGTGGTCTTGCCGCTGCCGGTGGCGCCGACGAGGGCGAGGGTCTCGCCGGAACGCACGTGCAGGTCGACGCCGTCGAGCACGGGCGCGGCGTCCCGGCCGGCGTCGGGGTGGCGGAAGACGACCCCGGAGAAGCGGATGCCGTCCGCCGCGCCGGGCGGGGGCGCGGTGTGCTGCGGGGGGACGGAGGCGGCCGGGGCGGCCGGCCCCGCCGCCGTGCCCGCGGCGGCCCCGCGGTCGGCCGCGTCGGCCGCGGGCTCGTCCATCACCTCGAAGTAGCGGTCCGCGGCCGTCGCCGCCTCGTTGCACATCGCCAGCAGAAACCCGATCGACTCCACCGGCCAGCGCAGCGCCATCGCCGTGGACAGGAACGCCACCAGCGTCCCCGCCGACAGGTCCCCGTCCGCGACCTGCACCGTGCCCAGCACCAGCGCCGCGCCGATCGCCAGCTCCGGCAGCGTCATGATCAGCGCCCAGATCCCGGCCAGCAGCCGCGCCTTGTGCAGCTCGGTGCCGCGCAGCTCGTGGGTCAGCCGCCGGAACGCCTGCGCCTGGCTGCGGTGCCGGCCGAAGCCCTTGACGATGCGGATGCCGAGCACCGCCTCCTCGACCACCGTCGTCAGGTCGCCGACCTGGTCCTGCGCCCGGCGCGCGGCGCCGAAGAAGCGCCGCTCGAAGGCCGAGCAGAGCGCCACCAGCGGGATCACCGGCGCCAGCAGCACCAGACCGAGCGTCCACTCCTGGGCCAGCAGGACCGCGCAGCCGACCGCGATGGTCGTGCCGTTGACGACCAGGAACGTCAGCGGGAAGGCCAGGAACATCCGGATGAGCTGGAGGTCCGTCGTCCCGCGGGAGAGCAGTTGGCCCGAGGCCCAGCGGTCGTGGAAGGCGACCGGCAGCCGCTGCAGATGCCGGTACAGACTGGCCCGCATCGCCGCCTCCACCCCGGCCAGCGGGCGCGCCACCAGCCAGCGGCGGAAGCCGAAGAGCGCGGCCTCCGCGATGCCGAGGGCGAGGATCAGCAGCCCGCCGAGCCACACGCCCGCCGGGTCGCGGCCGGCCACCGGGCCGTCCACGAGCCACTTGAGCACCAGCGGGATCACCAGCCCGATACAGGACGCGACGATCGCCACGCCGGCCGCCGAGAACAGGCGCACCCGCACCGGGCGGACGTACGGCCACAGCCGCAGCAGCGAACGGACCGCGGAGCGGTCCTTCTCGCCGCCCGGCGGCCGTTCTTCGAGGCCGGGGCGGGTGCCGGGGGCGGGCGGGGAGTCGGCGGGATCGGGATCTTCGGTGTGTACGGCGGCGGCAGGCATCGTCCACGAGCCTACGTAAGGGCAGGCCGGGCACTCACCCCGTTTTCCCTTCTCCCGGCATGCCCGGACTGCCGGGCACGCCGCCCTCCGTCAGCAGGGTCTCCGCTTTGCCGCCCCTCACGCTCCGGAACGCCCTCGCCGCCCCGGACACCGCCCTCGCCCCGGCACCGTGCCCCCGCGTGATCAGCCCCGGCGGCGAGCGCGACGGGCGCCGTCATCGCGCCGGGCCGGGCGATGCCGCGGAAGAGGAGGTCATCGGGTGGGAATGTCACCCGGCGTACGCCGGGGCGTCACGGGAGGGGCGCGCCGCAAGCGCCTGCGGAGCCCGTACCAGTTGGGACCGAACAGTGACAATCACGTGGCGTCGCTTGTGCGTGGCTGGGGATACCTTGAACGCAAAGGCGCGTTTGGACCACGCGCGGGGGAAGGCTGGCTCGGTGTGGGCCGAGGGGAGAATGCGGCGTTGAAGGTGGAGCGGATACGAAGGGGACGTACCCGGCACAGCCTGGCGGCGTTGCTGACCGGCGTCGTGCTCGTTCTGGTGTCGGCGTGCGGGGGCTCCGACGGCGGGGACGACGACGGTGGCAAGGGCGGCTCGGGGGGTTCGGGCGGCTCGGGCGGAGACGAGCAGAAGGTCTCCCGTGCGGTCGTCGAGATCACGCCGAAGGACGGCGCCGACGCGGTCGGCACACAGGGCGAGCTGAAGGTGACCGCGGCCAAGGGCAAGCTCGTCTCCGTGAAGGTGACGGACGAGAAGGGCGCCGAGGTCGAGGGCGAGATCTCCCGGGACGGCGCCGCGTGGGCGCCGGCCGGCCACCTGCGCACCCAGACCCGGTACAAGGTGCACGCCGTCGCGCAGGACTCCCGCGGACTGGAGTCCGCCAAGGACACCACGTTCACCACCGTCGTGCCGGAGAACACCTTCATCGGCCACTTCACGCCCGAGGACGGCAGCACCGTCGGCGTCGGCATGCCGGTGTCGATCAACTTCAACCAGCCGATCACGAACACGGCGGAGGTCGAGGAGGCCATCGAGGTCACCGCCGACCCCGACGTGGAGATCGACGGCCACTGGTTCGGCAACCAGCGGCTGGACTTCCGCCCCGAGGAGTACTGGGAGCCCGGCACCGAGGTGACGCTCAGCCTGCGCCTCGACGGCGTCGAGGGCGCGGACGGCGTCTACGGTGAGCAGCACAAGGACGTCGGCTTCGAGATCGGCCGCCGCCAGGTGAGCACGGTCGACGCCAAGAGCAAGAAGATGAAGGTCGAGCGCGACGGCGAGGTCGTCAAGACCATCCCGGTGACCACGGGTGCGCCGTCCACGCCGACGTGGAACGGCACGATGGTGATCACCGAGCAGCTCGAGGTCACCAGGATGGACGGCGAGACGGTCGGCTTCGGCGGCGAGTACGACATCAAGGACGTGCCGCACGCGCAGCGCCTGTCCACCTCCGGCACGTTCATCCACGGCAACTACTGGTCGGGACAGGCCACCTTCGGCTCGGCCAACGCCAGCCACGGCTGCATCGGCCTCTACGACGTCCGCGGCGGCGGCGACAAGTCGACGCCCGGCTCCTGGTTCTTCCGCAACTCCCTCGTCGGCGACGTGGTCGAGGTCAAGAACGCCAAGGACGAGGTCATCGCCCCGGACAACGGCCTCAACGGCTGGAACATGTCCTGGGAGGAGTGGACCGCGGAGCAGTGAGGCACAGGACGCCGCCCGGCCGGTCCGGGCGGCGTCCCGCGGGGCCCGGTGTGTGAGCAAGCGCACCGGGCCCCGCGGCGTTAATGGGCGCTAACGTGTGGTGGCATGACTGCATACCTGGAGGTCGCCGAGGGCGTCGGTACGCTGCGCCTGGACCGCCCGCCCATGAACGCCCTGGACATCGCCGTCCAGGACCGTATCCGCGGACTCGCCGCCGAGGCGGCCGGCCGCGACGACGTGCGCGCCCTGGTGGTGTGGGGCGGCGAGAAGGTCTTCGCGGCCGGCGCCGACATCAAGGAGATGCAGGCGATGGACCACGCTGCCATGGTCGCGCGGAGCCGCGGCCTGCAGGAGTCGTTCACGGCGCTGGCGCGCGTGCCGAAACCGGTCGTCGCCGCGGTCAACGGGTACGCCCTGGGCGGCGGCTGCGAGCTGGCGCTCTGCGCCGACATCCGCATCGCCGGCGAGGGCGCGAAGCTGGGACAGCCGGAGATCCTGCTCGGGCTGATCCCGGGCGCGGGCGGCACGCAGCGGCTCGCCCGGCTGGTCGGGCCCTCGCGGGCCAAGGACCTGATCTTCACGGGCCGGATGGTCAAGGCCGACGAGGCGCTGAGGATCGGGCTCGTGGACCGCGTGGTGCCGGACGCGGAGGTGTACGAGCAGGCCCACGCCTGGGCTGCGCGGCTGGCCAGGGGTCCTGCCATGGCGCTGCGGGCGGCGAAGGAGTCGGTGGACCACGGGCTGGAGACGGACCTGGAGACGGGGCTGGCCCTGGAGCGGAGCTGGTTCGCGGGGCTCTTCGCCACCGAGGACCGGGAGACCGGGATGCGCAGCTTCGTGGAGAAGGGCCCGGGGAAGGCGGAGTTCCGCTGAGCCTGCCCGGCGCGGGCCCGCGGGGCGGTTGCGCCGCCGCGGCCCGCCCGCGACGCTGCGTCACCACTACCCCCGGCCGGGGGTAGTGGGCGTCCGAACCAGGACTTCGGTGATGCGGGCGCTCCACG
The DNA here is from genome assembly GCF_000482585.1 of Streptomyces sp. CNQ329. Taxonomy (NCBI): domain Bacteria; kingdom Bacillati; phylum Actinomycetota; class Actinomycetes; order Kitasatosporales; family Streptomycetaceae; genus Streptomyces; species Streptomyces sp. CNQ329. The sequence continues at coordinate 129,055 of NZ_AXVU01000017.1, read as the reverse complement.
GCCGTCCAGCCGCCCTTCGCCAGGGAGTTTGTGCAGCTCAACAGGGTGCGGCTGAGCCGGGTGGACCGTGGCATATGCCTGTGTCCGCTCACGGAATGTAGGCTTCGGCGGGACTTGTTGGCGCGGAAGTGCCCCCAAAGACGTCCGGCCGCGCCATCATGTGGCCATGGCGGGCCCTGAGGACATCCAGCAACTCCACCGGGAACAGCCGGCGCCCCTCGCCGAACGGCGGTCGCGCGGCTCCCTGCTGCGACCGCTGCCGTCGCCCGCCTACCGGCGCTTCCCCACCTCCTCCCCGGCCGACGGCAGCGCGAGCGCGGCCCCCGGCCCCTTCGAGCAGTGGGGCAACCCGGCCGTCGGGGAGGTGCGCCTGCCCTCGCTGCCCGAGTCCGCCGGGACCGCCCGCCGGCTCGCCGAAGCGGTCGTGGTCGGCCACTGGGGGATGTCGCCGCGGTTCGCCGAGCACGCCGTCCTGCTGGTTTCCGAACTGGTCGGCAACGCCGTACGGCACACCGGGGCGCGCACGTTCGGGCTGCGCATGTCGCGGCGGGGGAGCCGGATCCGTATCGAGGTGCGCGACCCCTCGCGCGCCCTGCCGTGCCTGATGCCGGTGCGCGACATGGACACCAGCGGGCGCGGGCTCTTCCTCATCGACCAGCTCGCCGACCGCTGGGGCGTGGACCTGCTGCCGCGCGGCAAGTGCACCTGGGTCGAGCTGCGGGAGCCGGAGCGAGGGTAGGAGCGCAGCTCAACAGCCGTTACCGTGGGGTCACATGACGGACCTGGGGATCGACTTCGCGCAGAAGGTGCTCGACGAGCAGCCGTTCAGCCGGCTGCTCGGCGCCCGGATCACCGCGTTCGCGGACGGCGCCGCGACGCTGGAGGTGGATATCCGGAACGACCTGCGGCAGCAGTTCGGGTACGCGCACGGCGGGCTGCTCGCCTACGCCGCCGACAACGCGCTGACGTTCGCCGCCGGCACGGTCCTGGGCCCGGCCGTCCTCACCGGCGGCTTCTCCGTCCAGTACCTGCGGCCGGCGCGGGACGGCACGCTGCGGGCCGAGGCGTACGTGGTGCACGCGGGCCGGCGCCAGGCCGTCTGCCGCTGCGACATCTACGTGACCGGGCCGGGCGCCGGCGACACCGGGGACGCCGTGGACGGCGAGTCCGGCGGCGAGCTGTGCGCGGTGGCGCAGGGCACGATCCTCACCGCCCCGTCGCGCACCGGCGCGTAGACCGCGCGGAGCCCCGCGGCTCAGGCGCGGCGCCCGGTCAGCCCCAGCAGCCGCGTCTGCGCATCCGCGCCCGGGGACACCGGCACCGGCTCGGCGAAGAGCCCGCTGGCCGCCAGCATCGCGGCCTGCGGCTCCACCTGCTCCAGCGCGAACTCGGCCAGCTCCGCGGGCAGCACGTCGTCCGCGCCGATGCCCCGGGCCAGGTCCCAGGAGTGCACGACGGCGTCGACGGCCATCTCCAGGCAGTACGACTCCGCGGAGCTGTCCCCGTAGCTCAGATGCACCGTGCGGGCCAGGGCGACCGGCTCCGCGAAGGCCGCGCGGGCCTCGTCGGCGGCGTCGTCCCAGGCGGCCACCGGATCGTCCCCGAGCTGATCGCCGCCGAACTCGTCGCCCACCCCCTCGATCCTGTCCCCGGCGAGCAGCGGCGGCACCCACAACTGCTCGACGGTCATGTGGTTGACGAGATCCCGGACGGTCCACTCCGTGCACGGCGTGGGCGCCGCCCACTGGCCGGGCCCGACCCGGTGGACGTACCCGGAGAACTGGTCGAGCGCGGCGGCGTGCAGGGCCAGGGTCTCGTCTTTCGCCATGCGGTCACGGTAAGCCCGGTCACCGGCGGCCCGCCCGCCGAGCGGTCACGCCGCGGGTGCGGCGGGCCCGTCCGGCGGTCCGTCCTCCACGGTGCGTGAAGCTTTCCCCAGGCCCTGACCGCCTCGTGCATTCGGGTGACCGGGAACAGCTCCCGGAGCGTGACGATCTGGCTACCGTGGTGCAGGGAGGTGCTGTCTGACCTACCCAAGGTCCTGTGGGGGGATGCGATGGCGACAAGATCAGACGGAGGCGGGAAGCTGCCCCGGCTCCAGCTCGACCAGCTCCTCGACGAGCTGCAACTGCGCATCGACGAGGTGCGCGGCACCCGCGACCGCGTGCACAGCCTGCTGGAGGCGGTGCTCACGGTCGGCAGGGAGCTGGATCTGGCTCAGGTCCTGCGGCGGATCGTGGAGGCCGCGGTGGTGCTCGTCGACGCCGAGTACGGGGCGCTCGGCGTGATCGAACACGGGGAGCGGCTGGCGCAGTTCATCCCCGTGGGGATCTCGGTCGGGGAGTACGAGGAGATCGGCCCGCTGCCGCGGGGACACGGCGTGCTCGGCGAGCTGATCAAGTACCCGGAGGCGCTGCGCATCCAGGACCTGCAGGACCACCCGGCCTCGTACGGCTTTCCCGACAACCACCCGCCGATGCGCTCCTTCCTCGGCGTGCCCATCCGGGTCCGCGACGAGGTCTTCGGCAACCTCTACCTGACGGAGAAGCGCGGCGCCAAGGAGTTCGACGGCGAGGACGAGGCCGTCCTGTCCACGCTCGCCGTGGCCGCGGGTGTGGCGATCGAGAACGCCCGGCTGTACGAGGAGGCCCGCCGCCGGCAGCGCTGGATCGAGGCCAGCGGCGAGGTGACCAACACCCTGCTCTCGGGCGCGCAGGAGGAGGAGGTGCTGGGCCTGATGCTGGACCGGGCCCGCAGCATCCTCAGGGCCGATCTCGGCACCGTCGCGCTGCCCGCCGAGGGCGCCGACGAGCTGCGGATCGTGCTCGCCCGGGGCGCCGCCGCGGACGTGTTCGAAGGGCGCACGCTGCCCATGAAGGGCACGCTGTCCGGCGCCGCCTTCACCAGGGTGGAGCTGGCGATCAGCGAGGACGTGACGCAGGATCCGCGGATACGCCACGGCGGGCTGGCGGAGAACGGCATCGGCGCGGCGGTCGCCGTGCCGCTGGGCACCAGCGACGGGCTGCGCGGAGTGCTCCTGGTCGGCCGGGAGTCGGGCGGCGAGCGCTTCGGCCCGGAGGAGACCGACGCCCTGGTGGGCTTCGCCGGGCAGGCGGCGCTGGCGATGGAGCTGGCCCAGCGGCGCCGGGACGCCGAGCAACTCGCGCTCTTCGAGGACCGCGACCGCATCGCCCGGGACCTGCACGACCTGGCCATCCAGCGGCTGTTCGCCACCGGCATGACGCTGCAGAGCGCGCTGCGCTTCGTCACGCACGAGGAGGGCACGGAGCGGCTGCTGCGCGCGGTGGACGACCTGGACGAGACCATCAAGATCATCCGCACCACGATTTTCGGCCTGCGGCGGCACGAGTCCGGCCCGACCGCGCAGGGCCTGCGGCTGCGCGTGCTCAGTCAGGCCAAGGACTCCGTCGCCACGCTGGGCTTCACGCCGGTGCTGCGCACCGAGGGGCTGCTCGACACCGACGTCCCGGCGCCCGTCGCCGACCACCTGGTGGCGGTGCTCGGCGAGGCGCTCTCCAACGCCGCCCGGCACGCGGGCGCGTCGTCGGTGGAGATCGCGGTGATCGCCGGGCAGGGCCTGGTCGCGCTCACGGTGACGGACAACGGGCGCGGCCTGCCGCCCGACGGGCGGCGCAGCGGGCTGGCGAACATCGCGGAGCGGGCCCGCGAGCTCGGCGGCGAACTGAGCCTCGATGCGCCGGCCGGCGGCGGTACGCGCCTGGTGTGGCGGGTGCCGCTGGACCGCCGGGCGTCGCTGGACCGGGGCGGCCGGGCGGAGCGGGCGGCCGGGCGGGAGGGCGCAGCGGACGGCACGGACGGGAGTGCCGCGGACCCCGGCCGGGCCTGACCGGGGTCCGCGGGCCGCGGAAGGGACGTCCGGCGGGCGTCACGCGTCCGGCGGGCGGTGGGTCTTGCTGGCGAGCACCGCCGCCTGTATCCGGCGCTCCACGCCCAGCTTGGCGAGCAGCCGGGAGATATGGTTCTTCACCGTCTTCTCCGACAGGTAGAGCCGCTGGCCGATCTGCCGGTTCGTCAGGCCCTCGCCGATCAGCTCCAGCACGTCGAGCTCGCGCGGTGACAGCCCGGCGAGCACCTGGTTCTCCGGTGCCGAAGGGCCTTCGTCGCGGCGCAGGTTCGTCATCAGCCGGGCGGTGGTGGCGGGGTCGAGCATGGACTGCCCGGAGGCCACGGCCCGTACCGCCGAGACCAGGTCGCCGCCCTTGATCTGCTTGAGCACGTACCCGGAGGCACCCGCCATGATCGCGTCCAGCAGGGCGTCGTCGTCGTCGAACGAGGTCAGCATCAGGCACGCCAGTTCCGGCATCCGCGAGCGCAGCTCGCGGCAGACGCCGATCCCGTCGCCGTCCGGCAGCCGTACGTCCAGCACGGCGACGTCCGGCCGCAGCGCGGGACCCCGGGCGACCGCCTGTGCGAACGTGCCCGCTTCGCCCGCCACTTCGATGTCGGGCTCGGACTCCAGCAGGTCGCGCAGGCCGCGCCGGACGACCTCGTGGTCGTCGACGAGGAAGACCCGGATGGGGCGGGCCGCCGAGAATTGCCTTTCCACTGTCACGTCGGGCACCTTTCAGCTCCTGCTCGGCTGGCTCGATCGTCCTCGGCCGCCGTACGCGGGGGTAGGGCCGAACGGACCCATGACCGGTACTTTCCCGGGCACCCGGATGCTACGACGCGCGCGCCCGCGTGTGCGGGGTTCTCGCCGAACGGGGCCCGAAGTGCGACAGTCGGTAGGAGGGCCTTCACCCGGTGCAGGGAAAGCGGATGGGGGGTGCCGATGGCCGCGGGAGCGGGCACGGGGCGCGAGAAGTACCGCCCGGTGCGCAGAGTGTGGAGCCGGCGCAACCCCTTCCGGCGACGAACGGACGTGCTGGAGGGCTGGGCGGCTTTCGGTGCCGTCGCGGTGTTCGCCCTCGGCGGCACCGCGGTGGCCTGGGCCACCGCGTCCGCCGTCCACGAGGAGTTGTCCGGCCGCGCCGCGGAGCGGCAGCGCACCACGGCCGTCCTGCTGAAGGACGCGCCTCCGCTGACGGTGCTGCGCGGCAACGTGTGGTCCGGCGGCGAGGTGGCCGCCGGCGTGCGCTGGCGGGACGCGGACGGCAGGGTGCACAAGGGCCGGGCCCGGGTGTCCGCCGGGCTGCCGAAGGGCGCGGAGGCGGAGATCTGGACGGACCGGGCGGGACGGCACGTCGTGGACCCGCCGCCGCCCGCGGGCGACGCCTTCGTGCAGAGTGCCGCGGCGGCCGGCGGGGCGGCGGGAGCCGTCGGGTGCCTGGCGTTCGGGTGCAGGACCGCGGTGCGCGTACGGCTGGATCGCATGCGTGCGCAGGAGTGGGAGCGCAACTGGGCGCGGGTGGAGCCGCGTTGGCGGGAGGGGAGCACGGGCCCCTCCGAGCGGTAGCGGGCCGTCCGGTCCCGCGGCGGCCGGCGGCGCAGAGGGGAACCGGTACGGCGCCGACTCCGCACCGGCCCTTCCTCCCCCCTACGCCACGGTCTTCGAGGCGGAACCAGCATGCCCGCCCCGCCATGCACCCCATAGGGCCGAACGGCTCTTCTGTACGGGGCAGTCGGCCCTGCGCGACAATGCGGCTGCCGACCCCACGACGGGAGGATCCGTGAACGTACCTCGCGCTCCGCTCACCCCGTACCATGCGCCCCCGAAGCCCGTCCCGCTGACGGCCGCCTTTGCCGCCGTGCTCCTCGCCGTGCTCACCGCCCTCGCCCCGGCCGCCGCGGGGGCGCAGGAACAGGTCATACGCGGCGGTGACGTGCTCTACAGCAGCACCGGGCCGTCCTGCACGGTCGGCTTCAACGCGGGCCGCGGCGCGGAGCGTTACGCGCTCATGCAGGGCCACTGCGTCCGGGACGCCGGTCTCGTCTGGTACGCGGACGCCGCCAGGACGGTGGAGGTCGGCCGGACCGAAGGCGTGAGCTTCCCGGGCGACGACTTCGCCGTGATCCACTACACGAACCCCGCCTTCACCTACCCCGGCGAGCTGTCGTCCGGCCTGCCCGGCGGGGCGATCGAGATCACCGGCGCCGCCGGCCCCTCGGTCGGACAGCAGGTGTGCCACGCCGGCGGGACCACCGGCCTGCACTGCGGCACGGTCGTCTCGGTCAACGACACCGTCGCCTACCCTGAGGGAACGGTCTTCGGCCTGTTCCGCTCCCACGCCTGCGTGGAACCGGGCGACGGCGCCGTGCCCGCGTTCTCCGGCGGGACGGCGCTCGGCCTGATCGTCTCCGGCGCCTCGTGCAGCTCCGGCGGGGCGACGTTCTACCAGCCGGTGGTCCCCGCGCTGCAGGCGTACGGGCTCACGATCTCCTGAGGCGGACGGCCGCGGGACGGAGGGGCGGCCCGGCGAACGGCCGCCGGGCGGAGGGGCGTTGTCAGTGGGCTCGGATAGAACGGATGTATGAATTCCACGGATGCCCGACGCCAGCACTGCGCCTTCGTCCACGCCGTCCTCCGCGACCTCGCCCTGGCCGCACCGGAGCGCCTGCTCGCCGCCGCGCTCGACGGCTCGCTCGACGCCGAGCTGCGGGCGCTGTGGCGGCAGGCCGGGGCGGGGCTGCCGCCCGGGGAGCGGTCGGACGAACGGCCGGGCGGCCGGCTCGTCCGGCACGACTCCGTCCTCGTCACGCCGCCGCCCCCGGCGGCGCCCCCCGAGGCGTACTTCGTGCTGATAACGGCGCCGCCCGGGGCGCCGGTGCGGTATGCCACGCTGGAGGCGTCGCCCGGCCCCGCGGGCCGTCCCGCGGCGATGCTGTGCATGTGGGCGATGACGGCGGACGGCCCGGCCCACGCGAGCACGCTGCAGTTCCTGCCGCCGCGGGAGGACCGGTTCCTGGACGCCGCGATGGAACTGCCCGGCGTGCCGCCGACGTTCGCGCTGTCCTGAGCGCGGCTGTGCCGTGCCCCCGCCCGGCCGCGGCGTGCCCCGGGGGGCCGGGGCGGCCACCGCCCCGGCGGATTCAGCCGCCCTGCCCCGCCGGGTCGAACCCGTCCTCGACCACCTCGCGGGCCACGTCGGCCAGCGGCCGGCGGGTGTGGCGGGCGTGCCCGCGCAACAGGCGGAACGCCTCGTCGACGGCGATGCTCCGGCGCTGCGCGAGGGCGCCCTTGGCCTGCTCGATGACGATGCGGGAGTTGAGGGCGTTCTGCAACTGCGCCGCGACCGCCGTCTGCGCGGCGAGCGCGCGCCGCTGCAGGATGCCGATCGTGGCGACGTCGGCGAGCGCCTGGCCCAGGCGCAGTTGGGCGGAGTGCAGGGTGCCCGGCCGGTCGCGGAAGAGGGTGAGCGCGCCCACCGTCGTGCCCCGTAACCGCATCGGGACGGAGGCGACGAGGGTGAAGCCCAGCTCCAGCGCCCGGCCGGTGAAGCGGGGCCAGCCGGCGCACGCCCGGGTGTGCGCGAGCGGGGTGGCGGGCACCGGTCTCGCGGCGCGGTAGCAGTCGACGCCGGGGCCCTCGCCCCACTCCACCCCCGCCGACTCCAGGGCGTACGCGCGCTCGTCGGAGGCCGATGCCGTCAGCCCGGCACCGTCGTCGGTGGCGAGGACGACGCCCGCGGCGCTGACGTCGACCAGCTCGGCGCAGCGCAGCGCAAGCCGGCGCGCGTGCTGCTCGACGTCGAAATCGCTGACGAGGGTGTCGGCCAGGTCCACGAACGCGGCGGCCAGACCTTCCTCTCGCGACTCCTCGGGCATGGGGTCGTCACCTCGTTTCACGGCTGCTGTGCCGGCCGGATGTGCGACCGGACGTGCCGCCGGAGATCACGCGCGACCCACCGCCCGGCATCCGGGTACGGGGCTGAACTCGGGATGGGTTCCCGGTCGAGCGTGGGCGCGCAGCGGGACTTGCTCCCAGCGATGGGCGTTCGCTCGTGCTCCGGCGACGGCCCACCGGGGTCCGGGGTGGTCGTGGCAGACAAGATTAGACGGCTGCCGCACGGGGGGCGAAGCTGCCCCGCGGAGGCGGGCGTTCAGCGAGCGTTCCGCGGTCGTACGGGCCCCGGAGTGGCATATGCCGGGGCCATGGGGGCGTTACGGAGCCGCCGCGGACGAGGGGCGGGCGACGGCCAGGCCGGCTCCGTCCCGGCATCCGGAATTCGTTCGCCCGGCATACGGGCGCGGTGCGAGGATCGCCGCCATGGTCGACATGTCCCTCCTCGCCGCCTTCGTCGTGGCGATCTTCGTGCTCTCCGTCACCCCGGGCCCCGACATGATGTTCATCGTGGCGATGGGCGGGCGCGGCGGCTCGGGCATGGGCGTCATGGCCGCGGCGGGCGTCGCCTGCGGCATGCTCGTGCACGCCTGCGCCGCCGCCCTCGGGCTCTCCGCACTCTTCGGCGCGCTGCCGGTGCTCTACCACGTGCTCCGCTGGCTCGGTGCCGCCTACCTCGTCTACCTCGCGATCCGCGCCTTCCGGGACCGCTCGGTGCCCGGCGACGAGGACGACGCGCCGGCCGGAGCCGACGGACAGCGCAGCGGTCCACGGCACCGCCGCGCGTTCTGGCAGGGAATGATCACCAACCTGCTGAACCCCAAGGTCATCATGTTCAACATCGCCTTCCTGCCGCAGTTCGTGGACCCCGGCCGCGGCCATCTGCCGCTGCAACTGTTCGTCCTCGGCATCACCGGCGTCGTCGTCGGCTTCTGTGTCGACGGCTCGGTCGGCCTGCTCTCCGGCCGGCTGTCGCGGGCGCTGCGCCGCAGCCGCCGGCTGGCGCGCGGCCTCAACATCTTCAGCGGCACCGTCTTCGCGGGCCTGGCCGTACGGCTGGCGGCGTCGCCCCGCTGAGCGCGGATCCGCGAGGTCAGGGCCCGGGACCCGGCGGGACCGGGAGCGGCGCCGCGGGGCCGCGGGCCGTCAGGCGGAGGTGAGCCCCGCCTGCCGCGCGGGCCCGGGACCCAGCAGCGCCCAGCTCCGTCCGTCCCCCCACACCGAGTCCGCGGCGACGTACGGGCGCAGCAGCTCGTCGAGTTCGGGGTCGGCGAGGCCGGCCAGCGCGTCGGAGGCCCGCTTGCGGGCGATCCCCGCGAGGAAGTCGGCGAGCTGCACCCGCGGATCGCTCTCGGCGTCGACGAAACGCAGCCCGCGCAGGTGCGCGCGGGGCGGGCGGCACACCTCGTACAGCCGGGCCAGCCGCTCCTCGGTCAGCGCCGTCTGCCGGTCGTGCACGATCGTCACCGGCGCCCCGTCCCGTCCCCAGTACGCGACCGCGGCGGCCAGCGCCGGCAGCAGCGAGTCCAGCGCGGGCACGGTCCGCTGGTCCGTGAGGAGAGCGGCGCGCAGCGCGTCGGCCTGCGGGCGCGCCCGCCGTACGCGCTCCAGCGCGCGCCCCGCCTCGCCGGGCGCCCCGGCCCGGTGCAGCTCCTCGGCCAGCCGGAAGAAGCCGTCCGCCGACGTCTCCGCGCCGCGGCGGGTGTTGACCCACATCAGCTCGTTGAACGAGGCGAGGAACGCCTGCCAGCGCTCGCGGCCGGAGACGCGCGGGCCTGCGCGGTACAGCGCGCCCGCGGGGCCGTGCACGTCCGCGCCGCGCAGCATCGCCGCGGCATCGGCCGGGTCGGTCCCGGACACCAGCAGGTCCACGATCCGGACGGCGGCGAAGAACGCCTTCTCCGTCAGGTGCACGCGGGCGCGGCCGGGGAGCGGCCCGTCGGGCCCGAGGAACCACAGCATCGTGCCGCGGTGCTTCTCGCGCTGCAGATGGTTCGCCTTGTAGACGGTCGCGGGGGAGCGGATGCGCTCGCGCAGCTCGCGGATGCAGTCCGCCGCGTCCGCGGCCGGGACGGTCACGCCCGCGTGGGCGAAGACGTCGGTGATGCCGCCGACGAGGTTCTCGCCCTCGTAGCCGGACTCGTCGCAGAACAGCTCCGCCGCCGGCGCGAGCCGGTCGTCCAGGGGTACGCCGCCGGTGCCGCCCGCGGGCACGCCGGAGGGCGGACCGTGCATGAGCCGCCTCCCGAAGTCGCCGAGAGCGCGACCGTACCGCGGCCGGTCCCCGGAGACGAGGGGTTTTCCCCCGCGGCGCCGCGCCCGCCGGCCCGCACCGCCGGTACGGGCCCCCGGCACCGACCGGCGGTGCGGCGGGCTCAGGCCGTGGCCGGCGCGGGGCCCACCAGCTCCGACAGGACGTCCTCCATGGTGACGAAGCCCAGTACCCGCCCCTGGTCGCCGGTGACGGCGGCCAGGTGGCTGCCGGCGGCGCGCAGCGCGGTGAGCGTGTCGTCCAGCGGGGTGTCGATCGCCACCCGGGTCATCGGGTGCAGCGCGGTACGCGGGAACGGCGCGTCCCGGTCCGTCACCCCCAGGGTGTCCTTGATGTGCAGGTAGCCCAGCAGCGCCCCGCCCCGGTCGGTGACCGGGAAGCGGGAGAAGCCCGCTTCGGCGGCCAGCCGCTCCAGCCGGGCCGGGGTGACGGTGTCCTCGACGGTGGTCATGGTGCCCGTGGGCACCAGGATCTCGCCGACCGGACGGGTGCCCAGCTCCAGCGCGTCCCGCAGCCGCTCGCCGTCGGCCGGCTCCAGCAGCCCGGCCCGGCTGGCGTCGGTGACCATCCGGGCGAGCTGGTCGTCGGTGAAGACCGCGGCCACCTCGTCCTTCGGCTCCACCCGCAGCAGCTTCAGCAGCACGTTCGCGAAGGCGTTGATGCCGAAGACCACCGGGCGCAGCGCGCGGGTCATCGCGACCAGCGGCGGGCCCAGCAGCAGCACGGTGGGCACGGGGGCGGCCAGCGCGATGTTCTTCGGGATCATCTCGCCGATGAGCATGTGCAGGTACGTCGCCACCGTCAGCGCGATCACGAACGCGATCGGGTGCACGGCCGCGGACGGCACGTGCGCCGCCTCGAAGCCGGGCTCCAGCAGATGCGCGATGGCCGGTTCCGCGACCGCACCGAGCACCAGCGAGGAGACGGTGATGCCGAGCTGGGCCGTGGCCATCATCGCGGAGAGGTGCTCCAGGCCGTAGAGCGTGAGGCGGGCGCGCTTGTGCCCGCGGCGGGCCTGCGGCTCGACCTGGCTGCGCCGTACGGAGATCATCGCGAACTCCGCGCCGACGAAGAAGGCGTTCGTGAGCAGCGTCAGGGCGCCGATCCACAGTTGCAGCGCGGTCACCGGCGCACCTCCTCGGCGCTTCGGCGCTGGTCGGGCGCGACGGCCGGGCGCGTCGGGGCGGCGCCCGCCGCGTCACCGGCGGGAGCGGTGATGCGCACCCGGTCGGCGCGGTGGTGCTCGACGGCCAGGACGTCCAGGCGCCAGTGGGCCAGGTGCACCGCGTCGCCCTTGGCGGGGATGCGGGCCAGCAGCGTGGCGATCAGCCCGGCGACCGTCTCGTACGGGCCCTCCGGGGCCTCCAGGCCCAGCTCCGCGAGCTGGTCCAGGCGAACGCTGCCGTCGGCGTCCCAGGTGGGCCGCCCGTCCGCGCCGACCCCGGCCGGCTGCAGGTCGGGCAGCTCGACCGGGTCGTGCTCGTCGCGTACCTCGCCGACGACCTCCTCCACGATGTCCTCCATCGTGGCCACGCCGGCGGTGCCGCCGTACTCGTCGATGACCACGGCCATCGTGCGCCGCTCGCGCAGGTGCTCCAGCAGCCGGTCGGCGGGGAGCGTCTCGGGCACCAGCAGCGGCTCCGTAGCCAGCTCGGTGACCGGCGTCGCGGCCCGGGCGCGCGGCTCCAGGGCGAGCACGTCGCGGATGTGCACCGTGCCGACGACCTCGTCCAGGCTGTGGGCGTAGACGGGGAAGCGGGACAGGCCGGTGGCGTGGGCGAGGTTCGCGGCGTCGGCGGCGGTGGCGCCGGACTCCAGCGCCTTGACGTCGACGCGGGGCGTCATGACGTTGACCGCGGTCAGCTCGTGCAGGTGCAGGGTGCGGACGAACAGCTCGGCGGAGTCCGCCTCCAGCGCGCCGCCCGCGGCGGAGTGCCGGGCCAGCGACACCAGCTCGTCGGGCGTACGCGCCGAGGCCAGCTCCTCGGCGGGCTCCAGGCCGGCGCGGCGCACGAAGCGGTTCGCGGTGCTGTTCAGATGGCGGATGAACGGGCCGAAGGCGGTGGTGAAGCCGCGCTGCGGTCCGGCCACGGCCTTCGCCACGGCCAGCGGCCGGGCGATCGCCCAGTTCTTCGGCACCAGCTCGCCGACCACCATCAGGACCACCGTGGACACCGCCACGCCCAGCACGGTCGCCACCGGCGAGGCCGTGCCGCCCAGGCCCAGGGCCTCAAGGGGGCCGCGCAGCAGCGTGGCGAGCGACGGCTCGGCCAGCATGCCGATGACCAGCGAGGTCACGGTGATGCCGAGCTGGGCGCCGGAGAGCTGGAAGGTGAGCCGGCGGACGGCCTTGAGGGCGCCCTCGGCACCCCGCTCACCCGCGGCGGCGGCCCGCTCCAGGTCGCCGCGCTCGACGGTGGTCAGGGAGAACTCCGCCGCCACGAAGATCGCGCAGGCGAGGGTGAGCGCAAGGGCGGCGAGCAGCAGAAGGATCTCGGTCACCGTGCCACCCCCGCCCCGTCACTCGTTTTCCGGCGGGCTGTGGCACGGCTGGTACTGGGAGGTTCGCCCATTGCGGGACGCTGCTCCTTTGTGAGTCGGCGGGTGTGTCGGACTGTCTCCTGTCGAGTGTCCCCGACACCAGAGTAAAGGGATAGTAAACCGGCTCCCGCGCCCGCGGCCAGGCGCGGCGGGCGTCAGGTGAGCAGCAGCGGGTTGTCGTTGCGGTGCAGCCAGCGCAGGTACGTCTCGGTGGACCTGGCCGCCTCGCGGTAGGCGTCCTCCAGCGCGCTGTAGACGGCGTGGAACTCGCCGTCGGTGGTCGAGGCGGCCCGGGCGGCCAGCAGCAGCCGTACGGTCAGCGGGTCGCCGCGCAGCGGCCTGATCGCCATGCCGGGGCGCGGCGTGGAGGTGGGCTGGCACGGGGTGACGGCGACCCCGGCCCGTACCAGGTCGGCGGCCGTCAGGTAATCGCCCTGGATGACCCGCAGCTCCAGCCCGGCGCTGGCGAACATCCGGCGAAGGCCCTGCCACTCGCCGTCCACGTGCGGATCGACGACCCACGGGTGCCCGCGGAGGTCGGCGAGCGCCACCTCCTCGCGCTCGGCCGCGGGGTGCGCCGAGGGCAGGGCGACGAACTGCGGCTCGCGCCAGAGCAGCGTGCGCTGGCCGACGCCGTCGGGTACGCGCAGCGGGCAGCCGGTGACCTCGTGCACGAACGCGACGTCGAGCTGGCCCTCCGCGACCATCCGCAGCAGCGAGTTCGGCGACGGGTCGACGCGGATGGACACGTCCGTGTCCGGAAACCGGCCGCGCAGCCGGCACAGCCAGCCGGCCACCGCCCGGTTCGCGGTGCTGCCCAGCCGCAGCCGCGGCCCGCTCTCCAGCGCGCGGGCCTCCTCGCGCGCCTCGCTGACCAGGGTGGACATCTCGGCGATGATCGGCCGGGCCCGGGCGGTCAGGGAGCGGCCGAGCGCCGTCGGGCGGCAGCCCGAGCGGTCGCGGACGAACAGCCTGCCGCCCACGGCCCGTTCGATGCGGTTCAGCTGGGCCGTCAGGGCGGGCTGGGAGACTCCGAGCCACCTGGCCGCCCCGTGGACGCTCCCGGCGTCGGAGATCGCGCACAGCGCGCGCAGATGCCTCAACTCCAGCTCCACGCGGGGGAGCATAGTCGTATTTATTTGTCAGGGGCACTACACCTATGCGCCGATCGGCCCCGGCGGCGGGCGCGGCGGGCGGGATCGTACGCCGCTATCACCGGATGAGATCTGCCCCCGGCCACCTCTTGCCCCGCAGACTCCTCACCGACCGACCGACCAATCGTTCGTGAGGAGAAACCCCCCATGAAGCTCTCCGGAAGACTGGTCTCCACCGCCCTGGGCCTCGGCCTGGCGCTGACCGGCCTGGCCGCCTCCCCGGCGCCGGCGGCCGACCACCACGACCGGCAGACGACGCAGGCCACCGCGGCGTACGTCGGGCACGACAAGGGACAGAAGGCCGAGTACCGGGCCTTCTTCGAGATGATCCGGGACAAGGCGCGCGAGAAGCAGGCCGCGGAACCCGGCTACCAGGCCATCACCCTCACGTACAACGACGCCAGCGCGCCCAGCTACCAGGGAGACATAGCCCAGAGCACCCAGATCTGGAACAACGCCACCAGCAACATCACGCTCGCGGAGACCTCCGGCTCCGGCGACTTCAGCTACCGCCAGGGCAGTGACCCGCGCGGCAGCCACGCCGTGACGGACGGCCGCGGCCACGGCTACGTCTTCCTGGACCTCCAGCAGACGCAGCAGTACTACTCGCTGCGCGTCGTCGCCCACGAGACCGGCCACATCCTCGGTCTGCCGGACAACTACAGCGGCCCGTGCAGCGAACTGATGTCCGGCGGCGGCCCCGGGACGTCCTGCATGAACGCCTACCCGAACGCGGACGAGGCCGCCCGCGTGGACCGCAACTTCGGCTGAGCCGGCGGTCCCGGCCGGGGGCCACGCCCTGAGCCGGACGCCGGCCGAGCCCGGTTCCGGCCCCACACGGGACCGGCGGGCCGCCCCGACGGGACGCGCGCCCCGGCGGCCCGACCGCGCCCGCCCCGCAGATGCGCGGGGCGGGCGTGGCGCGCGCCGGGGGCCCTTACGGCCAGTAGGCGTCGAAGTTCCGGGAGAACTCCCGGTCGTTGTACCGGTCCCAGTTGATCGACCAGGTCATCAGCCCGCGCATGCCGGGCCAGGTGCCGTGCGTCCGGTACGCGCCGCAGTCCGTGCCCTTCGTCAGGCAGTCCAGCGTCTTGTTCACCTCGCCGGTGGAGACGTACCCGTTGCCCGCCTGGGCGCTGGCCGGCATCCCGATGGCCACCTGGTCGGGGCGGAGCGCGGGGAAGAACCGCTCGGCGTCGCCCGCGACCGGGAAGCCGGTGAGCAGCATGTCCGTCATCGCGATGTGGAAGTCGGCGCCGCCCATGGTGTGGTACTGGTCGTCCAGGCCCATGATCGGCCCGGAGTTGTAGTCCTGGACGTGCAGCAGCGTCAGCGAGTCGCGCAGCGCGTGGATCACCGGCAGGTACGCGCCGCAGCGCGGGTCCTGCCCGCCCCACTGGCCGGTGCCGTAGAACTGGTAGCCCATCTGCACGAAGAACGTCTCCGGCGCCATCGTCAGCACGAAGCCCTCGCCGTACCCGGCCTTGAGCGTCTTCAGCGCCGAGATCAGGTTGACGATCACCGGCGTGGTCGGGTTCCGGAAGTCGGTGTCGTCGCTGTCGAGCGAGAGCGAGTGGCCCTCGAAGTCGATGTCGACGCCGTCGAGTCCGTACTCGTCGATGATGCCGCTCACCGACCGGACGAACGCGTCCCGCGCCGCCGCGGTGGTCAACTGGACCTGTCCGTTCTGCCCGCCGATGGACAGGAGCACCTTCTTGCCGGCGGCCTGCTTGGCCGCGATGGCCGCCTTGAAGTCCGCCACCGGCTCCACGTTCGGGCACTCGGTCTGCGGACAGAGCGCGAAGCGGATGTCGCCGGACGTGGGGGAGGTGGGCTCGCCGAAGGCGAGGTTGATGACGTCCCAGCTCTCCGGGACGTCCGCGAGCCGGGTGTAGCCGGAGCCGTTGGCGAAGCTGGTGTGCAGATAGCCGACCAGGGCGTGCTCCGGGAGGGCGCCGGGGGCGGCGCCGCCGGCGCGGACGGGGCCGGGCCCGGCGGCGCTTGCGGGTGCGGTGGCGCCGGCGGCGGTGCCGGAGAGCGCGCCGGCCAGCAGGGCGAGCGCGGCGATCAGGGCCGCAAGGGACGCGGCGGGTCGGGAGCGGGGCCTGGGCACGCGCGGAAATCGGTCCACAACTGCCTCCGTGGCTAGGGGTGTTGGGGCCTGGCGGGGGGTACGCGAGGACAGGTTGGTCCAGACCAATAATGATGTCAAGGGGACGCGTGCACGTCGGGGTGCGTACGCCGTCCGCGTACGCACCCCGCGCCCTGTTCCGTCGTGCTCCGGGCTTCTGTCAGAGGCCGGAGATCCGCCCGTTGCGGAAGAGGTCGACGAAGATCTGGTGATCCGCCCGCGCCCGCGCCCCGTAGGCGTGCGCGAAGTCCACCAGCATCTCGGTGAACCCCTCGGCGTCGGCCGAGATCGCGCCGTCGATCGCCTGCTCGGTCGAGAACGGCACCAGCGAGTGCCCGCTCTCCGCCACGTCCGCCGCCGCGTGCATGGTGGCGGTGGCCCGCCCCAGGTCGCCCACGACCGCCCTGGCCTGCTCCGGGTCGTCGATGTCGGACCAGTCCAGGTCCACCGCGTACGGCGACACCTCCGCGACGAGCTGCCCCGCCCCGTCCAGCTCGGTCCAGCCCAGCCACGGGTCGGAGGCGGCCTGCAGCGCGCGCTGCGAGATGACCGTGCGGTGCCCCTCGTGGCGGAAGTAGCCGCGGATCGCCGGGTCGGTGATGTGCCGCGCGACCGCCGGAGTCTGGCCGCGCTTCATGTAGATGACGATGTCGTTCTCCAGGGCGTCGCTGTGCCCTTCGAGGAGGATGTTGTACGAGGGCAGCCCCGCGCTGCCGATGCCGATGCCCCGGCGGCCGACGACGTCCTTCACGCGGTACGCGTCCGGCCGCCGCTCCCGGCCGCCGGAGGGCAGCGTCTGAAGATAGCCCTCGAAGGCGTCCAGCACCCGGGTGCGCGTGGCGGCGTCCAGCTCGATGGCGCCGCCGCCGGAGGTGAACCGGCGCTCGAAGTCCCGTACCTCCGTCATCGACTCCAGCAACCCGAAGCGGGTGTGCGTGCGGGCGGCGCGCAGCGCGCCGAGGAGCGGTCCGGTGGCGGTGTCGAGGGTGAAGGGCGGCACCTCGTCGTCCTTGGCGCCGGCGGCCAGCGCGCGGATGCGCTCGCGGTAGGCGTCCGCGTACGCCCGGACGAGGCCGCTGATCTGCCCGTCGCTGAGCGCCTTGGTGTAGCCGATGAGCGCCAGCGAGCCCGCCAGCCGCTTGACGTCCCAGGTGAACGGGCCGACGAACGCCTCGTCGAAATCGTTGACGTTGAAGACCAGCCGGCCGTTGGCGTCCATGTACGTGCCGAAGTTCTCGGCGTGCAGATCGCCGTGGATCCAGACCCGGCCGGTCTGCTCGGTCAGGAACGGGTCGTCGCGCTCGCCGGCTTCGAGGTCGTGGTAATAGAGGCAGGCGGTGCCGCGGTAGAAGGCGAACGCCGAGGCGGCCATCTTGCGGAACTTCAGCCGGAAGGCGGCGGGATCGGCGGCGAGCAGCTCGCCGAATGCGGAGTCGAAGACGGCGAGTATCTCCTCGCCGCGCTGGGCGTCCCTGGTGTCCGTGACCATGGCGCTCACGATACCGGCGCGCCGCCACGGGACCCGGGGCGCCCGGGACACACGCCCGTGCCCCGCCGCGCGGGCGGGGCACGGGACGTACGCCGGCGGACACGCGCCGGTGACGCGTGTCCGCCGGCTACTGCGCCGGTGCGGAACGCCGCCGCGGGGTAACGGCCCGCGAGCGGCCCGGCTCAGCGGCGCGGGCGCGGGCCGACCGCCAGCGGGATGCCCGTACGCCGCGACTGGGCCACCGACGCCGGGGAGTCCTCGCTGCGCGCCGCGTCCTTGGGGATCTCCGGTTCGGCGGGCTCCGCCGGCCGGTCCGCCGGCGGGGTGTAGCCCTCCAGCGTCGCGCTGCCCCAGACGTACGGGTCGGCCTGGGCGCTGCCGAACGGCGACCACGCCAGCCGGGTCTGGCCCGTCTTGTCGTCGGTGTCCGAGTCGTACACCAGGACGTTGAGCGCGAACTTCTCCGGGTCCGCCGCGGCCGGCAGGTCGGCCAGCGCGATCTTCGCCTCGATCGTGTAGCCCTGGTACGGGTCCGAGACCACCGAGACCACCCGCATGCCGGGCGCCGTGGTGGCCGCCGGACCCTGCCGGTTGTCGCCGTCGCGCTCGGCCGCCGCCCCGCCGCCGTTCGCCGTGTACGGGAAGATGCCCGTCTTGAACGTGGTCGAGGTGTCGTCCGCGGTGCCGCGCGGGTCGAGGGTGATCTCGACGGCGTCCGTACGCCAGTGGCGCTTGGCGTCGCTCTCCTGAAGCGCCGTTCCCCTGCGGTCGTCGGTGACCTTGACGAACACGTACAGGTCGTCACCGTGCCGCGAGAGCTTCGCCGTGGCGGAGACGTCCTCCGCGCCGGCCTCTTCACCCTCCCAGTGCACCAGCGGCAGTTCGGGGCCCGGGTACTCGCCGGGGCGCTCCACGCCGTCGAGCACCGGGGCGGTGGCGACCTCGGGGATCGTCGTGGCGGGCGCCTCGGGGTAGGCCGGCTGCGCGTCGTTGGCCAGCCACGGCAGGCCGACGCTCCGCGTCCAGTCGCGGAACTCCGCGTACAGCGGGCGCAGCCCGTCCTGCTCGCGCACCTTCGACTTCACGGCCCTGCCGTCCGCCGCCAGGACCGTGAACCAGTCCGAGCCGAGCTGCTCGGGGTCGGTCGGCACCTGCGGCGGCCTCGCGGCCCAGCCCTGCGTGACGTACCTGCGGGCGGCGTCCCGCTCCACCTGCGCCCAGCTCGTGCCGTGCTCCTCGCTGCGCACGCCGGAGAAGACGCCGAAGACGGGCAGTCCGCTGGCGCGGTCCGTCCGGCGCTGCTTCGGCGCGTCCGGACCGAGCAGGCTGCCGAAGCCGTAGTTCTGCGCGAGCAGCAGCCGCGGCCGGTGCGGGCGGTAGCCCTCCTTGGTGATCTGCGAGCGGAACGCGCGCGGGTCGCCCGCGAGGAAGAACGCCTCGATCGCCAGCCGCGCGGACAGTTGGTGGCCGCCGTGCTGGTTGAAGGGGCGCGGATCCATCGTCACGACCGTGTCGGGCGTGGTGGCGCGGATCAGCCGGACGATGCGCTCCAGGGTGTCGTCCCGGTCCCAGATCGCGGCCGTCAGCGGGCCGGAGAGTGTGTACCAGAAGTCCGGCTTGTCCAGGTAATAGATGTTGTCGATGCCGGCGAGGCCGACCGCCTCGCGCTCCTCGTCCTCCCGCATCAGCCCGAGCGGCGGACCCTCCTCCGGGCCGACCGCGTTGCCGCCGCCCTCGCCGCGGGTGACGGTGAGCACGCCGGTGCTCAGTCCGTACTGCTCCCGCCACTGCCCGAACGTCGAGAGGGTGCCTGCCTCGTCGTCCGGGTGCGCGCCGACGAAGAGCACGTCGTTGTGGGCGCGGTCCCGCCGCCCGTGCGGCGCCCGGCGCGGGCGCGGCACGCTCCACTCGTCCGCCCACGCGGACGGTGCGGTCGCGCCCAGCGCCGTACCGACGATGCCGGACACCAGCGCGGCCGAGACCAGCCGTCGGCTCGGCCCCGTCCCGTCCGCGTCCCGCGCCTGTATGGGCTTCGTTCTGTCCCCCTGCGGTGCTTTCGTCACCGATGTCCTCCCCTGGACGTACGCGGTGAGCCCGCTTGATGAGGCTCACGACCGACCCTTTCTAAGCCAGACGGAAGGCCGGGGCAAGGGGTTTGTCAGGACATCTTGTCAACTGGACGTCGGGCCCTGCCTGCGGACTCGGCCGGGGGTGTGCCCAACTGTCGCCGGGGGAAGGGGAGTCCGAGACAGCCCGCACCTCGTGTGGCAGAGTTCGGATCATCCGACGGCGTAATCCGGAGTGCATGTGACCACCGAGAACGGCGAGACGGCCTGGCTGAGCACCGTGGCCGGGACCTCCTGGACCCCGCCCGAGATCGACTACACGAAGCCGCAGGTGGCCCGGATGTACGACTACTACCTGGGCGGCAAGGACCACTACATGCCGGACCGCGAGACCGCCGAGCGCGTCGTCGGGGTCTGGCCCGGCGTGGGCAAGTTCGCCCGCGCCAACCGGCACTTCATGCACCTGGCCGTCGAGCGGCTGGCCGCCGCCGGCGTCGACCAGTTCCTGGACATCGGCACCGGCATACCCACCTCGCCGAACGTGCACGAGATCGCCCAGGCCGTACGCCCCGCGGCGCGCATCCTCTACACCGACCACGACCCCGTGGTGCTCGCACACGCCCGCGCGCTGATGAACTCCACCGCCGAGGGCCGCATCGACTACATCGAGGGCGACCTGCGCCGCCCCGCAACCATCCTCGGCCACCCCTGCATGGCCGGCCCGGATCCGGCGCTGAACCTCGCCCGCCCGGTGGCCGTCAACCTCGTGGCGATCATGCACTTCATCACCCCGGAGGACGACCCGCGGCGCATCGTCGGCGCCCTCATGGACCCGCTGCCCGCCGGCAGCCACCTCGTCCTCAGCCACATCACGGCCGAGTTCGCCCCCGCGGAGGTCGAGGCCGCCGCCGGGCTCTACCACAAGCAGGGCCTGCCCGCGCAGGCCCGCGACCGGCGCGAGCTGGCCGAACTGGTCGACGCCCTCGGCCTGGAACTGCTGCCGCCGGGCATCCTGCCCGTCAACCGCTGGCCCGCGGACGGCTCCGGCGAGACGTCCGCGCCCCTCTACACCGACGCGGAGGCATCGTGCCTGGGTCTCATCGCAAGGAAGCCGTGACGCCGTGAACGCCGAGGACGCACCGCGCCTTGCCGGCGCCGTCGACGCCTCCGTCCCGCACTCGGCGCGGGTCTGGAACTACTGGGTCGGCGGCAAGGACAACTACGAGGTCGACCGCGCCGCCGGCGACGAGGTGCTGGCGGTCTACCCGCAGCAGGCGGAGAAGGCCCGTGCCTGCCGCGCGTTCCTCATCCGCACGGTCCGCTGGCTCGCGGCGGAGGCCGGCATCCGCCAGTTCCTCGACATCGGCACCGGCCTGCCCACGGAGAACAACACCCACGAGGTGGCGCAGCGCGTGGCCCCCGAGGCGCGCATCGTCTACGTCGACAACGACCCCATGGTCCTCACCCACGCCCGTGCCCTGCTGACCAGCACCCCCGAGGGCGTCACCACGTACCTCGACGCCGACGTCCACGACCCCGGCGCGATCCTCACCAGGGCTGCCGGCACCCTCGACCTCGACCGCCCGGTGGCGCTGATGCTGCTGGGCATCCTCGGCCACGTCGAGGACCACACCACGGCCCGCGCCCTGGTGGCCCGCCTCCTCGCGGGACTGCCGCCGGGCAGCTTCCTGGTGCACTACGACGGCACCGACACGAGTCCGGAGTACGTCGAGGCCCTCCGCCGCTACGCCGCCGCCGGCGGCGTCCCGTACCACCTGCGCTCCCCCGAACAGATCAAGACCTACTACGAGGGCCTGGACCTGATCGAGCCCGGCGTCGTCCCCATCCCCGCCTGGCGACCGGACCCGACCCCCTTCGCCGGCCCGCGGGACGTGGACCAGTGGGGCGGCATCGGCCGCAAGCCGTAGCCCGGGGCGGCGGGCCGCCACCGGATCGCCTCCCGGCAGCCGCGCCCGCCGCCCCCGGGCGGACGGCGGCGGGCGCTCCGGGGGCCCGCCGCGTTCCTGCCCGGGCTACAGCCGGCCGCCCGTGAGACGGGACAGCGCGCCGCGCCGGCGCGGACGGGAACGCCGGCCGGCGGCGTAGGCGGCGGTGCCGGCGACCGCGGCGCCCGCACCGGCCGCGACGTACGTCGACTTGCGGGCCCTGAGCAGTCCTCCGGCGGTGCCGGCCGTCGAAGCGGCACGGTGGTAGACGCTTCCCAGCCTGTCCGCGACCGCCCTGGTGGTGGTCGCCTCGTCGGTGGCGTCGCTCTCGGCGTCGCTCTCGGTGGCCTTCGCGGTGGCCTCGGGTGTCTGTGTGGTCTTCTTCGTGGCAGAACCTGTCTTCGTCGTACTCATGTTCACGCGGGTAACCGCTGACGCCCGGTGAAAACCAGCCCCGCGCACCCCGGGTCGGGTGAGACGTTGACGTGGTCATTACACGGAGTCATGATGGGAGCGCTCCCAGCTCCGTGTGTACACGCCCCCACGCCCGATACCCCACCAGGAGACCTCCGGTGAGCCACCCCCCACTTCGCCGCACGCCCGCACTGGCGCTCCTCGTTCTGACCGCCCTTCTGGCGGCCCTTCTCTCGGCGAATACGGGCCACGAGGCCGCGGCGGACGAGCCCGGCACCCGTGCCCAGCCCGTCGTCTACGAGGCCGAGGACGGCCAGCTGAACGGCACCGTCGTCGAGTCCTCCGCGTCCGGCTACTCCGGTACCGGCTACGTCACCGGCTTCGACGCGGCCGAGGACTCCGTCACCCTCACCGTCCCCGACGGCCCGGCCGGGCTCCACGACCTCACGATCCACTACCGCGCCCCGTACGGGCAGAAGGTCGCGTCGCTCCGGCTCAACGGCGAGGGCGCGGGCGACGTCACCCTCGCCGCCACCGACACCTTCAGCACCGTGGCCGCGGGCAGGGTGATGCTGGGGGAGGGCCCCGACACGATCACGATCGTGAACAACTGGGGCTGGTACGAGATCGACGCCGTCAGCCTCAGCCCGAGCGAGCCCCGCCCGCCGCACCAGGTCTCCGGCGTCCCCGTCGACCTGCAGGCCACCCCCGCGGCCCGGGCGCTGCTGAGCTACCTCACCGCGGGCTACGGCGAGCACATCCTCAGCGGCCAGCAGGACACGGCCTCCCTCCGCTGGCTGGAGGAGAACGTCGGCCGCGCTCCGGCCGTGGCCGGGCACGACATGATGGACTACTCGCCCAGCCGGGTCGAGCGCGGCACCACCTCCACCGAGGTCGAAAACGCCCTCGCCTGGGACGAACGCGGCGGCATCACCACGTTCGTCTGGCACTGGAACGCCCCCGCCGGCCTCATCGACGAACCCGGCAAGGAGTGGTGGCGCGGGTTCTACACGGACGCGACGACCTTCGACGTGGCCGCCGCGCTCGCCGACCCCGCGTCCGAGGAGTACGCACTGCTGCTGCGTGACATCGACGCCATCGCGGTGGAGCTGAAGCGGCTGCAGGACGCGGGCGTCCCGGTGCTCTGGCGCCCGCTGCACGAGGCCGAGGGCGGCTGGTTCTGGTGGGGCGCCAAGGGCCCCGAGCCGGCCAAGGAGCTGTGGCGGCTGATGTACGAGCGCATGACCGGCCACCACGGGCTGCACAACCTCATCTGGGTGTGGAACTCCGTCGACCCGGCCTGGTACCCCGGCGACGACGTCGTCGACGTCATCAGCGCCGACACCTACCCCCCGATCGGCGACCACGGCCCCGCCAGCGGCACGTACGACAAGCTCGTCGACCTCGTCGGCGACAGGAAGCTCGTCGCGATGACCGAGACGGGCTCCATTCCCGACCCGGACCTGCTGCGGGCCTACGAGGCGGACTGGAGCTGGTTCACCACCTGGAGCGGCGAGTTCATCGACGACGGCGAGCACAACCCGCTGCCCTTCCTCGAAGAGGTGTACGGGCACGAGTACGTCATCACGCTCGACGAACTGGGCGACTGGCGCTCCCACCCCGGCCCGGAACGGCCGGACCGGGGCAGGTGAGCGGTGACGCCACCGCCGAAGCGGAGAGCGCCGGTGGGAACGCCGGCGCTCCCCGTTTGTCAGTACGGACCGTAGACGTTGTCGATCGACCCGTACCGGTCGGCTGCGTAATTGCAGGCGGCGGTGATGTTGGCGACCGGGTCGAAGCTGTCGGTCGAGGTACCGGGCACGTGGTAAGCCTCGAAGGTGGGAGCGATGACCTGGAGCAGACCCTTGGAAGGCGTGCCCGCCGCGGCATTGGAGTCCCAGTTGTTGATGGCCTGCGGGTCGCCCCCGGACTCGCGGATGATGTTGCGGTGAATACCCTCGTACGTACCGGGGATGCCGTGCTCGGCCATGATGGCCAGCGACTCCCTGATCCAGCCGTCGAGGTTGTCCGGG
This sequence comes from Streptomyces sp. CNQ329, assembly GCF_000482585.1. Classification (NCBI taxonomy): domain Bacteria; kingdom Bacillati; phylum Actinomycetota; class Actinomycetes; order Kitasatosporales; family Streptomycetaceae; genus Streptomyces; species Streptomyces sp. CNQ329. Next base: position 105,247 of record NZ_AXVU01000017.1, on the reverse strand, counting down.
TAGCTTTCGAGGGACGCCGTGGCCGCCTTGTCTGCCGAGCCGGATTTCGCCGGCTCGGCCTTGCCGCCTATCACGAGTTCAAGGCCCGGGAGGATGAAGTCCGGGTTGCCGCCCACGGCTTCGCGATTGTCTTCGTACAACTTCTGCCAGCCGCCGCGCACGCCTTGCTCGTCGGCAATCTTCGACAGGGAATCTCCGGCGACCACGGCATAGGTGGTCGCCTCCGCCTTGGCGGTACCGGTCGCAGGAGCCTCGGCGCGTACACCGGCCTGGTGAGCGGAGGCCGGGGCGGACCCGGCCGCGGAGGCCGCGGACGCGCCGATCAGCGGGAGGGCGATCGCGACGCCGCTGACACCGGCGAAAGCGACACCACGGCCGGTCAGGCGCAGCTTGGGACGGCGATGCTTACCTCTTGCAGACATGGGTGTTTCTCCTCCTGCGCCTGCGAGGTGAGCTGTCGGGTTCGGGCAGGAGATGCCCGGCCGCACGACGGTGCGACTTCACCCCAAGCCGTTCCGGAATCCGGACCGGCGACTTACCTATGGGTCCCCCGCTCCTGCCGTATGTGGTTAGGGAACGGTTTCCGGATGGCGGCAGGATTCGGCGTCCATCCGACTGGCGCAGACTTAAGCATGTCTTTTCGATTCGGACAAGCCGCGGAACTCGTCCGGTCCATACGAGACCGCCTCCGTGGCCGGAGGAGTGCCGCCGCCGAAGCGGAGAGCACCACAACTCGCGTTCCAGATAAGGAAACTGTGAATTCCGCTGCCGGCGCCCGCGGCGGGGCGTGATTCGCGTCACCGGATGCGGGAGGGTCCGACCGGCAAGGAGGGCATGAAGGGGCGATAAGTGCGAATCAATCAAATAGGGCACAATGTGGCACAGGGGGCATCCGGTAGGTTCGCGACCCGAAGCGGGGCGGCCCGCCGACTCCGCCGCCGAAGCCCGGACGGGCCGGCGGGCTCTTCGGCCAGGAGGGCTGGCGAAGGCGTAACACCGCGGCCCGGGACGGAGGTTGTCAGCACTCCACCACGTTGACCGCGAGGCCGCCGCGGGCCGTCTCCTTGCAGTGCCTCTGCGTCTACACGGCGCTGATGTCGCCGGATCCCACCGGCAAAGGCCGCCGATGCCGGCCGAGGCGCTGGAAGCGCTCCTGAACGCCTTGAAGATCGCCGTCGAAGGACGCCTGGCGGCCGCCAGGCGCTGACCACCCACAACCGCAGATCAGCCGCCTGCTGGACACACCTCGCAGAGGGGAACGGCCAACGGCCCCGGTCGTCGGGCACACAGATCACCGTCGAGTCCACTGTGCTCAGGCCGCGGGAGGAAGGTCGTGCAGGTACTCTCCGCCCGACAGCAGTTCTGTCGGTGCGGCCAGGCCGGTCAGTATGGCGAACGCCGAGCGGAGCAGCACCCGGCCGATGACCGGGTCGATGGCCCCGGCCAGGTGAGCGACACTGGTGCGGAAACTCACCTCGTACGTCACCTCGCTGCCGTGAGGCGACGAGGAGCCCCGGGGGGCGTCGGGAACGACCTTCCAGGCGCCGTTCAGGGCGATGAAGTCTCCTGTGGTCTGCTGGAAGGTGAGACCGCCGGTCTCCATCTTTTCCTGTTGGACCCAGTGGACGGTGGCAGTACGGAAGGCCAGTTGCCAGGAGGTATGTCCTTCGCCGCAGGGCGTGACGGAGAGGACGTCCGGGGCATGGGTGGGGAAATCCTCGTGGTCGCCGAGGCGTTGCAGTAGCGTGACCGGGGCACAACTGGTGCGTGCACGCAGGATGCGGACTGTCATGGGGCCTCTGTTCTCTCTGCTGGTTCTGCGGTTGTTCCGGGAAGGTCCGCACGGGTGGGTGCACGGATCATCCGGCTGGGCGTACGACACTCACACCCTGCAGATGGGTCGTGCGCAGCATGAGGTAATTGGCCTCGCCGAACGAGCCGCCGGTCAGGCCGGTGCCGCCATGTGTGGGCAGCAGCGGCAGGAAACTGCTGTGTGATTCGTTCACTTTGAGCATGCCGCCGTTGGTCACCTCCTGAACGAACCGGTCGATGACCGCCGAGTTGCGCGCCCACAGAGAGTTGCGCAGGCCGTAGGCGTTGCCGTTGAGGAAGGACACCATCCGGTCGAGCAGTTCGTCGTCCGTGCCGTGTTCTGGCACGATTACCGGCAGCAGCGGAAAGAAGGTCTCGTTTCTTACGGCGTCGAGCGAGCGGGCATCCTGGAGTCCGTCGACGCGCAGCACCGTCGGTTCCAGGAACAGACCCGTGTCGGAGGGCGAGCCGTCCACTTCGAGTCTGCGGCCGCCTTCGACGAGGGTCGCGCCCTTGGCGAGGGCGTCGGTGATGGCGGCGAAGAAGCCTTCGGACATGAGGACCGGGGTGAGGACGACGTCGGGGTCGTCGGGGAAGCCTGGCCGGATCTCGCGGGCGGCGGCCGACAGGCGCTCGATCAGCCGATCCGCTATCGCAGGGTGGGCGATCACGTGGTTGGGGAGATTGCAGATCTGCCCGGACTGCGAGAAGCACTCGGTGAGACTGCGCACCGCATCGGCCAGGTCGGCATCCCGCCAGACCACGCTTGCGTCGTTGCCCGCAAGTTCCAGAATGGGCTTCTTGCCGGCGGCGATGGCCTCCCGCTCGAAGGCCAGGCCCTTGGCACTGCCGCCGATGTAGACGACGTCGTTGACCCGGGGGTGGGCCAGCCAGGGCTCAAGCATGGGCGGTCCGCACAGGACGTTGAGGGTGCCCGGCGGGGCGCCGATCTCCTCCAGCGCGGGCGCCACCACTTCGCGCATCGCGAATGTCACACCGAGGGGAACACTGCGCGGCGCCCGGACCACCAGGGTGTTCCCGGCCAGGAGGGCGGTCGCTCCGAACAGCGCATTCGGAGCGGCCGCGTTCTGCGGTGGATTGACGCAGACCACGCCGTCCGGCACCCGGCGCACGATCCTCTCCCGGTTGCCGTCCCGGCGGCTGTGGTGCAACTGGGCCGCGCACCACTGGAGTGTCTCCTCACTCCAGCCTGCGAGCGGATAGCTGTCGATCATCGCCCGTGCCGAGGAGATCGGCTGGCCCTCGGCGACCAGAATCTCGACGAGCACGTCCCGGTGTTCCCGGAGCAGTTCGATCATGCGGTGCGCCAGTTGCCACCGGTCCTGCATGGTGGAGCGAGCCCAGACGGGGGCTGCGTCCGCCGCTGCCCCGATCGCCTCCGTCAGCATCGTCTCGTCGGCCACCGCGCATCCGCCGATGACACGGCCGCCCGCCGTGCGCGGATCGACTCGGCCCGTGTCCAGGTCATGCTTGAGCTTCAGGCCGGCGAAGGTGTCCTCCAGGATGGTCCGGGCGGTCACCGTGTGCAGATACGCCCCGGAGAGCCCTTCGACATCCTTCCCGTTGATGTAGGCCGCGTACCTCAGCGGCCGCTGACCCGTGCGGCCTGCCGCATGGTGTTCCACGTGTGTCCTCCTGGTGTTCCACTCTCACTGGGTGCACTGCTCTCCCCGGGCCACCGGAAGCGAAAGCCACTCCCGGACGGCCCCGGCCAGCACTGTCCGCGCCTGGCGGAACTCCGGCGCCGGTAGCCGTTCGTGCGGCGTGTGGTCGTGCTTCGAGTCGCCGGGGCCGTAGGCGACCATCGGCACCCCGCGCCAGGTCGTCGCCAGGGTGTTCATGTCACTGCTGCCCTTCTTCATCAGGTAGCGGGGGCTCGACCCCGCTGTCCGGAAGGCTCGCTGGAACGCCCTCACCAGGGGAGCGGACCGTGCTGTGGACACCCCCGGGGTGGCCCGCAGCACGTCGAGGCGCACCGGTTCGGCCGTCGCCTTCTCCAGCGCGGCCAGCAGCTCGCCCTCGTCGAGACGCGGCGGGACCCGGACGTCCACCACGGCCTCGCCGGTCTGGAGATCGCCCTCGTTCAGGGCACGGATGCCGAGGACGGCGGTGAGTGCCTCGGGGTCGAGTCGCTCGACCGCCGCGCGGGTCGCCCGCAGTACCTCGACCATGCGGTCGCCAGCGGTACGGACACCTTGTCCCGCCGTGTGCTCGGTGTGCTCCGAGACGCTGAAGCGCACCTTGACCAGACCGTAGTAGCCGATGGTCAGCGCCGCGGCACCGCTCGGCTCTCCGACGATCACCGCATCGGCCGGGTAGTGGTCGCGGACGTGGAAGGCGCCCGCCCCGGTGGTCTCTTCCTGGACCGCCCCGACCACCTGCACCCGGGCATGGTCCGGAACATCCAGGTCCGCGAGGGTCTGGAGATAGGCCACCAGGCTCGCCTTGGCGTCGACGCTGCCCCGCCCCGAGAGCACATCGCCGTCCCAGCCCACCCGCCACCGGTGCGGAACGGTGTCGATATGGCCGAGCATCAGCAGACGGCGAGGGCCCGAGCCCCGCGTGGCCACGAAATTGCCCGCGGAGTCGATCCGAGCCGGGATTCCGCGCTCCGCGCACCACCCGGTGAGGAACTCGGCGAGTGCTGACTCGTCGTTGGAGACCGAGGAGATCTCGACCGCCCTGGCCAGCAGGCTGAGATCCGGTGCGGGCGCCGGGGCCCGCCAGAACCAGGTGCCCTGGGCCGTCGACAGGGTGTGCGGGCCGGTGATCGCCACATCGCAGGTGCCGTCGAGGGCGGTTTCCGCTGCCCTGACCTTCTGCCGCATCCGCCCGCCGGCGTAACCCCCGCCTTCGCCACGGGCGGCGTGGCGCAGCGTGCTCACCGGCGCGCTCGGATCGGTGAGCAGACCCGCCGTGCCGGTGACCAGGCGCAGATGATCCGCGTCGAGAGCCTTGGCGGTTTCAGCGGCGAGGACATCGGCGTCCACGTTCAGCGGGGTGCCCAGGGCCGCATCGGCTACCGGAGGTGCGATGCACACCACGTCAAAGGCTCTGAGCAGGCTTTCGAGACGGTCCGCGGCCACGTCGCGGATCGTGCCCGCACGGTGGTCGCGGATCAGACGCGTCCTGCCTCCGTCCGTCACCCGCAGCGGGCCGCCCACATCGGCGCGTACCAGAGGGCCCTTGTGCGCCACCGTCGCGAAGACCGACAGACCCCGCGTGCCGAGTTGTTCCTCGACGCGCGGCAGAGTGATCTGCTCGTAGGCGGCCACGAGGTACGGCAGCTCGTCGGGCGGGCAGTATCTGACCTCGTTCCCGCCCCGCAGTGTGACCGAGCGGACCTCGCGGCCGATGCGCCGGTAGTACTCGGTGATCCCCGCCGCCCCGCCGACGACGACGAGCAGTCGTGCGCTGCGTCGGTGCAGGTCGAGCAGTTCGTCGAAGACGGCGTTGTGCGCCAATGTCGCACTTCCCAGCTTCACCACGTACAACGCGGCGTCGCCGGCGCTGGCAACCTCTCCCAGGGCAGGCATGGGACGTTCCCTTCATTCGGTGGGCGATCACTGGTAGTTCAGTGCGCCGCTGAGCGTCCCGGGGCGTGGCGTCGTGCTGCCACAGTGCCGCTGAGGAGCGATCCGAGTACGGCCAGCGCGGACAGGAGAAATGTCGCCGTGTAGCTCACCTCGGCCAGGGCCCCGCCCAGCAGGCCCACGACGCCGACGCTGACGTCGAAGCAGGACGTGAGCGCACCGAGGGCGGCTCCGCGTTCCGCCTCCGGGGTGGTGTCGATGGTGATGAGCGCGAGAGCCGGGTAGAGCAGCGTGAAGCCGGCTCCCGCGATCAGCGCCCCCGCCGCCGCAATCCACAGCGAGGAGGCGAAGGCGATGAGCAGCATGCCGGCCGCCTCGACCGATGCGGAGAAGACGATCACCGATAGCGGTCCCAGGCGGTCCGGAGCGCGTCCGGCGACCAGCCGCATCGCGACGTACGCGATGCTGAACAGACTGATCAGCATCGATCCGTTCCCGATGCCACGGGACGTGAGCGTCAGCGCCCCGAAGCTCGCCACGGCGGCGTACCCGAACGCGCCGCAGCCCAGTGAGATCCCGGGGAGTACCGACGACGGCGGCAGCAGCCGGGTGGAGACGGCGGTACCGAGCCGTGGTGTATCGGCCAGCGGCACCAGCAGCACCACCGCGACGGCGGGCAGGAGGGCGACGGTGATCCAGACTGTGCCGTACGAGCCGACGCGGAAGAGAACCTCGCCGAGCACCGGCCCCACCGTGAGGCCGGTCCACATGGCCAGACCGTAGTAGCCCACGATCTGACCGCGCCGTTCCGGCGGCGTCAGGTGCACCGTCCACACCGAGCCGGCGGTGAACAGCAGCGCCTCTCCCACCCCCATGACCAGGCGGGCCGCCAGCAGCCCCGGCAGGCCGAAGGGCAACGCGTACATGCCCCCGGTCACCACGACGAGCCCGGCGCCGGACATCATCACCTGCCGGCTGCCCCGCCGCTGCGCGAGCCGGCCCGCATACGGCCGCACCAGCAGTGCCACCACACCCGAGGAGGTGAACGCGGCCCCGACCCCGAGGGGCGACCCGCCCAGTTGCTCGGTGACCAGCCTCGGGATCACCGGGATGACCATGCCGAACGAGGTGAAGGTACACAGCAGCGCGGCCGCCACTCCCGCGAACGTACGAATCCACCCCTGAGCCCCGGCCGCCGCCGCGGGGCCGGCGTGCCCGCCAGCCGAGGTCACCTCCCCCTCCGTCAGCCGACGCCACGTGTCTTGCCTCCGTCCGCGACCAGCACGGCACCGGTCACGTACGCGGCCTGCTCGCTGGCGAGGAAGGCCACAAGTGCGCCCAGATCCTCGGCCCGGCCGATTCTGCCCAGCGGCAGCTTCCGGGCCACCTCGGCGAGCCGGGCCTCGACCTCCGCGCCGAACTGCTTGTCGAGGATGGGCGTCCGGTGGAACCCGGGGGCCAGCACGTTCACGGTGACACCGTTGGCGCCGAGGGCGTGGACCAAGCCCTTCACGAAGCCCAGCACCCCGAGCCGGGAGACGGAGGACAGGCCGCTGGCGGTGCTGGGCTCACGGATCGATTCGGAGGTGATCATGATGATGCGGCCCCAGCCCGCCTGGAGGAGATGGGGCTTGGCGGCGAGGGAGAGCGAGACGTGCGGCAGCAGGTTGTCGTTGATCGCCCTGCGGTACTCGCCGACCGAGAAGTCCTCCACCGGGCCGAACGGCACCCCGCCGGAGTTGGTCACCAGGACGTGAAGCCCGCCCAGCTCCACGGCGGTGCGCAGCACCCAGCCCGTGGCGGCGTCCTCGTCGCTGAGATCCACCACGGTGCTGAGCACCCGGCCGGCTCCGCGGTCCGCCAGCTCCGCGTGCGCGCGGGCCAGTTTCTCCGGGTCCCTGCCGCAGATGGAGACGTGCGCCCCCTCCGCGGCCAGTGCCCCGGCGACCGCGAGACCGAGTCCGCTGCTCGACGCCGCGACGGCCGCCACGCGCCCCTCCAGTCCAAGATCCATGTGCTGTGCTTCCTGCTCTCTCTGTGATGTCAGTGACGGACTTCGCGACCCTGGTTCACCGTCCCCGGGGCGTCGGCGGGTAGCCGTACCGGTGAAGGAGCGGCGCGGCGAACGCCGTGGCCGCCGTGAGCTGCGCGGCCGGCAGCCCGGTGCGCCACCGTTCATCGGGCCGGATCACGGTCCTGCCCGTGCGCAGCCGGTCAGGATTGCCGGTCACCGTGTGGTTGCCGGCGAGGTGGACGGTGCCGTCCGCATCGACGGGCGGTTCGTCGCCGAGGTCCAGGAAACGCAGCACCTGGAGCATCACCTTCCGGGGCTCTCGGCACAGGTCCTCGTGTCTGAGCCGCAGACACCTGCCTCGGACGGCAGCGGCGACCTCTTCCGAGGCGAGGTTGAAGGCTGTCCAGTAGGCGCTGCTGCGCGCCGGGGACAGCGCCGGAATGTAGTCCTTGGCCCGCTGGTACGACAGGGCCGTGGCACGCGGATCACGCACCATGTGCAGGATGCGCACGTCGAGGTCGGCCCGCCCACACAGAGCCGCGGCCTCCGCGGGGAACTTCGAGCCGTCGACGATGAGTCGTTCCCCGCCCCTGGAACGAAGTGCGTGATAAATGTCGGCGGTGCGGTCCAGAACGTCCGCAACCCCCGGTGCGGGTGCCGTCCTGCCCAGCGCTTCCGCAAGCCTGGTCCTGGTGTGACGGGTGCGCAGCAGGGCGTGCTGCCGCATGACCATACGGTGTGCGTCCGCTGCGGTGACGCCGCCCGGCAGGGAGTCGAGCACCGCCGACCACAGGGGGCAGCCGGTCAGGTGATCGCCGCAGCCGCACACGGAGTTGGTGCCGGAGGCGAGGAGCCCGTTCTCCCAGAGGTAATGCAGCTCTCCCGCGTGCAGAACCCCGGGCAACTCGTTGAGAACGTTGCCCACGAGCGTGCTGCCGCTACGCATCCATCCGGTGATGTAGAGGATGCGGGGGTACTGGTCGGTCATGGTGGCGAGGGTTCCTTTCCGGCTGTCCGGTTCCGCTGGGCCGCAGTCAGCCCTGTGACAGCAGCAGGAAGTGCTGGGGCAGATGAACGGCCAGGCCCACGCGGGTGGTGGCCTCGATCATGTCGGTGCCGTCGGGCCCCGCGCCCCTGCGCAGTGCCAGTGACGCGACTTCGGGCACCAGCAGGGTGGCGGCGGCCCTGAAGTCGCCGAGCAGCACCTGGGTGCGTGGGATCATCCGGGTACGCGACACCGTGATGCCGGCCTCGTTCAGCAGCCGGAGGGCGCCCCGGCCGACCAACTCCCAGTAGGTGAAGGGATGGACGACGATGCCGTCGCACGAACCGCCGGTCTCCTCGACCTCGGCCGCTCCGCCGGTGATCGCCGCCACCAGGTCGTCGCCGAGGGTGCGGGTACGTGAGTCGGGAAGCGACAGCAGCCCGGGTATCGCCTTGTCCGCCGTACCGTGCAGCAGGGCTTCGTTCTCGACGGCGGACAGTCTGACGAGCACCCGGTAGTCGACGAACGGGGCCAGCAGCGCGGGTTCGTGAATCAGCCCGGCGGGCAGCGGCACCGACACCGCCAGGTCGCTGAGGTCGGCCGTCTTCAGGCAGGGGGCGAAGCGGGCCTCCGGTGTGGTGGCGTACGACGTGCCGGAGGCTCCGGTGGTATGGGCCGGGGGCTCGTGCACATACAGCCCCGGACCATCGGATACCGACGCGGTCTTCATCAGGTGCCGGACCGCGTACCGGGGACGGGTGGCGAACAGGGGGAAGACCGCGGGCAGATGAGCCCTGAAGGGCACGACGACGTCCTTGTCCGGACTCTTGCCCTGGACGGTCCTGGCGAACTCCTCGCCCGGGCTGTGCTCCCTGACCGCGGGATCGGCGAGACTGACGCGAACCGGCTCGATGAGGGCAGGGCCGGTCGCCATTCCCTTTGTCGTTCCTTGCATGTGCTCTCCGCAGTTTGTTTGGGGCGGCCTGGGTGGGCCCGGATGTGCTTACGGGTAGTTGTCCCCGATGGCCGGGCAGAAGTCACCTTCCGGTCTCTGCCGGTGCACTTGGCCGACGGGGGCGAGAAATTCACGCATAGCCGAAGGATTGTGGATACGAGCAACCCGCAGGGGGATCGTTCCTGGGCAATGCGACTATAGATGATTTCCGGATGCCGGCAACATGACAGCAAGTTGCGTCTCTTCCACGGATGCTTATGGTGTTGATGAATCGTGCTTATGTCTTCTGCGATAAGCAGGGCTGATCAAAGTCAGAAGCATTTCTGATTGGCGTATATCCCACTCCTGTGGGTACCGTTCGTGTGCCGTCGGACCGGAGTTCCTCCCTGTCCTGCGGCTTTTCAGGCAAGGTTGAGCACTGGTTGAGAATTCAGGTCGATCGCATGCGTGGGAGGATGTCATGACAGTCGCCGCCTGCCCGGATTGTGAAGCACAGGTGCAGATGGACCCGGACGTTCGTGTGAGTGAGATCGTCGAATGCGTCGAGTGCCGTGCTGAGCTTGAGGTTGTCGGGGTCGATCCCGCGACCCTCACAAAAGCCCCGGAAGTCGAAGAGGACTGGGGTGAGTAGTCGGGAGGGATTTCTGGCAGGGAATCGAAGACATGAGAGCAACCGCACCCGATGTCGTCTTGTTGGCCTCGCGTATACGGACCGAAGAAAAGCGCTTAGTGGCGGCGTTCGAGCGGCGCGGCGTCGGCTACGAGGTCGTTGACACCCGCGAGCTGGCCGTCCCGCTGGACGGGGCCACGCCACCGCGTACCGTACTCAACCGCGAGATCGGCCATTATCGGGCGAGCTATTCGGCTGCCGCCCTGGAAGCGCTGGGGGCCAGGGTGTTCAACTCGGCGGCCACCACAGCGGTCTGCGGCGACAAGTGGCGCTCCTCCACGGCGTTTGCGCGGTGCGGACTGCCCACCCCGCGCACCGCCCTGGCCATGACCCCGCAGGCCGCGCTGTCCGCCCTCGAAGAGATCGGTTATCCGGCCGTCATCAAACCGCTGGTCGGCTCCTGGGGGCGGCTCGTGACCGCTATCGACTCCAGGGAGACGGCGGTCGCCGTGCTCGAACACATTGCGGCGTTTCCGGCACCGCAGTCCCATATCGTTTATGTGCAGCAACTGATCCCCAAGCCGGACCGGGATATCCGAGTTGTGGTGGTGGGCGGTGAGGCGCTCGGCGCCACATACCGACGCGGTGCGGAATGGCGGACAAACGTCGCTCGTGGTGCTCTCAGTGAATTCTGTCCGCTCGGTGCAGAGCAGCAGAAGCTCGCGGTCGCCGCGGCCGGGGCCGTCGGTGCCGATATCGCAGGTGTCGACCTGTTGGAAGACGCGGAGGGCCGTATGTTCGTGCTTGAGGTGAATCACAGAGTGGAGTTCACTGGTTTCCAGCAGGCCCAGAAAGGCCGGGTGGACGTTGCCGACCGCATCGTCGAGCACGTCGTGTCCACGGTTGCCGCATGATGAAAGCAGCCGTTGCCGGCGGCGCGGGATACATCGGCGGGGAAGTGGTGCGTCTGCTCCTGGGGCACCCGGAGGTCGAACTTTCCACGGTGACCTCGAAGAGTTTCGCGGGCCGCCCGGTGGACGGTGTGCACCCGAACCTGCGTAAACGCACCGAGTTGCGTTTCTGCAGGCCGGAGCAGTTGGGTACGTACGATGTGCTGTTCCTGGCCGGTGCACACCGGGAAACCATGCGCCGTATGCCGTATTTCCTTGACCGTGCCGAGGTCGTCATCGATCTCTCGGGTGATTTCCGGCTGCACTCCGCCAAGGTGTACGAGGAGTACTACGGGGTCCCGCACGAGGCGGCCGGCGTGATCGAGTCGTTCGTCACGGGCCTGCCGGAGTTGCACCGCGTCGAACTGAAGAGCGCGGGACGGATCAGCGTGCCGGGTTGCATGGCCACTGCGGCCATCCTCGCCCTGCACCCTCTCGTTCGGGAAGGACTACTCGACGGCGAGGTGGCGGTCGATGCCAGAACGGGCTCCAGCGGTTCGGGGGCCACGGCGGGGCCGGCCAACCTGCATGCCGAACGCAGCGGAGCACTCCGGGTGTTCGCTCCGACCCGGCACCGGCACGAGGCGGAGATACAGCAGGCCACCGGGCTGACCGTGCGTATGACCGCCAGTGGTGTGGAGGCTGTCCGCGGGGTCCAGGTACTGTGCCGGGCCAAGCTCACCGTCCCGGCGGACGAACGAACCGTGCGTGCCGCTTACCGGACCTGCTACCGCGACGAGCCGTTCGTGCGCGTCGTGGCCGAGCGCCGCGGCATGCACCGGCTGCCCGACCCGAAGCTGCTCGCCGGTTCCAACTTCTGCGACGTCGGCTTCGCTCTTGAGCCGGAGACGCCGCATGCGCTGCTGGTCGGTGCACTCGACAACCTGGTCAAGGGCGGTGCGGGAAACGCCGTACAGGCGATGAACATCCGATTCGGCTGGCCTGAGCACCTCGGTCTGGAATTCACCGGTCTGCATCCCCACTGACGGGATTCGGCGGGACGGAGGAGCAAAAGATGAGTGATGTACTCACAGGGAGGGACCGGGGGCCCGCTTCCGGCGGAACGGACCAGTGGAGGGAGGCGACGGGCCGCATCCGCGAGCACATCGTGGAACTGTGTGCCAGCCGGGAGGGCGGCCATCTCGGCGGCTCCATGTCCCTCGTGGAGATCCTTACCGCACTGTATTTCGGCGTGCTGCGCATCGATCCCGACCACCCCGACCACCCTGAGCGCGACATCCTGTTGCTGAGCAAAGGACACGGAGGCGTCGGGCTGTACGCCGCCCTCGCCGAGCGCGGGTTTTTCCCCGTGGTGCGTCTTGCCGAGTACGGCGTGCCGGGCAGTGACTTCATGGCGCACCCGCACCCGAAGATCCCGGGCGTCGAGATGCCCACCGGCTCGCTGGGGCACGGTCTCGCACTGGGGGTGGGCCTGGCCCTGGCCGACCGGATCGACGGCAACGGACGGCGGTGCTTCGTCGTCATGGGTGACGGCGAGCTCCAGGAGGGCTCGGTCTGGGAGGCGGCGATGGCGGCGAGCGCGCAGCGGCTCGACGGGCTGACAGCGGTGATCGACCGCAACGGCCTGCAGATCACCGGTGCCACCGAGGACGTCGTCCCGCTGGAGCCGCTGGCCGATCGATGGCGCGCCTTCGGCTGGCACGCCATCGAGGTGGACGGCCACGACCTCGGCGCGCTCGTCGCCGTACTGACCGCACCCGGCGAGTCGGGCAAACCCACCGTGGTCATCGCCAGGACCGTCAAGGGCAAGGGGCTGCCCTTCGTCGAGGGACAGGTACGCAGCCATTTCGCCCGGCTCGGTGAGCGGCAGCGCGACCGTGCCCTGAACGCCCTGCGCACGACCGCACGGAGGAACGCGACATGACCAAGGCCACGACGGTCGCCGACGCGCGCGCGCCGCGAAAGGCCCGTTCATCGCGAGAGGTCTTCCGGGACACCCTGCTGGAGCTGATGCCCGGCGACGGGCGACTGGTCTGCCTGGACACCGACACCGGCCTGTTCAACGGCGTCGACCTGGAAGGCGTGGCGGACCGCTACATCAACCTCGGCATCGCCGAGCACACCCTCATGGGTGCTGCCGCCGGGCTCGCCAAACGGGGTTACCTCCCTGTTGTCAACACGATGGCGACGTTCGCCGCCACCCGGGCACTGGAGGCCGTGAAGCTTGACATCGCCCTGAACAACCTGCCGGTGCGTATCGCGAGCACCCACTCCGGTGTCTCGGCGGGCCATCTCGGGCCGACACACCACTCGCTGGAGGACGTGGCCGTCATGCGGCTGCTGCCGCACATGACCGTGCTTGTCGCCTCGGACGCGGCCACCACGGAGCATCTCTTCCGCCAGTCCCTGGACCTGCCGGGGCCCGTGTACCTGCGCCTGGGCCGCAACGCCACACCCGACCTGCCCGCCGACGCGCCGCCGGTGCGGATCGGGAGGATGCAGGTGCTCCGTGAGGGCGGCGACATCACGCTCGTCGCCTGCGGTACGTACCCCGTGCACACGGCGCTGGAAGCGGCCGACCTGCTGACGGCGGACGGCATCGCCGCCGCCGTCCTCAACGCACACACCGTCAAACCCCTGGACAGCGAGGCCCTCAAGGCTGCCGCCGAGGCGACCGGGAGGGTCATCACCGTAGAGGAGCACTGGCAGAGCGGAGGGCTCGGCGGTGCCGTCGCGGAGGCGCTGTCCGAACTGCCGGCCGTCACGGTGAGCCGGGTGGGCATGCCGGACGCGTTCGCCTCCGTGTCGGGCGGTCAGCAGTACCAGCTGGAGCAGGCCGGTATCACTTCCGGGGCGGTCGCGGCGCGGGCCAGAGAGGTGATCGGCGTATGACGACGGACTCGACGACGGCAGGAAAGGAGCACCGGTACATGGCAGCGGACAGGACGCAGCCGGCCGCCGACGCCGAGCTCTATCGACGGGCTGGCTGGTGGCGTGAGGAGACCTTCCTGGACGACCTCCGGCGCGCGGTGCACAACCACCCGGAGAAGACCGCACTCATCTGCTGCTCCACCGGCGGGAAGGAGCCGGAGAAGCTGACGTACGCCGAACTCGCCCGGCGTGTGGACCGCCTCGCAGGGGCGCTCCTCGAACTTGGCGTCGGCCGTGGCGACGTGGTGACTCTCCAACTGCCCAACTCCTGGCAGCTCGTTGCGCTCGCTCTCGCCTGCGCCCGCATCGGGGCGGTCGCCGGCCCGGTGGTGCCGATCATGCGCCGTCGCGAGGTAGAGTTCATGATCCGCCTCACCGAAAGCCCCCTCTACATCGGCTTCGCCGACTACCGGGGCTTCTCCTACGCGGACATGATCGCCGAGGTCGCCGCGGCCGTCCCCACCCTGCGCCACCGCGTACTGGTGGGCTTCGCCGGCAGCCCTGCCGCCGCGAGCGCCCAGGAGGACACGGACTCCCGGCCCGCGGCCGTCCTCGACTTCGACACGTTCATGATCGGCCGGCAGTGGGAGGCCGAGCACCCCGCGGCTGAGCTCGACACCCTCGAAGCGAGCCCGGACGACCACGCCCAGGTGATGTTCACCTCCGGCACCACGGGCGAGCCCAAAGGCGTGGTGCACAGCCACAACACCCTGTACGCCATGAACAGAGCGCAGGCCGACGTTCTCGCGCTCTCCTCCGACATCGTGACGGCGATGGGCTCGCCGACCACGCATCAGGGCGGCTACACCTGGAACTTCCTCATGCCCCTGCTGCTCGGTGGCACCTCGGTGCAACTCGACGCCTGGCACCCGGAGGTGATGCTGGAGATCATGGAGCGCGAAGGAGTGACCTTCTTCATGGGTGCGCCCACCTTCCTCGTCGACCTCACGGCCGCGCAGCGTTCGGCGCACCGTGACCTGTCGTGCCTCGCCGCATTCGCCACGGGGAGCGCGCCGGTGGCACCCGTCGTGGTGGAGCAGGCGCGTGAGGTGCTGGGCTGCCGGGTGTACGCACTGTGGGGCATGACGGAGAACGGCTGCGTCACGGTGACCCGCCCCACGGATCCGGAGCTGCGGTCGGCCGAGAGCGATGGCACCCCGATCCCCGGCATGGAGGTCAGGATCGCCGACCGGAAATCCGGGCTGCCGGTGCCGCCCGGCACGGCGGGTGCTCTTCAGGTACGCGGCGCGACCCAGTGCCTGGGGTATTACCGGCGGCCCGAGCTGTATGCCGCCTCGCTCTCCCCGGACGGCTGGTTCGACACCGGGGACCTGGCACGTGACGACGGCTACGGCGGCATCCGCATCGCCGGCCGCGTCAAGGACGTGATCTCCCGCGGCGGGGAGAACATCCCGGTGGCCGAGGTGGAGGCCGCGCTGCTGCGTCATCCCGCCATACGCGATGTCGCGGTCGTCGGCTACCCGGACGAGCGCCTCGGCGAGCGTGCCTGCGCCGTACTGATCCCGGAGGGCACGGCTCCGTCCCTGGACGACATCAAGAAGCACCTCGACGGCCTTTCGATGGCCAAGCAGTACTGGCCGGAACGGGTCAAGGTCGTGGACTCACTTCCGAAGACTCCCTCCGGAAAGATCCAGAAGTTCCATCTGCGTGCCGAGTTGCAGTCGGACTGAAGAGGAGAGCGGACATGGACTTCGACCTCACCGCACCCCAGCGTGAACTGCGCGATCGGACCAGGGACTTCGCGGCCGAGCGGATCGCCCCCGGTTACCGGGGGAACGACCGGCGCGGTGCTTACGACCCCGCGCTGCTGAAGGACATGGCGCAGCGGCACCTGTTCGCTCTGCGCATCCCGCGGGCTTACGGCGGACTCGGCGTCGATGCCGTGAGCACCGGCGCGGTGCTGGAGGAACTCGCCAAGGCCGACCTTGCGGTGTGCTATCCGGTGCTCAACGCCGCTCTGATCGGCGGTGTACTCAACGCCAACGCGACCGACGAGCAATTGCAGCGCTGGCTGCCCGGCATCGCCCGCGGCGACGCTCTGGTCGCGCTTGCGCTCACCGAGCCGGAACACGGCACCGATGCGGCCGGCATCGAACTGCGCGCCGAACCGGACGGAGACGGCTGGGTCCTGTCCGGCCGTAAAACCTCCATCATGATCGGCGTCTACGCCACCCACGCCCTGGTCTTCGCACGCACCGGCGGGCCGGGCGCGCGTGGAGTCACCGCCTTTTACACAGAGCTGGACGAGCACCGGGTGACCCGGACGCAACTGACGGACCTGGGCTGCCGGGCCGGCGGGCGAGCCGTGCTCGACTTCGACGGCCTGAAGGTCGGCGCCGAGGACGTCGTCGGTGGGCCGGGCCTGGGGTTCATCCAGGTCATGAGGGGGTTCGACTACTCGCGTGCGCTGATCGCTCTGATGGCCGTCGGCACCGCGGACGCCGCACTCAGCGCCGCGTTCACGCACGCCGCCGAGCGCTTAACCTTCGGCCGTCCGATCGGTGCGTTCCAGGCGGTGTCCTTCCCGCTCGTCGAGCATGCCACCCTCCTGCGCGCCGCCCGGCTGCTGGCCTACGAGGCACTGGCGCGCAACGACCGGGGTGAGAGCCACCGTATCGAAGCGAACATGGCGAAGTGGTGGGCGCCCAAGGCGGCTGCGGAAGCCGCCCACCAGGCGCTCTTGACACTCGGCCAGCTCGGCTGGTCCGAGGACGACTCGTACGCGGCGCAGCGGCTCCGGGACGTCATCGGGCTGCAACTGGCCGACGGCACCGCCAACGCGACCAAGCTGGTCGTGGCCCGTGAGCTGCTCGGCCGGCAGTACGCACCGTGATCGTCGACGGCATCGGCACGTTCGCGGCGGGGACCGGATGAGGAGCGCGGCCAGTGCGGTATGACGACTTGTGGATCAAGGGAACGGGAAGCCGACTCGGGGAACTCCGCTCCGTCGCCGGGGAGGTCGCCGCGGGCCGGTATGCGGAGAAGGACGCCCGGGAGGCGGGCACGGTCTCGGTGGCGGTGTCGGACCTGGCCCCTCCCGAGATGGCTGTGGGGGCGGGCCGGGACGCGCTCGACGCCGCGGGCCCGGTCCTTTCGCCAGTTCTGCACCTGCACGGCAGCACCTACTTCCAGGGCCTCGACATGTGGCCGGCCGCCTGCTGGATCGCCCGCCAGTTGCTCGGCGAGACCCTGGACACGCTCTCCGTCCAGGCGTCGGCGTTGTCCAACAGCTCGTTGGCCTGCCTGGAGATCGCGGGCAGCATGCTCGCCGGCCGCACCGACCTCGGCGCTGCACTCATCACCGTCGCCGACCGGTTCTCGTCTCCCGGCGTGGACCGCTGGAACATCGATTCCGGGATGGCCTTCGGAGACGGGGCGGCAGCGGCCCTCCTCGGGCGCGGGGGAGGGAGACTGCGTGTGCTGTCGGTGTCCTCGTACACCGACAGCACACTGGAAGGGCTGCAACGCGGCAGAGAGCCTTTCCACCGCGTGTCACCGACAGCGGTGGAGACGTTGCCGATGAGGCAGCGGGCCCGCGACTTCTTCGCCGAGGGCACGATGACGGCACGCGAGGCGCGTGAGCGGTCCGTCCACGCGGTGCGCCGGGTGGTCACGAGGGCGCTGGACGAGGCCGGGTGCAGCCTGGACGAGGCCCGCTGGGTGGTCCCGCCGTTCGTAGGGCGCAGGCTCTTCGAATCGGGCTTCGTCGAGCCGCTGGGCCTCGATCCCAGACGCACTCTCTTCGAACTCGGCCTGCGCACCGGTCACCTGGGTTCGGTCGACCAGATCCTCAGCGTCGACCATCTGCTGCGGGAGGGCCTGTTGAGCACGGGGGACCAGGTCGTGCTTATCGGGACGGGCATGGGCTTCACCTTCACCTGCGCGGTCCTGGCCACGGCGGGATAGCCGCCCGGCGGACGACAAGGCCCTCGATGGTCTGGACATACGGGCGGTGGCGGCGATGACGGTGCCCGACGTCGGATACCACACGGCCCCATCAGGACGGAACATCGAGCGGGTAGGGGCTCACGGCCTGACGGACGGCGCTGGTGGCGGTCTCGGCCAGGTCTCCCGGCATGTTGTCCGACACGGCCAGGGTGAGCGGCAGGGCCGAAGGCGGCGGGGGAAGCCCCGCGGAGACGCCGGACGGCAGGTCCCACAGTTCCCCGGCGTTGGCGATCAGGCATCCGATGCCGAGTCCGGCCTGGATGGCAGCGCACAGACCGATCAGTTCGGCGCCCTCGTAACCGATTCGCCAGGGGGTCTGGCATTCCTTGAAGGCACGCAGGGTCTGGTCGCGGAGCGCGGACGGCTCTGTGTACAACACCAGAGGTAATACCGGGCTGTTAGTCACAACAGGTCGGCCGAACCAGGACAAGCGGATGCGGCCGAGCTGCTGTAAGCGGCTGTCGGGCGTCGCTCGGTCCATGTTGATCAGCATGGCGAGGTCCAGGTTGCCGCAGGAAAACTGCTCCAGCAAAAGCTCACTGATTCCGGTCCGGACTGTGACCTGCACGCCCGATGCCTGCTGCTTCAGGGTGCTCAGCACCGCGGGCAGTATGCCGCTGAATTGGTCGGCGATTCCCAGGGTGATTCTGGAACTACCGGCTACCGGCGCGAAGTGAGTGACCATCTCGTCGTTCAGTTCGATCATCTTGCGCGCGTATGCCAACAGTTCCTCGCCCGCCGGACTCAGGCGCATGCGCCGTCCCGTGGAGACGAACACCGGCTGTTTGATCAGGGACTCCAGGCGGCGTATCTGCTGACTGACGGCCGGCTGGGTGATGTGCAGGGCATTGGCCGCACGCCCGAAGCCGCCGAGGTCCACTATGGTGACAAGCGCCCGCAGTGGTCCGACCTGCAGATCATAGTTCCGTTCCCTCTTTTTGTGCATTCTGGTCTGTACTCTCCCGATGGCGGTCGAGAAGCGGAGACAGGATTCTCACCTTCAGCACAGGTCCTCAACGCGGCGCCCGGTCCTCGGTCCCCTGCCGGCCGGACGATGCGAGCTCGGAACTTCCGGGGGCCGTGCACCGCCGCATGCTCAAGGCTTTCCGTCCCGCAGATCCACTACGGCACATGCACGGCCGGATGGTACTCACCGGTGACAGGAGCGACGCGACGGCCCGCTACGCTGTGGACGTCGGCATGAAGGCCCGTCAGGCGCCTGAACGTCGACGTCTCCGCGGCTGACGAAACTCATCAGCTCGTTGCGGAGCCGGCTCCGGATCTCGACGCCCTGCTCCTGGTGCGCCGGGTCCGGGAACGTATGGTCTTCAGGCCCGCGTTGTGGATGTCCGGGGTCGGTATGACCCGTCGTTCCATGCCGGGAGTGAGCTCGGCCTCTGCGTCTGTGCATGAACCTCGCCTTCCGGTGAGACGGAAGCCGCGGGCGGTGGCGGCTTCGGTTGGCTACGTCGCCGGCGGTCGTCCCCGGGGCCCCGGCCCCGCCTCCGGATCAGGGACATCCCCCGAAGGGGAGTGCTCGGATCTGCGGAGACATGGGAGCTGATGGCACCGCCCCGGGAATCGCGCCACGGTAAGTCGGCTGTGGGCTGCGGTCACGTGACCGCGTGGGAGAACGTAGGGAAACCGGGCAGCGCGGGCGTCACCCCAGCGCGGAAGATGTCGGTGAACTCTGGCGGTACGGGTCAACCTCCGCGGTAGCGGCAGTGTCGCGAAAGTTTGACCCACACGCCGGGACCGGCGTTATGCTGCCGCGGTGCTCACCCGTCCCTTCGTCGCCGACACGGTGATCGCGTTTGTAATGGTGTGCGTGGCGGTACTGTTAGGACGAGAGTCGGAGACGCAGGGCTGGCCGGACCTGGACACACGCGGCGCAGTGCTCGCGTCGCTGGCGCATCTGCCTGTCGCATTCCGGAGCAGGATGCCCCTCGTCGTCTTCGGTATGACGCAGATCGCGAGCGCGGCGTTTGTCACCGTCGGCTACTGGCCGGTGGTGGTCACCTTCGGCCCGATGCTTGCCCTTTACACGGTGGCGTCGGTGTACCGAGGGCGGACGGCCGTCGCCTGCGGGGGCGTACTGGTAAGTGGCTGGCTTTACTCGGGCATGGTCAGCGAGAGCCGGGCCATGCTCTCCGTCTTCGGCCAGGCGCTGCTGTTCTCGGGTGTCCTCGTGTGGTTCGGCGCCCTCGCCCGCCGCTCTGCCGAACTCAGCCGGCAACTCCGGGAAGAGCAGGCCGAGCGGGCCCGGCGCGAGGTCGCCGAAGAACGCGGTCGGATTGCACGGGAACTGCACGATGTGGTCGCCCACCACATGTCGGTGATCTCCGTGCAGGCCGGGCTTGCCCGCTTCGTCTTCGCCACGGACCCGGCGACCGCCCGCACCGCGCTCGGCACTATCGCTGATACCAGCGGCGAGTCCCTCGACGAACTGCGCCGTATACTCAAGGTGTTACGGGAAGAAGATGTGGAGGGTATGCCCGGTGGCGCCACGACGCCTTTGCCCGGCGTTGACCGCCTCGACGAACTCATCGATCGCGCACGTGCCGGGGGAGTCCCCGTCGAACTCCATATCAAGGGCACCCCGCGGCCTCTCGCCCCCGGCGTCGGCCTCTGTGCTTACCGCGTTGTCCAGGAGGCGCTGACCAACGTCCTCAAGCATGCCCGGAACGCCGCCACCACTGTCGAAATCCACTATCGGCGGCACCACGTGACCGTCACCGTCACCGACGACGGGAAGACCGGGGAGGGGTTGAAAAAGGGCCCCGTTTCGGACGGATTTCCGACCGGCAGCGGCCACGGCTTGATAGGCATGCGCGAACGGGCCGCGCTCTACGGCGGGCAGATCAGCATGGGCCCCCGAGACCAGGGTGGCTTCGTGGTGCGGATGACCCTGCCCACCTCCGGGCGAACCGCAGTGCAAAGGGACGATGCCGCAACATGACCACAGTCCTGGTCGTCGACGACCAATTCCTAATTCGTGCAGGAATCGTGGGGCTGTTACAGGCGGCGCCCGGCATCCAGGTGGTCGGCGAGGCGGGGGACGGCACGGAGGCCGTCAGCCTGGCCGCCGAGACAGCCCCCGAAGTGATCCTGATGGATATCCGGATGCCCGGTATGGACGGCATCGAGGCCACCGAACGCATCCTCGCTCACGCGGCCGACCCTGTGCCTCGGATCCTGATGCTGACCACCTTCGACCTCGACGATTACGTCTACGGTGCGCTGCGCGTCGGGGCCTCCGGTTTCCTGCTCAAGGATTCCGGTCCGGAACGGCTCCTCACCGCGATATCCGCGGTTTCGGGCGGCCACACTCTCTTCGCGCCCAGCGTCACACGCCGCCTTATCGAGGCATACACGTGCCAGACTGCCAAGGGACCGCCAACAGATCTGGACGCGCTGACCTCGCGCGAACTGGAGGTCCTGAAACTGGTGGCGCGGGGTCTCAGCAACCTGCAGATCGCTGATCGCCTCCACATCAGCGAAGCAACCGTGAAGACCCACCTGAACCGCACGATGACGAAGCTAGATCTGGGAAGCAGGGCGCAGGTGGTGGTGCTGGCGTATGAGACGGGGCTCGTGAAGCCCTGTGAACGATAGCCGGATGCTCGCCACCGCCATCCCACGACGTCAGCCGAGGCATTCCTCTGCTCGGCAAACGCGCGGAAACCGGCACAAGGAATCGGCGGCGACTCCCCAGGCGCAGCCGTCCTGCGATCTGCCCGGGTGGCCAGCACGGAGCCGGCTCTGCTTCCACCAGGGTGAGCAGAGCGCGCCGTTGGGCGGGCTGGCCTGCCAGGGAGCTTCAGGAGGGAGATCCCAGGGACAAAACGTTATGCAACCCAGAAATCCATTGGCAGCCTGAAAGACGCAAAAACGCAGGTCGGGGCTGTAGTTGTCAGCACTCCACCACGTTGACGGCGAGCCCGCCGCGGGCTGTCTCCTTGTACTTGACCTTCATATCCGCACCCGTCTCCTTCATCGTCTTGATCGCCTTGTCGAGCGAGACGAAGTGCTGCCCGTCGCCGCGCAGCGCCATGCGGGCCGCCGTGATCGCCTTGACCGCCGCCATGCCGTTGCGTTCGATGCACGGGATCTGGACCAGGCCGCCGATCGGGTCGCAGGTCAGGCCGAGGTTGTGTTCGATGCCGATCTCCGCGGCGTTCTCCACCTGTTCGGGAGTGCCGCCCAGGATCTCGGCGAGGCCGCCGGCGGCCATGGAGCAGGCGGAGCCGACCTCGCCCTGGCAGCCGACCTCCGCGCCGGAGATGGAGGCGTTCTCCTTGAAGAGCATGCCGATCGCGCCCGCCGCGAGGAGGAAGCGGACGGCGGTGTCGTCGTCCGCGCCGGGGACGAAGTCCGCCGCGTAGTGCAGGACCGCGGGGATGATGCCCGCCGCGCCGTTGGTGGGGGCGGTGACGACCCGGCCGCCGGCGGCGTTCTCCTCGTTGACCGCCATGGCGTAGAGGGTGACCCACTCCATCGCGTGCGCCGCCGGGTCGCCCGCCGCACGGAGCTGACGGGCCTCGCCTGCGGCGCGCCGGCGGACCTTCAGGCCGCCGGGGAGGATGCCCTCGCGGGTGGTGCCGCTGGCGACGCACTCACGCATCACCCGCCAGATCTCCAGCAGTCCGGCCCGGATCTCCGCCTCGGTGCGCCAGGCGCGCTCGTTCTCCAGCATCAGCGACGACAGCGACAGCCCCGTCTCGCGGGTGCGGCGCAGCATCTCGTCGGCGGTACGGAACGGGTGCCTCAGCACGGTGTCGTCGAGCTTGATCCGGTCCTCGCCGACCGCCTCCTCGTCGACGACGAAGCCGCCGCCCACCGAGTAGTACGTCTTCTCCAGCAGCGCCCCGCCGTCCGCGTCGTACGCGGCCATCGTCATGCCGTTCGCGTGGTAGGGCAGCGAGCGGCGACGGTGCAGGACGAGGTCGGTGCCGACGTCGAAGGGGATCTCGTGGTCGGGCCCTATCTCGGCGCCCAGCAGGTGCAGAAGCCCGGTGGTGCGGATGCGCGCCACCTCGCCCTCGGCCCACTCGATGTCGACGGTGCGCGGCGAGTGGCCCTCCAGGCCCAGGAGCACCGCCTTCGGGGTGCCGTGGCCGTGGCCGGTGGCACCCAGCGAGCCGAAGAGTTCGGCCCGTACGGCGGCGGTGTGGGCCAGCAGGCCCTCGTTCTTCAGCCGGCGCGCGAACAGCCGGGCCGCCCGCATCGGGCCGACCGTGTGCGAGCTGGACGGGCCGATGCCCACCGAGAAGAGGTCGAAGACGGAGATGGCCACTCGGGACTCCCTTGTCCTTTCGTGGGGCGTGCGAGGTGCGTGGTGCGACGGTGTCGAGCGTACGTCCCCGGGCCGGGCGGCCCGCGCCGTCGCGGCGCGCCGGGCCGCCCGGCCGTGCGGGCTACAGGCCGGGGTACAGCGGGTGCTTCTGCGCCAGCGCCGTGACCCGGGCGGTGAGGGCGGCCGTCTGCGGATCTCCGGAACCCCAGCGGGTGGGGGGCGCCGTGAGGGCCTCGGCGATGACGTCGGCGACCTCCTCGAAGTCCGCGGTGGTGAAGCCGCGGGTGGCCAGCGCCGGCGAGCCGATGCGCAGGCCGGAGGTGACCATGGGCGGACGGGGGTCGTCGGGGACCGCGTTGCGGTTGACGGTGATGCCGATCTCGTGGAGCCGGTCCTCGGCCTGCTGGCCGTCCAGCTCGGAGGCGCGCAGGTCGACCAGGACCAGGTGGACGTCCGTGCCGCCGGAGAGCACCGAGACGCCGGCCGCGCGCGCGTCGTCCCGCAGCAGCCGCTCGGCCAGGATCCGGGCGCCGTCCAGTGTGCGCCGCTGCCGCTCCCTGAACTCCTCCGAAGCGGCGATCTTGAACGCCACCGCCTTGGCCGCGATCACGTGCTCCAGCGGCCCGCCCTGCTGGCCGGGGAAGACCGCCGAGTTGATCTTCTTCGCGAGGGCCTGGCGGGACAGGACCACCCCGCCGCGCGGGCCGCCGAGCGTCTTGTGTGTCGTCGTGGTGACGATGTCCGCGTACGGCACGGGGCTGGGGTGCAGGCCGGCGGCCACCAGCCCGGCGAAGTGCGCCATGTCGACCATCAGCAGCGCGCCGACCTCGTCGGCGATCCGGCGGAAGGCGGCGAAGTCGAGCTGCCGCGGATACGCCGACCAGCCGGCGATGATCAGCTTCGGCCGCCGCTCCTTGGCCAGCCGCTCAACCTCGGCCATGTCCACCAGGCCGGTCTCGGCGTCGACGTGGTAGGCCGCCACGTCGTAGAGCTTGCCGGAGAAGTTGATCCTCATGCCGTGGGTCAGGTGCCCGCCGTGGGCCAGATCCAGGCCCAGGATCGTGTCGCCGGGTTCCAGTACGGCGACCATCGCCGCCGCGTTCGCCGACGCGCCCGAGTGCGGCTGCACGTTCGCGGCTTCGGCGCCGAAGAGCGCCTTGACGCGCTCACGGGCCAGCTCCTCGGCGATGTCGACGTACTCGCAGCCGCCGTAGTACCGGCGGCCGGGGTAGCCCTCGGCGTACTTGTTGGTGAGGACCGAGCCCTGCGCCTCCAGCACGGCGACCGGGGCGAAGTTCTCCGAGGCGATCATCTCGAGGGTGGACTGCTGGCGCTTGAGCTCGGCGTCCACGGCGGCGGCGACCTCGGGGTCGACCTCGTGGAGCGAGCCGTTCAGAAGGGACATGGGACCTTCCGTGGAAGTGAGGGACGCGGGCGGGCGGGGCTGCGGCGGCGGAGCGTCACTCCGCGGTGAACGCGGTGTACTCCTCGGCGGACATCAGCTCGTCGGACTCGGCCGCGACACGCACCCTGAACAGCCAGCCGTCCTCGAACGGACCGGAGTTCACCAGCGCCGGGTCGTCCACGACGTCCTGGTTGGTCGCGGTGACCTCCCCGGTCACCGGGGCGTAGAGGTCGGAGACGGACTTCGTCGACTCCAGCTCACCGCAGGACTGGCCCGCGGTGACCGTGTCGCCGACCCCCGGAAGCTGGACGAAGACGACGTCGCCGAGCGCGTTCGCGGCGTGGGCGGTGATCCCGACGGTGGCGACGCCGTCGTCGGTCGCGACCCACTCGTGTTCTTTGCTGTAGCGCAGGTGCTCAGGGTTGCTCATGAGGCGATTCTCCAGGATCCGGACGGGGGTGACATATCAGGGCGCCGGCGGCACGGTCGAATGCCGCCACACAGCGGTCAGGGGCGCTTGTAGAACGGCAGGGTGACGACCTCGTACGGCTCGTGGCTGCCGCGGATGTCGACGGCCACCCCGGTGACCTTTGAGGGCCCCGGCTCGGCGTGCGCGGCGTCCACGTACGCCATGGCGATCGGCCTGCCCAGCGTGGGTGAGGGGGCACCGGAGGTGACCTCGCCGATCCGCCGCCCGCCGGCCACCACCGCGTAGCCCGCGCGCGGCACCCGCCTGCCCTCGGCGACCAGGCCGACCAGCACCCGCGGCGGCTCGGCCGCCGCACGCCCCGCGGCCTGCTCCAGCGCCTCGCGGCCGACGAAGTCGCCGGGCTTGTCGAGCTTGACGACCCGGCCGAGACCGGCGTCGAACGGCGTGAGCGCGGTGCTCAGCTCGTGCCCGTACAGCGGCATACCGGCCTCCAGGCGCAGGGTGTCGCGGCAGGAGAGCCCGCAGGGTACCAGGCCGTCGTCCGCGCCGGCGGCGGTCAGCGCCTCCCAGACGGCGACCGCGTCCGCGGGGCGGACGAACAGCTCGAAGCCGTCCTCGCCGGTGTAGCCGGTACGCGCGATGAGCGCCTCGGCGCCGGCGACCGTGCCGGGCAGACCCGCGTAGTACTTCAGGCCGGCCAGATCCGCGTCGGTGACCCGGCCGAGGATCGCCGGCGAGGCGGGGCCCTGCACGGCGATCAGGGCGTACGCGTCCCTGTCGTCCCGTACCCGCGCGCCCGGGAAGCCGGCGGCCCGCTCGGCGAGGGCGTCCAGCACGACCCGGGCGTTGGCGGCGTTCGCGACGATCATGTACTCCTCGTCGGCGAGCCGGTAGACGATCAGATCGTCGAGGATGCCGCCGTCCTCGCGGCAGATCATCGTGTACCGGGCGCGGCCCGGGCGCACGGCGGAGAGCCGGCCCACCAGGGCGTAGTCCAGCAGGTCGGCGGCCCCGGGGCCGGTGACGGTGATCTCGCCCATGTGGGAGAGGTCGAAGAGGCCGGCGCGGGTGCGTACCGCGAGGTGCTCCTCGCGCTCGCTGCCGTAGCGCAGCGGCATGTCCCAGCCGGCGAAGTCGGTCATGGTGGCGCCGAGGGCGCGGTGCGTGGCGTCGAGCGCGGTACGGCGCGGTGCAGGGCTCTCAGTGGTCATCATCGGGCTCCCGGACAGGGGGTGGTCGTGTCCTCCCCATCTGTCATCGGAACCTGAGAGGTTCGCCACGATCCCGCGGGAGCGTGGCTTGCACCTTGGGTGGGGCGGCACCGGCGCACGGCCGGGCGCTGCCCGCTTTTCAGATCTGCCTCGCCCGTGCGGTGACGGTGCCTGAGAGATTCAAGGGAGGACTTGCTCCTTCGGCGCCCGGTGCGACGAGGCACCGGGACTCTCCCGCGCGGGTTCGAACGGCCGGTATGCAGTTGGCGGCCCCATCATTGCACGCGACCGCCGGTCGCGGGACGGGGCGAAGAACTGGGAGCCCACCTTCCGTTGCGTTCTTGTCCGGCCCCGTCCCTGTTGCGACGCTTGTGGACGGACGGCGGCGGCGGTGCGGGGCGTGGGAGGCGGCGTGACGGTGGAGCAGGCGGCCTCCCGGGAGCGGCTTCGCTATCCGGTGGGGGACATCGTCGTGATCTCCGGGCTGCCGGGCAGCGGCAAGAGCACGCTCATGCGGCGGACGCGGCCGGCGGCCGAGGTGGTGCTGATCGACTCGCAGTACGTACGCGAGCGCTGGGCGCGCAGGCTGGGCGCCAGGCTGCCGTACCCCGTGTACCGGCCGCTCGTGCGCATCGACCACTATCTGCGGCTGCGCCTGGCGGTCCGCTCCGGCGGCAGCCTCGTCGTGCACGACTGCGGCACGCTGCCGTGGGTGCGGTGGTGGCTGACCAGACAGGCCAGGCGGTACGGGCGCGGGGTGCACGTCCTCGTGCTGGACGTGCCGGCCGACGTGGCGCGCAGACGGCAGGAACAGCGCGGGCGCACGGTGTCGCGCTACGCCTTCGCCCGGCATCTGTGGGCGCACCGGAGGCTGCTGGAGTGGGCGCACTGCGGGGGGACGGCGGTGGGCGACTCCGTGCTGGTGCTGGACGGCCGGGAGGCGGGGGCGCCGCGCTCGATCAGCTTCGGCTGAATCCGCGCGCCGTTTCGCGCCCGCCGCTGCGCGCAGGTCCCCCGTACGTACCGAAAAAGGGCTCCCCGTCGCGCGGTTCGGCGGGGGAGGGGGCTCCGCCGTGTGCAGGTGCGGTCGTCGCCCGCGGGCGCTCGCAGCCGTTAGGGTGCCGACGTTCATCCCCCGAAAGTTGGTCTGGTGCCGATGAGCTTCGACTACCGCTCCCCGCAGCCCCCCGCCACGGGCGGCTTCCCCGGCAACGAGCTGGAGGAGGTGCTCGCCGCCTCCCTCGGCAACCCGCAGGCCGCCCCGCGGCTGCTGGAGGTGCTGGGCCGCAGCAGCCTGTGGGTGCCGCTGCCCGAGGGCGGCGGCCCCGACAGCGGTTCCCTCGGTGTGCCGACGACCGAGATCGGCGGCGCGCCGTACGTGCCGGTCTTCTCCTCGCAGGAGGAGTTCCTGCGGGTCACCGGCACCCACATGTCGTTCACCGTCGCACCGGCCCGCGAGTTCGCCCGCGGGCTGCCGCCGCAGGTGGGCATCGCGGTCAACCCCGGCGGCACGGTCGGCGTGCCGCTGCCGCCGGCGGCGGTGGCCGAGCTGTGCCGGGACCGCGGGGCGGCGCGGCTGCCGGGGGAGGCGCGGGGCGGCCGGGTGCGGCTGTTCACGCCGGACTGGCAGGACGATCCGATGGACTTCCTGGCCGCCGCCCGGGAGGAGTTCGAGCGGACCGGCGTGGTGCGCAGCGCGCGCCGGGGGCTCGCGAGCGTGGAGGGCGGCGCGGAGCAGCTCTACATCGGTGTCGAGCTGATGGACACGTACGACGAGAGCAGGCAGGCGGCGGTGGAGGCGCTGGGCCGGGCGATGGGCGCGCAGCCGGTGCCGTGGAAGGTGCAGTTGGTCTTCCTCGACGCCGCGGTGGACCCGGTGATCACCTGGATGCGGGCCAAGGTCGAGCCGTTCTACATCCGGGTCGGCTGACGCGGTCAGGCTCTAAGCTGGTTGGATGACCTTTCCGGGCCTCCACGCGTGCCCGGGGGCGGAGGCGGCCGAGACGAAGGGGTGGGGCCCAGGGTGAGCGGGGGCGCGAGCGGGAGCGCGCAGGGAGCGGGCGTGGACCAGTTGGTCCGCCAGGTGGCTCCCGGCAGGTACGACGCGTACGAGGCGCTGCTCGCCGCGCTGGCCGCCGGGCAGGTGTGGATGCTGCTCTGGCAGGGCCGTCCGGACTCGCCCGACGCGCAGTACGGGAGCATGCAGGTCGAGGGCCACTCCTACGCGCCCTGCTTCAGCTCCGACCGCGAGCTGGCCGCCAGCGGCTGGGCCGGCGCGCACGAGCCCGTCGCCGGCGCGGAGATCGCCGCCGCGCTCTACCCGGACCGCTGGGGCCTGTGGCTGGACCCGCACGCCGCCGGCGGCGGCGTCGGCGTCCCCTGGCTCGACCTGCGCCGGGTGGCCACCGGCCTGGACCGGCTGCCCGCCGGACCGCTGCGGATCTCCGAGCCGGTCGTGGACGTCGCGCCGTTCTACGCCCTGCTGGGCCAGACCGCCCAGGGCACGCCCGCCGTGCGCACGCTCTGCCGCGCGTGGGTGCAGCCGGCGCTCGGCGAGCCGTACCTGGCCATCGGCATCGACCTGTACGACACGGGGCCGCAGTCGGTCGCCGCGGCGCAGTCGATGATGCGGGAGTCCGTGGCCGCCGTCCCCTCCGGCCTGGCGGTCTCCACGGTGGCGCTCGCCGACGACCACGACCCGGTGGCGATGTGGATGCGGGCCAATTCCCGGCCGTTCTTCGACCGCGGCGCCTACGGCGGCGGCCCGGCCGCCCCGCCCGCCGGTTACGGCTATCCGCCGCCGCACTCCGCGGGCGGCGCCCCGCAGGCGGGCTGGCAGCCGGGGCCCGCCCCGCAGCTCTGAGGGCGTGACCCTGTTATATCCATACGTGTCCTGATATCGGACCGGTGAAGATCCGCTCAGCGGCGATCGGATGTCCGGATAACGGTTATCCACTGCATCGCATCACGTTTGCGCATCCATTCCCCTCGGGGTCTGGCGAGTGATCGCAGGCGCATTGAAGACTCCCCCCGCGGGAGGCTGTCGTTCCCCTGTGCGACGGCAGAGCTTCACGATCCCGCACCACGGACACCGGGCACGACGGCACCACGGATCACGGCATGACGGCATGACTTGCACCAGCGAAGAGAATGAGCCGCTACCGCGGCAGACGACGGCGGGACGCCGCCGCTCGAGAGGGGTCCCCACAACATGACGGCACCTATCGAGACCACCGGCGCTGCCGAGGCGACGCCGGAAGCTCTCGTCGAGGGCGTGGACAAGAGCCGGATCGAGGGCCGTTCGCTCGGGCGCATCGCATGGATGCGGCTCAAGCGTGACCGCGTCGCCATGGGCGGCGGCGTCGTCGTGGTACTCCTCATCCTGATCGCCGCGCTCTCCCGGCCGATCCAGTCGATCTTCGGGCTCGACCCGAACAAGCTGAACCAGGACCTGGTCGACCCCTCGCTCGCCACGCCCTACGGCTCCTTCGGCGGCATGAGCTGGGACCATCCGCTGGGCGTGGAGCCGCGGCTCGGCCGCGACATCGCCACCCGCATCCTCGAAGGCTCCTGGGTCTCGCTGCTCGTCGCCTTCGGCGCCACCATGGTCGCCGTCGTGATCGGCACCGTCCTCGGCGTGATCGCCGGCTACTACGGCAAGTGGGCGGACACGATCATCAGCCGGACCATGGACACGTTCCTGGCCTTCCCGGTGCTGCTCTTCGCCATCTCCATCTCGGCGGCGCTCCAGGGCGGCGCGTTCGGGCTGAAGGGCCTGGAGCTGCACATCGGCGTGCTGATCTTCGTCATCGGCTTCTTCAGCTGGCCGTATATCGGCCGCATCGTGCGAGGACAGACGCTCAGCCTGCGCGAACGTGAATTCGTGGAGGCTGCCAGGAGCCTGGGCGCACGCGGCCCCTTCATCCTCTTCCGGGAGTTGCTGCCGAATCTGGTGGGGCCGATCCTGGTCTACTCCACCCTGCTGATCCCGACCAACATCCTCTTCGAGGCGGCGCTCAGCTTCCTCGGCGTGGGCATCCAGCCGCCGCAGGCCTCCTGGGGCGGCATGCTGAGCAGCGCGATCGACTACTACCAGGTCGATCCGATGTTCATGGTCGTACCGGGCGTGGCGATCTTCCTGTCCGTGCTGGCCTTCAACCTCTTGGGCGACGGGCTCAGGGACGCACTCGATCCCAAGGGCCGCCGATGACACCAAGCAGCCGACCGGGCGCGGCACCCGCCGTTCCCGCACTCGTCCCATCACTCCGAACCAGGGGGCAACGCCTCACCATGAAACTCAGGTCGAAATCAGCCGCCACGCTCGCGGTTGCCGTCTCGGTCGCGCTGACCGTCTCCGCCTGCGGCGGTGGCGGCAACGACGACGAATCGGACGGCGAGGGCGGCGGCGCCGCCGCGAACGCGGCGATCGAGAAGGTCCTCAACCCGTCCGACAAGAAGGGCGGGACCCTCGTCTACGAGTCCGCCGACGTGCCGGACTCGATGGACCCGGGCAACACGTACTACGGCTACATGTGGAACTTCAGCCGCCTGTACGCGCGCTCCCTCATGACCTACGCCCCCGGCCCGGGCGCGCAGGCCGCGGAGCCGGTGCCGGACCTCGCCGAGGGTCCCGGTGAGGCCACCGACGGCGGCAAGACCTGGACGTACAAGATCAAGAAGGGCGTCAAGTACGAGGACGGCACCGAGATCACGGCCGCCGACGTCAAGTACGCCGTCGAGCGCAGCAACTACGCCCGCGACGTGCTCTCCCTCGGCCCGAACTACTTCGCCCAGTACCTGGACAACCCGGACGACTACAAGGGTCCGTACAAGGACAAGAGCGAAGAGGGCATCTCGTCCATCGAGACCCCGGACGACCACACCATCGTCTTCAAGCTCGACCAGGCGTTCCAGGAGTTCGACTACCTGGTGGCGATGACCCAGACCGCGCCGGTCCCGCGGGACAAGGACAACGGGTCGGACTACCAGAAGAACATCGTCTCCTCCGGCTCGTACAAGTTCGAGAGCTTCGAGCAGGACAAGTCCGCGACCCTGGTCCGTAACGACCAGTGGGACCCGAAGACGGACAAGATCCGCAAGCAGCTCCCGGACAAGATCGAGGTCCGCTTCAAGGTCAACGCCGAGACCATCGACAAGAACATCGAGGCCGGCAAGACCCACGTGATGTTCGACGCCCTCGGCGTCACCGGCCAGACCCAGTCCCAGCTTCTGCGGGACAAGTCGAACATGATCGACAACCCGACCGGCGGCCGGCTCACCTACCTGGCGATGAACACCCAGCTCGCGCCGTTCGACGACGTCAACTGCCGCAAGGCCGTGGAGTTCGCCGTCGACAAGGACTCCTCGATGCGCGCGCTCGGCGGCGAGCCCAAGGGCGACATCGCCACCACCGCGCTGCCCCCGGACGTCCCGAGCCACGAGGCGTACGACGACCCGTACGCCACCGAGGGCCACAAGGGCGACGTCGACAAGGCCAAGGCCGCGCTGAAGGAGTGCGGTAAGCCGAACGGGTTCGACACCGTGCTGACCGCGCGCACCGAGCGGCAGGACGAGATCGACAACGCCACCGCGATCCAGGCGGCCCTGAAGAAGGTCGGCATCAACGCCGAGATCCAGAAGTTCCCCGGCGGCAAGTACTTCACCGACTTCGCGGGCTCGCGGAAGTGGGTCGAGGACAACAAGGCCGGCCTGTACATGATGCAGTGGGGTTCCGACTGGCCCAGCGGCTACGGCTTCCTCCAGCAGATCGCCAACGGCGGCGCGCTCGGCGAGTCCGGTAACACGAACATCTCGTACCTGGACGACCCGGAGATCAACAAGCTCCTGGACGAGTCGATCGCCGACCCGGACAAGGCTGCCCGTGCCAAGGCGTACGCCGAGGTGGACAAGAAGATGCTGGAGACGGCGGCCATCGTGCCCCTCTCCTACTTCAAGGTCCTGCACCAGCGTTCGGACCAGGTCACCAACCTGGTGGTCTCGCAGGCGTTCAGCGGTCAGTACGACTACCTGAACCTCGGCCTGAAGTAGTACCCCCCACCGGCTGCGCGGGCGGTGCCCTCACCGGCACCGCCCGCGCCGCCCGGACCGTGGAAGGCACGCCCTCGTGTTCGCGTATCTCATCCGGCGGCTGCTGGCCGCGGTGATGCTGCTGTTCGTCGTGAGCGCCATCACCTACGCCATCTTCTTCGTCCTGCCGAGACTCGCCGGCAGCACGCCCGACCAGCTCGCCGCGCAGTACATCGGCAAGAGCCCGGACCCCAAGACCATCGAAGCCGTCAAGCAGAACCTCGGCCTCGACGACCCCGTCTACGTCCAGTACTGGGACTTCATCCGCGGCATCTTCGCCGGCCGGGAGTTCAACTTCGGCCCCGACCCGTCGCAGTGCAATGCGCCCTGCCTCGGCTACTCCTTCCGCAAGCACGTGGAGGTCTGGCCGGAGATGCTGGACCGGCTGCCGGTCACCGCCTCGCTGGCCATCGGCGCCGCCGTGCTGTGGCTGATCTCCGGGGTGACGACGGGCGTGATCTCGGCGCTGCGCCCGGGTTCGTTCTTCGACCGCGCCGCGATGGGCATCGCCCTGGCCGGCGTCTCGCTGCCGATGTTCTTCACCGGCACCGTCGCGCTGGCGCTGTTCGTCTACCACTGGGAGATCTTCCCCAACGAGTACACGCCGCTCACCGAGAACCCGGTGCGCTGGTTCCAGGGGTTGATGCTGCCCTGGTTCTCACTGGCGTTCCTCTATTCCGCGCTCTATGCGAGGCTCACGCGGGCCGGAATGCTGGAGACCATGGGCGAGGACTACATCCGTACCGCCCGCGCGAAGGGCCTGAAGGAGCCGGTGGTGATCACCCGGCACGGGCTGCGGTCCGCGCTGACGCCCATCGTGACCATCTTCGGCATGGACTTCGCGCTGCTGCTCGGCGGGGCGGTGATCACCGAGACGGTGTTCTCCTTCAACGGGGTCGGCTCCTGGGCGGTGCAGTCCATCAACGAGAACGACCTGCCACCGATCCTCGGTGTGACGTTGTTCGCCGCCTTCTTCATCGTGCTCTGCAATCTGGTGGTCGACTTCGTGTACGCCGCCATCGACCCGAGGGTGAGGGTCTCGTGACCGGCCTGACGAAGACGGGCGCCGTCGGGGAGCCGGTACCCGCCGGCACCGAGGCGTCGTCGTTCCTGGACATCCGGGACCTGAAGGTCCACTTCCCGACCGACGACGGCCTGGTGAAATCCGTCGACGGGCTGTCCTTCCAACTGGAGAAGGGCAAGACCCTCGGCATCGTGGGCGAGTCCGGCTCCGGCAAGTCCGTCACCTCGCTGGCGGTGATGGGCCTGCACACCGCCGGGCAGTACGGCAAGCGCCGGCGGGCGCAGCTCTCCGGCGAGATCTGGCTCAACGGCCAGGAGCTGCTGTCCGCGGAGCCCGACGCGGTGCGCCGGCTGCGCGGCCGCGAGATGTCGATGATCTTCCAGGACCCGCTGTCCGCGCTGCACCCGTACTACAAGATCGGGTACCAGATCGTGGAGGCGTACCGGGTCCACCACGACGTCGACAAGAAGACCGCGCGCAAGCGGGCGATCGAGATGCTCGACCGGGTCGGCATCCCGCAGCCCGACAAGCGCGTCGACGACTACCCGCACCAGTTCTCCGGCGGCATGCGCCAGCGCGCGATGATCGCGATGGCGCTGGTGAACAATCCCGAACTGCTCATCGCCGACGAGCCGACGACCGCGCTCGACGTCACCGTGCAGGCGCAGATCCTCGACCTGATCCGGGATCTGCAGAAGGAGTTCGGCTCCGCGGTCATCATCATCACCCACGACCTCGGCGTGGTCGCCGAACTGGCCGACGACATCGTGGTGATGTACGGCGGCCGGTGCGTGGAGCGGGGCTCGGCCGAGCAGATCTTCGACCGGCCGCAGCACCCGTACACCTGGGGCCTGCTCGGCTCGATGCCGCGCATCGACCGTGAGGCCACCGACCGGCTCATCCCGGTCAAGGGCAGCCCGCCGAGCCTGATCAACGTGCCCGGCGGCTGCGCGTTCCACCCCCGCTGCCCCTACGCGGACGTGCCCGCGGACAACGCCAGCCGCACCGTACGGCCCGAGCTGCGCGAGGTCGGCCCCGGCCACCTCGCCGCCTGCCACATGCGGCAGGAAGACCGGGAGCGCATCTACACCGAAGAGATTGCGCCGAAGCTGTGAAGGACGAGGCTGTGCCCGAGACGAAGGCCGACAAGGCGAGCTCCCCCGCCGGCTCCGCCCCCACCGGCGGGGGTGCCCCCGCGGCGGGGGACGGGAAGGCGACCGCGACCGTTCCCGGCGCGCGGCTGCGCAAGAAGCCCGTCGCCGGCACCGAGCCGCTGCTGAAGGTCTCGGGGCTGACCAAGCACTTCCCCATCCGCAAGGGCCTGATGCAGCGCACGGTCGGCGCGGTGCAGGCCGTGGACGGCATCGACTTCGAGGTGCTGCCCGGCGAGACCCTGGGCGTGGTCGGCGAGTCCGGCTGCGGCAAGTCCACCATGGGCCGGCTGATCACCCGGCTGCTGGAGCCCACCGGGGGCACCGTCGAGTTCCAGGGCCGCGACATCACGCACCTGAGCACGGGCCGGATGCGCCCGCTCCGCCGTGACGTGCAGATGATCTTCCAGGACCCGTACTCCTCGCTGAACCCGCGGCACACCGTCGGCACCATCGTCGGCGCCCCGTTCAAGCTGCAGAACGTGCGGCCCGAGGGCGGGGTGAAGAAGGAGGTCCAGGGGATCCTGGAGCGGGTCGGCCTGAACCCCGAGCACTACAACCGCTACCCGCACGAGTTCTCCGGCGGCCAGCGGCAGCGCATCGGCATCGCCCGGGCGCTGGCGCTGCAGCCGAAGCTGATCGTGGCGGACGAGCCGGTCTCCGCGCTGGATGTGTCCATCCAGGCGCAGGTGGTCAACCTGCTGGACGACCTCCAGCAGGAGTTCGGGCTCACATACGTCATCATCGCCCACGACCTGTCCGTCGTCCGGCACGTCTCGGACCGGATCGCGGTCATGTACCTCGGCAAGGTCGTCGAGCTGGCCGACCGGACCAGCCTGTACCAGGAGCCGCTGCACCCGTACACCAAGGCGCTGATGTCCGCGGTGCCGGTGCCGGACACCAAGCGCCGGCAGCAGCGCGAGCGGATCCTGCTCAAGGGTGACGTGCCCTCACCGATCGCGCCGCCGCCCGGCTGCCGCTTCCACACCCGCTGCTGGAAGGCCACCGCGGTCTGCAAGACCAAGGAGCCGCCGCTGCTGGAGCTGAAGCCCGGCCGGCGCACCGCCTGCTGGCACCCGGAGAACGCCCCCGACCAGGCACCCGACGACAAGAAGTAGTCCACACCGGCGAAAAGGCGGGGGCGTGGTGTCCGAGGAGTTGTTCACCCCGTCCCTGCAGCACTGGCTGGACCTCGCGGGAATCTTCGTCTTCGGGATCTCCGGTGCACTGCTCGCGGTCCGGAAGAACTTCGACGTCTTCGGCATCGCCGTGCTCGCCCTGGCCACCGGGCTCGGCGGCGGGCTGCTGCGGGACCTGGTGATCGGCGCGGTGCCGCCGGCGGCGTTCACCGAACCGGGGTACCTGTTCACGCCGCTCGTCGCCGCGCTGCTGGTCGTCTTCCTCCACCCCGAGGTGGAGCGGATCACCAGCGCGGTCATGGTCTTCGACGCCGCGGGGCTGGGGCTGTTCTGCGTCACCGGCACGCTCAAGGCGCACGAGTACGGGCTCGGCCTCACCTCCGCCGCGGTCCTCGGGCTGACCAGCGCGGCCGGCGGCGGCGTGGTGCGCGACCTGCTCGCCGGGGAGGTGCCCTCGTTGCTGCGCTGGGACCGGGAGATGTACGCCGTGCCGGCGCTGGTCGGCGCGGCGGCCACGGCGCTGCTGATCCGCTTCGACCAGGTCGGGCCCGCCACGGCGACGGCCGCGGCGGCGCTGGCGTTCGTGCTGCGGCTGCTGGCGCTGCGCTTCCGCTGGCGGGCCCCGCGCGCCTGGCAGCGGCGCAGCAGGGCGGCGGGGGAGGGCTGAGGCCCGCGGCCGGCCGGCGGCGCGGTCCCGGCGGGTGCGGTACGGGGGCCGGGCGGCTCCGTACGGCCGGAAGGCGGCGTCCGGCGGGCCGCGGCGCGCCGTAGAATCGGGACCATCATGGACCAGGCCGTCTACCTCGACCACGCCGCCACCACCCCGATGCTCCCCGAGGCGGTGCGGGTCATGACCGAACGCCTCACCGCCACCGGCAACGCCTCCTCGCTGCACGCCGCGGGCCGGCGGGCCCGGCGTACGGTCGAGGAGTCCCGGGAGCGGCTGGCCGCCGCCTTCGGCGCCCGGCCCAGCGAGGTGGTCCTCACCTCCGGCGGCACCGAGGCGGACAACCTGGCCGTCAAGGGCCTGTACTGGGCGCGGCGGGCCGAGGACCCCGCCCGCACCCGGGTGCTCGCCAGCCCCGTCGAGCACCACGCGGTGCTGGACGCGGTGCACTGGCTGCAGAAGCACGAGGGTGCCACCGTCGAGTGGCTGCCCGTCGACAAGTACGGCCGCGTGCACCCCGACGCGCTGCGCGCGGCGCTGGAGCGCGGCCCGGCCGGCGGCGCGGACGACGTGGCGCTGGTCACGGTGATGTGGGCCAACAACGAGATCGGCACGGTCATGCCCGTGGCCGAACTCGCCGCCGTGGCGCGGGAGTACGGAGTCCCGGTGCACGCCGACGCCGTGCAGGCCGCGGGGCAGGTCGAGGTCGGCTTCGGCGACTGCGGGCTGGCCGCGCTGACCCTGACCGGGCACAAGATCGGCGGCCCGTACGGCATCGGCGCGCTGCTCCTGGGCCGGCAGTACGCGCCCGAGCCGCTGCTGCACGGCGGCGGGCAGGAGCGCGAGGTGCGCTCCGGCACGCTGGACGTACCGGGGGTCGCGGCCTTCGCGGTGGCGGCGGAGCTGGCCGCGCGGCGGCGCGCGGAGTTCGCCGCCGGAGTGGGGGCGCTGCGCGACCGCCTGGTGGCCGCGGTACGGGCCGCGGTGCCCGACGCGGTGCTCAACGGCGACCCCGACCCGGCCGGGCGGCTGCCCGCCAACGCGCACTTCTCCTTCCCCGGCTGCGAGGGCGACTCCCTGCTCCTGCTGCTGGACGCCCAGGGCATCGCCTGCTCCACCGGATCCGCCTGTACCGCGGGCGTCGCCCAGCCCAGCCACGTGGTGCTCGCCACGGGGGCGGACGCGGATCTGGCCCGGGGCACGCTGCGGTTCTCGCTGGGGCATACGTCGACGGAGGCGGACGTGGCGGCGCTGGCGGCGGCCATCGGGCCCGCGGTGGAGCGGGCGCGGGCGGCGGGGCTGACCTGAGCGGTGCCCGGGGCGCGGGCGGCGGGCCCCGTAGCGGGGCGGGCCGGGTCTCGCGGGCGTCGTGGCCGGGCAGCGCGCGGGAACGGCAGGCGTGCGGTCAGGAGTCGCGCGCCGGGCGTGCGCTCGCTTCGCGCTCCGCGACGCCGTGCGCCTCGCGTACCAGCCTCATGTACCGCTTCCAGTCCCAGTGGGGCCCGGGGTCGGTGTGGTCCGCCTCCGGCACCTCGTCGTGGCCGACGATGTGCTCCCGGTCCACCGGGATGTCGTAGCGCAGGCAGATGTCCGCGGTCAGCCTGGCAGAGGAGCGGTACATGACGTCGGTCAGCGTCTCCGGGCGGTCCACGAAGCCCTCGTGCTCGATGCCCACGCTGCGCTCGTTCCACTCCCGGTTGCCCGCGTGGAACGCGACGTCCAGCTCGCGCACCGTCTGCGCCACGTGCCCGTCCGCGGCCCGGACGACGTAGTGGGTGGCGGCCCCGTGGGCGGGGTCGCCGAAGACCTTGAGCGCCACCGCGTAGCTGCCCTCGGTGACGTGGATGACGACGCGGTCGATGCCGTAGTCCGCGGGGCGGTCGGCGCGGCGCCAGTTCGCCTCCGAGGCGCCGGCCCAGCCGGCGGCGGCGTAGTCCAGTTCGCCGGGCCTGCGCGGCTTGTCGATGCCGGGCACCTGCGACCACAGCCGCTTGAGCTGCTCGTACCCGGCCCAGCCGAGGCCGGCGCCGACGGCGCCCACGCCGAGGGCGGCGAGCACGGCGCGGCGGCTGGAGCGGCGGGGCAGCCCGTCCTGCCCGAGCCGCCCGTCCCCCGTGCCCTCACCGGCGTCCGCGCGCTCACCGGCGGGCCGGCGGGGCCCGTCGGGCACGCGCTCCGGACCGTCGCCGTCCGTCGTCGGCATGCGGTTCTTCCTTCTCGTTCCTTCTCGTTCCCTCTGGTTCGGTCTCGATCGGCCAACGCCTCCGGCCACCGGACGGTTCCGCACCGCGGCCTCGTTACCCTGGAGTGGCTATGACCGACACCGCCCGCCCCGCCCGTCTGAAGGTCCTCGCCGCCATGTCCGGCGGCGTGGACTCCGCCGTCGCCGCCGCCCGCGCCGCGGCGGCGGGGCACGACGTCACCGGGGTGCACCTCGCGCTCTCCGCCAACCCCCAGTCCTTCCGCACCGGTGCCCGCGGCTGCTGCACCATCGAGGACTCGCACGACGCCCGCCGCGCCGCCGACGTCATCGGCATCCCGTTCTACGTCTGGGACCTCGCCGAGCGGTTCCGCGAGGACGTCGTGGAGGACTTCGTCAGCGAGTACGCCGCGGGCCGTACGCCCAACCCCTGTCTGCGCTGCAACGAGAAGATCAAGTTCGCCGCGCTGCTGGACAAGGCGCTGGCCCTCGGCTTCGACGCGGTGTGCACCGGCCACTACGCCAAGGTCGTCACCCGCGCCGACGGCGGCCGCGAGCTGCACCGTGCGGCGGACACGGCCAAGGACCAGAGCTACGTCCTCGGCGTGCTGGACGAGCGGCAGCTCGCGCACGCCATGTTCCCCCTCGGCGAGACCGAGACCACGAAGGCCGAGATCCGCGCCGAGGCCGCCGAGCGGGGGCTGTTCGTGGCCGAGAAGCCCGACAGCCACGACATCTGCTTCATCGCCGACGGCGACACCCAGGGCTTCCTCGCCCGCCGCCTCGGCACCGCGGAGGGCGACGTCGTCGATGAGTCCGGTGCCCGCGTCGGCACCCACTCCGGCGCGTACGCCTTCACCGTGGGCCAGCGCAAGGGCCTGGCGCTGGGCCGCCCGGCCCCCGACGGCCGGCCGCGCTACGTGCTCGACATCTCGCCCGTGGACAACACCGTCACGGTCGGCCCCGCCGCGTCCCTGGACGTCGAGGCGCTGACGGCGCTCTCGCCGCGCTGGTGCGGTACGCCGCCGGCCGGACCCGGCGCGTACACCGCCCAACTGCGCGCGCACGGCGGCGAGACGGCGGTGACCGCCGAGGTCGCCGGCGACGAGCTGCGGGTGACCTTCGCGGCCCCGGTGCGGGGAGTGGCGCCGGGCCAGGCGGTGGTGCTGTACGACGGCACCCGCGTGGTCGGCTCCGCGACCATCGCGACCACGCGCCGCGCGGGCACGCCGGCGGCGTAGCGGGCGGTCCCGCGCCGTCCCCGCGCCGTGGCCGGAGCCCGGCTGCCGGTGCCTCTGCGCGGCCGGAACTCACCGGCCGTGCCGGGGGCGTCCGCACGTACCGTGTCCCGTATGAACATCTGCGTCTTCCTCTCCGCCGCCGACCTCGACGAGCGCTACACCGAGCCTGCCCGCCACTTCGCCGGGCTGCTGGGCAAGCGCGGGCACACGCTGGTGTGGGGCGGGTCGGACGTGGGGCTGATGAAGGTGGTCGCCGACGCGGTGCAGGAGCACGGCGGGCGGCTCGTCGGGGTGTCGGTGACGTTCCTGGCGGAGAAGGCGCGCGAGGGCGCCGACGAGATGGTGATCACCCGGGATCTCGCGGAGCGCAAGGCCGAGCTGCTGGGCCGCTCCGACGCCGTCGTGATCATGGTCGGCGGCACCGGCACGCTGGACGAGGCCACGGAGATCCTGGAGCTGAAGAAGCACGGGCTGCACGCCAAGCCGGTGGTGCTGCTCAACACCGCGGGGTACTACGACGGGCTGCACGAGCAGTTCCGGCGGATGGAGGCGGAGAGTTTCCTGCCGCTGCCGCTGGCGGACCTGATGTTCTTCGCGGACGACCCCGAGTCCGCCATCACGTACCTGGAGAGCAGCGCGGTGCGGTGACAGGATGACGGCATGAACGAGATCACCCCTGCCACCACCTGTCTGATCACGGGCGCCGGCTCCGGCATCGGCGAGGCGTTCGCGCGGCGGCTGGCCGCGCGCGGGCCCGCCGGGCTGTGGTTCCTCGTCCGCAGCCGGACGCGTGCCGCCGAGCTTGCGGAGCGCTTTCCCGGGGCGCGTACCGTGGTGGCCGACCTCCGCGAGCCGGGCTCCCTGGCCGGTGCGGTGGCGGAGCAGGAGCTGCCGGACCGGCTCGACGCGCTGGTGCACGCCGCGGGCGTGGTGGAGCTGGGCCCGGTCGCCGAGGCCACCCCCGAGGTCTGGGACGAGACGCTGGCGGTCAACCTGGTCGGGCCCGCCGAGCTGACCCGGCTGCTGCTGCCGCGGCTGCGGGCGGCACGGGGGCACGTCGTGTTCGTCAACTCCGGCGCCGGGCTGAGCGCGGGGCCGGGCTGGGGCACGTACGGCGCGAGCAAGCACGGGCTGAAGGCGCTGGCCGACGCGCTGCGCGCGGAGGAGGCCGGCAGCGGCGTGCGGGTCACCACGGTCTACCCGGGCCGCACCGCCACGCCGATGCAGGCCAAGGTGCACCGCCAGGAGGGCCGGGAGTACGAGCCGGGGCGCTGGATCGACCCCGAGTCGGTGGCGACGACCATGCTGACGGCCCTGGACCTGCCGCGCGACGCCCAGCTCACCGACGTCTCCGTACGCCCCGGTCCGTAGCGCGGCGGGACGGTCGGCATACCCTCACCCTCGTGACTGAGACTGCGACGCGCCCGTGGGGTGCCGGTGCCGCCACCGGCGTGGGTTCCATGCCCGGCGAGGACGCGCGGGAGACCGCGCGCACCGTGACCGGCGAGGTCGGCGACTTCCCGTTCCTGCCCGAGCTGCCCGCGCGCGGGCCCGGCGCCGACATGATCGGCCGCAGCGCCGGGATGCTCGTCGACGTCTACGCGCACCTGCAGCCCAGCGGCTGGCGCATCGCCGACCGGCCGGGCATGGACACCCGCAGGGCGCGCTCCTGGCTGGGCGAGGACCTGGACGCGCTGGAGGAGTTCACCCAGGGCTACGCCGGCCCGCTGAAGGTCCAGGCCACCGGGCCGTGGACGCTGGCCGCCGCGCTGGAGCTGAAGGGCGGCGAGGCCGCGCTGCGCGACCCCGGCGCCTGCCGTGACCTGGCCGCCTCGCTCGCCGAGGGGCTGCGCGCACATCTGGCGGAGGTGCGCCGCCGGGTGCCCGGCGCCGAGGTGGTGCTCCAGCTCGACGAGCCGTCGGTCACCGCCGTGCTCACCGGCCGGGTCGCCACCGCCAGCGGTTACCGCACGTACCGGGCGGTGGACCGCGCGGTGGTCGAGGGCACCCTGGGCGACGTGATCGGGGCCGCCGGCGCCACCGGCCCCGACGGCACCCCGGTCGTCGTCCACTCCTGCGCCCCGGACGTGCCGTTCGCCCTGCTGCACCGCGCCGGGGCGGCGGCGGTGTCGTACGACGCGGCGCTGCTGACCGAACGCCAGGACGACGTCGTCGGGGAGGCGGTGGAGGCCGGGCTCGGGCTCTTCGCGGGGGTCGTACCGGCGACGGCGAACCCGCCCGCGGGCTCGCCCGCCGGTGCGGATGCGATGTCAGACCCTGCAGGTAGCGTCAGGGGTGTCAGGACGTTGTGGCGCAGGCTGGGGCTGTCGCCGCAGGCGCTCGCCGGCAGTGTGGTGATCACTCCGGCGTGCGGCCTCGCGGCCGCCGGCCCGGAGTACGCGCGCCGGGCCCTCGCCCACTGCGTCCGTGCCGCGGGGTCCCTCGCCCGGGACCCGGAGTGACGACGGGAGGCCCGGTGTGAGTACGGACAGCGTGGCGCGTGAGCGGCATCGGCTGCTGGCCGAGCAGGTCGAGGAACACCGCTTCAGGTATTACGTGACGACGCCCGTCATCAGCGACGCCGACTTCGACAAGCTGCTGCGGGAACTGGAGGAGCTGGAGGAGGAGCACCCCGAGCTGCGCACGCCCGACTCGCCGACCCAGAAGGTCGCCGGGGCGTACGAGACGGAGTTCACCTCCGTCCGGCACCGGGAGCGGATGCTCTCCCTGGACAACGCGTTCACGGACGCGGAACTGGACGCCTGGGCCGACCGCATGGCCAAGGAGCTGGACCCCCAGCCGTACCACCTGCTCTGCGAGCTGAAGGTCGACGGCCTCGCGGTCAATCTGACGTACGAGCACGGCCGGCTGGTCCGCGGCGCCACCCGCGGCGACGGCCGCTCCGGCGAGGACGTCACGCCGAACATCCGCACCATCGGCGAGATCCCCCACCGCCTGCGGGGGGAGAACATCCCGGATCTCGTCGAGATCCGGGGTGAGGTGTACTTCTCGCTCTCGGAGTTCCAGCAGCTCAACGCGGACCTGGTGGCCGAGGGCAAGCCCCCCTTCGCCAATCCGCGCAACTCCGCGGCCGGTTCGCTGCGCCAGAAGAACCCCCAGGTCAGCGCCTCCCGTCCGCTGCACATGGTGGTCCACGGCATCGGCGCGCTCGAAGGCGCCCGCTTCGAGCGCCTCTCCGAGGCGTACGACCTGCTCAAGGAGTGGGGCCTGCCCACCTCGCCGTACACCGAAGTGGTCGACGGCATCGACGGCGTACGGGCCTACATCGCGCGGTACGCCGAGCGCCGCCACGACGTGGCGTACGAGTTCGACGGCGTCGTCGTCAAGCTCGACGAGATCGCTCTGCAGGGCCGCCTGGGCTCCACGTCCCGCGCGCCGCGCTGGGCCATCGCGTGGAAGTTCCCGCCGGAGGAGGTCAACACCAAGCTGGTCGACATCCGCGTCGGCGTCGGGCGCACCGGGCGGGTCACCCCGTACGCGGTGGTCGAGCCGGTGACGGTGGCCGGCTCCGAGGTCGAGTTCGCCACGCTGCACAACCAGGACGTGGTCAAGGCCAAGGGCGTCCTCATCGGCGACACGGTCGCGCTGCGCAAGGCGGGTGACGTGATCCCGGAGATCCTCGGGCCGCTGACCGACCTCAGGGACGGCACCGAGCGGGAGTTCGTCATGCCCGCGAGGTGCCCCGAGTGCGGCACCGTGCTCAAGCCCATGA
Source organism: Streptomyces sp. CNQ329 (assembly GCF_000482585.1). Taxonomy (NCBI): domain Bacteria; kingdom Bacillati; phylum Actinomycetota; class Actinomycetes; order Kitasatosporales; family Streptomycetaceae; genus Streptomyces; species Streptomyces sp. CNQ329. The sequence continues at coordinate 61,922 of NZ_AXVU01000017.1, read as the reverse complement.
AGGAGGGCGACGTCGACCTGCGCTGCCCCAACGCCCGGTCCTGCCCGGCGCAGCTCCGCGAGCGGCTGTTCTACCTCGCCGGCCGCCGCTGCCTGGACATCGAGAACTTCGGGTACGTCGCGGCCACCGCGCTCACCCAGCCGCTGGAGCCGGCCGAGCCTCCGCTGAAGGACGAGGGCGGCCTGTTCGACCTGAAGGTCGAGGACCTGCTGCCCATCAAGTCCTACGTGCTGGACCAGGACACCGGGCTGCCCAAGCGCGACCCGGAGACGGGCGAGGAGAAGGTCGTCACCTTCTTCGCCAACAAGGAGGGCAGGCCGAAGAAGAACACCGAGCTGATGCTCGCTCACATCCAGGAGGCCAAGGACCGCCCGCTGGCCCGGGTCATCGCCGGGCTGTCCATCCGGCACGTCGGGCCGGTCGCGGCGGAGGCGCTGGCCCGGGAGTTCCGCTCGATCGACCGGATCATGGCGGCGAGCGAGGAGGAGCTGGCCGCGGCCGAGGGCGTCGGGCCCACCATCGCCGCCTCGCTGACGCAGTGGTTCGCCGAGGACTGGCACCGCGAGATCGTCGAGCGGTGGCGCGCGGCGGGGGTGCGGATGGAGGAGGAGGCGGAAGAATCGGAAGGTTCGCGTCCGCTGGAGGGACTGACGATCGTCGTCACGGGAACACTTCAGTCGCACACCAGGGACGGCGCGAAGGAGGCACTGCAGACCCGCGGGGCCAAGGTGACCGGTTCGGTCTCGAAGAAGACCGACTTCGTCATCTCCGGCGACAACCCCGGGTCCAAGTACGACAAGGCCGTGCAGTTGAAGGTCCCGGTCCTCGACGACGCGGGCTTCGCCGTCCTCCTCGAACAGGGTCCCGACGCCGCCCGTGAGGCCGCGGTGACTCCTCCCGAGTAGCCGCCGGGCCCGGCTTGTTCGAGTGGTGACCGAAACCCGGCGAGTCGGGGGTAATCGGGCGACCGCAGCCGATCGCCGCCCCAGACCGCGTTTCGCGGCCTAGTGTGGATGGGCGCGCCGACGCGCGCCCCAGGCGGTGAGAGGGACGGGATGCGACCGACGGAGAGCACGGAACCGGCGCCGGTGCTGCGCCGGTTGGTGCTGCCCGCCCTGCCGTGGCTGGTGCAGGCCGCCGGCGGTCTGGTGTTCGCCGTCGGCGTGCTGCACGTGCTGCGGCAGGGCCACGAGCTCTTCCCCCGCGGCAGCGCGGGCTGGGGCCTGGTGGTCCTGACCGCCGTCCTCATCGCCCATCTGGTCGCACCCGGCCGCGACCGCTGGTCCGGCGGCCACGGCTCGGCCGCCGCGCTCACGCTCGCCGTGCTGCTCCTCTACGGCTGGATCCCGGCCGTCATCATCAGCCTGCTCGTCATCCTCGCCGTCGCGGCGGTGCGCCGCCCGCACCGCCGCCCGGCGCCCCTGCACGCGGCCGTCGAGATCCTCGGCACCTCGACGGCCGCGCTCGTGCTGTGGACGTGCGGCGAGCACCCGACGGTCGAACGGCCCTGGCAGCCCGGCTCCTGGGACCTGTACGCGCTGCCCGAGCTGATCGCCGCCGCCCTGGCCTACGTCCTGGTCACCCGCGTGCTCACCTGGTACGCGACCCCCGGCCACCGCGACGGCCCCGGCCTGCTCGCCCGCGCCGCCCTCACCCGGCAGGGCCTGGGCGGCGCCGCGCTGCTCGGTATCGCGCCGCTCATCGTCGTCGTGGCCGTCAACACCCCCGTGCTGCTCCCGCTGTTCGCCGTGCCGCTCATCGCGCTCGACTCCAGCCTGTGGATGGCCCGCGCCCGCGCCGAGGAGCAGTTGCGCGACCCGCTGACCGGGCTGCCCAACCGCCAGTGGCTGCTGGAACGCACCCGGCACGCCCTGGGCGAGGCCGAGAGCACGGGCCGCCGCGCGGCCCTCATCCTCATCGACCTCGACCGCTTCCGCGCCGTCAACGACACCCTCGGCCACCGCGCCGGCGACCGGCTGCTGCTCCAACTGGCCGGCCGGCTGCGCCTCGCGCTGCCGCGCGGCGCGGAGGCCGCGCGACTCGGCGGCGACGAGTTCGCCGTCCTCATCCCGCTGGCCGACTCCGCCACCAGCGCCCAGCGGGTGGCCCGTACCCTCGTCGCCGCCCTCGGCTCGCCGCTCGACCTGGACGGGATGAGCCTGGTGCTGGAGGCCAGCGCCGGCGTCGCCGTCTACCCCGAGCACGCCACCGAGACCGAAGGCCTGCTCCAGCGCGCCGACGTGGCGATGTACCAGGCCAAGCGGGACCGCAGCGGCGTCGAGGTCTACGAGGCCCGCCGGGACGGCAACACCCCCGACCGGCTCGGCCTCCTGGGCGACCTGCGCCGGGCACTGCAGGCCCGCGAGGTGGCGCTGCACTACCAGCCGAAGGTCGGCTTCGACGGCCGCGTCGTGGGCCTGGAGGCGCTGGTGCGCTGGGCGCACCCGGAGCGCGGGCACGTCAGCCCCGAGGAGTTCATCGCCATCGCCGAGACCTCGGGCCTGATGCCGGTGCTCACCGAGTACGTCCTGGAGACGGCGCTCGCCCAGGTCGCCGACTGGCGCGCCGCCGGCCTGCAGGTCCCCGTCGCCGTCAACGTCTCCCCGCGCGACGTGCACACGCCCGGGTTCGCCGGCGCCGTCGCCGCCCGCCTCGCCCGGCACGGCGTACCGCCCGGCGCGCTGCAACTGGAGATCACCGAACACGTGCTGCTGGAGGACCCCCAGCGCGCGGCCGACACCCTCGCCGGGCTCACCGGCCACGGCGTGAAGATGTCGCTGGACGACTTCGGCACCGGCTACTCCTCGCTGGTCCATCTGCGCCGGCTGCCGGTCAGCGAGCTGAAGATCGACCGCTCGTTCGTGGCCCGGCTCGCCGTCGACCCGGAGGATCTGGAGATCGTCCGCTGCACCGTCGACCTGGCGCACTCCCTCGGCCTGCGCGTCGTCGCCGAGGGCGTCGAGGACGACGAGACCTGGGAGCACCTGCGCGACCTCGGCTGCGACGCCGTGCAGGGCTGGCTCGTCGCCGCGGCCATGCCGCCGCAGGAGACGACGGCGTGGCTGCGCGCCCGCGGGCCGGGACCCGCCGGCATCAAGGCGCTGCCGGCGGCGGCGTCCGCCGCGGCGGACGAGCCCGCCCCGGCCGGAGCCGCAGAGCAGCCGGACGAGGCGGAGGAGCCGGTGAAACCGGTGAAGTGAGCCGCGGCCGGGGGCGGGAGCGCACCGCGGTGGCCGAAGCCTCCCGTGCGGGCGGGCCGGCGGTGCGCAGGGCCTCAACCGCCCCGCCCGGGAAACCCGGTCGGGCGCACCGCCCCGCGCCCCATAGGATTGCCCCGAAACCGTCACACCACCCTGTGAGGATGACCCGCATGCCTGGCATCACGCGCGAGGAGGTCGCCCACCTCGCCCGGCTGGCGCGCCTGGAGCTCAGCGGCGAGGAGCTGGACCACTTCGCCGGCCAGCTCGACGCCATCATCGGCGCGGTCGCCCGCGTCGCCGATGTGGCCGGCGAGGACGTACCGCCGACCTCCCACCCGCTGCCCCTGACGAACGTCATGCGCCCGGACACCGTCCGGCCGAGCCTGACCGCCCAGCAGGCGCTCTCCGGCGCCCCCGCGCAGGAGCAGCAGCGCTTCAAGGTGCCGCAGATCCTGGGGGAGGAGTGACCGTGGCCGACGCAACGGGAATCATCAGGCAGACCGCGGCCGAGACCGCCGCGCGGATCGCCGCGGGCGACCTCAGTGCCGTCGAGGTGACCGAGGCCCATCTGGCCCGCATCGACGCCGTGGACGAGAAGGTCCACGCCTTCCTGCACGTCGACCGCGAGGGCGCGCTCGCCCGCGCGCGGGCGGTGGACGCCAAGCGTGAGAGCGGCGAGCGGCTCGGCCCGCTGGCCGGCGTGCCGCTGGCGCTGAAGGACATCTTCACCACCGAGGGGGTGCCCACCACCGCCGGGTCGAAGATGCTCCAGGGCTGGATCCCGCCGTACGACGCGACCGTGACCCGGAGGCTGAAGGAGGCCGGCGTCGTCATCCTCGGCAAGACCAACATGGACGAGTTCGCCATGGGCTCCTCCACCGAGAACAGCGCCTTCGGCCCCACCGGCAACCCGTGGGACCTCACCCGCATCCCCGGCGGCTCCGGCGGCGGCTCGTCGGCCGCGATCACCGCGTACATGGCGGCGCTGGCCATCGGCACGGACACCGGCGGCTCCATCCGCCAGCCCGCGTCCGTCACCGGCACCGTCGGCGTCAAGCCGACCTACGGCGGCGTCTCGCGCTACGGGATGATCGCGTTCTCCTCCAGCCTCGACCAGGGCGGCCCGTGCGCCCGCACCGTGCTCGACGCGGCACTGCTGCACGAGGTGCTCGCCGGCCACGACCCGATGGACTCCACCTCCATCGACGCGCCCGTCCCGCCCGTCGTCGAGGCCGCCCGGAACGGCTCGGTGGCCGGGATGCGCGTCGGCGTGGTCAAGGAGTTCCGCGGCGAGGGTTACCAGGCCGGCGTCATGCAGCGCTTCGACGAGGCCGTCGAGCTGCTGCGCGAGCTGGGCGCGGAGGTCGTGGAGGTCTCCTGCCCGGCGTTCGACCGGGCGCTCGCCGCGTACTACCTGATCGCGCCCGCCGAGGTCTCCTCGAACCTCGCCCGCTACGACGGCCTGCGCTACGGCCTGCGCACCGGCGACGACGGCACGCACTCCGCCGAGGAGGTCACCTCGCTGACCCGCGCGGCGGGCTTCGGCCCCGAGGTCAAGCGCCGTATCATGCTCGGCACGTACGCGCTGAGCTCCGGCTACTACGACGCCTACTACGGCTCGGCGCAGAAGGTCCGCACCCTCATCACCCGCGATTTCGAGCGCGCCTACGAGCAGGTGGACGTGCTCGTCTCACCGACCACCCCGACGACCGCTTTTCCGATCGGCGAGCGGGTCGACGACCCGATGGCGATGTACCTCGCCGACCTGTGCACCATCCCGTCCAACCTGGCCGGCAACGCCGCCATGTCACTGCCCTGCGGCCTGGCGCCGGAGGACGGGCTCCCGGTGGGGCTGCAGATCATCGCCCCCGCCATGGCCGACGACCGGCTCTACAGGGTCGGTGCCGCGGTGGAGGCCGCGTTCACCGACCGGTGGGGCCACCCCCTGCTGGAGGAGGCACCCGCCCTATGAGCAAGTTCGCCAAGGCCAAGGACTTCAAGAAGTCCAAGGCCGGTCTGTACTTCTCCCTCGCGTCCTCGCTCTTCGGCGCGGTCGGTATCGCCAAGCAGATGAAGCAGGCGCGCTTCGACGAGGACCGGCTGCGCCAGCTCGACGCCGCGGTGTCCGCCGCCGCCATGGCCACGGGCGTCGCCCTGCTGCTGCGCGAGCTGCGCCGGAAGAACGACGACGACATCCTCGCCGGCTGAGCGGGCCGCGCCGGGGTCGAGAGGCTGGAAGAGAGCTGTGACTGTCACGTACGAGGACGCCCTCGCGACGTACGAGCCGGTGCTGGGCCTGGAGGTCCACGTCGAGCTCGGCACCGCGACCAAGATGTTCTGCGGCTGCGCCACCGCGCTGGGCGCCGGGCCCAACACCCAGACCTGCCCCGTCTGCCTCGGCCTGCCCGGCGCGCTGCCGGTGGTCAACGAGACGGGAGTGGAGTCCGCGGTCAAGATCGGCCTGGCGCTCAACTGCGAGATCGCCGAGTGGTGCCGCTTCGCCCGGAAGAACTATTTCTATCCGGACATGCCGAAGAACTTCCAGACCTCGCAGTACGACGAGCCCATCGCGTACGACGGCTACCTCGACGTCGAGGTCGACGGCGAGGTCTTCCGGGTGGAGATCGAGCGCGCCCACATGGAGGAGGACACCGGCAAGTCCACGCACGTCGGCGGCGCCACCGGACGGATCCACGGGGCCTCGCACTCGCTGCTGGACTACAACCGGGCCGGTATCCCGCTGATCGAGATCGTCACCAAGCCGATCACCGGCGCCGGTGCCAAGGCCCCCGAGGTCGCGAAGGCGTACGTGGCCGAGCTGCGGGAGCTGATCAAGGCCCTCGGCGTCTCCGAGGCCCGGATGGAGCAGGGGCAGATGCGCTGCGACGTGAACCTGTCGCTGATGCCCACCGGCGCCACCGTCTTCGGCACCCGCAGCGAGACGAAGAACGTCAACTCGCTGCGCAGCGTCGAGCGCGCGGTGCGCAGCGAGGTCGTCCGGCACGCCGGGGTCCTCGACGACGGCGGCAAGATCGTCCAGGAGACCCGCCACTTCCACGAGGACACCGGCACCACCACCTCGGGCCGCACCAAGGAGGAGGCGGAGGACTACCGCTACTTCCCCGAGCCCGACCTCGTGCCCGTCGCCCCCGCCCGCGAGTGGGTGGAGAAGCTGCGCGCCGGGCTGCCGGAGCTGCCGCGGCTGCGCCGCAACCGGCTGCGGGAGGAGTGGGGCATCTCCGCGCACGACATGCAGTCCATCCTCAACGCCGGTGCCATCGGCGCGATCGTGGCCACCATCGACGCGGGCGCGGACGCCACCGCGGCGCGCAAGTGGTGGATGGGCGAGCTGGCGCGGCGGGCCAACGAGGACGGCGTCGAGCTGGCCGCGCTGGCGATCACGCCCGAGCAGGTCGCGCGGGTGGCGGCGCTGGTCGCGGAGGGCAAGCTGAACGACAAGCTGGCCCGCCAGGTCATCGCCGGCGTCCTCGACGGCGAGGGCACCCCGGACGAGGTCGTCGACAAGCGCGGTCTGGCCATCGTCAAGGACGAGGGTGCGCTCGGCGCCGCGGTCGACGAGGCCATCGCCGCCAACCCGGCCGTCGCGGACAAGATCCGCGGCGGCAAGGTGCAGGCGGCCGGGGCGCTGGTCGGCGCGGTCATGAAGGCCACCCGCGGCCAGGCGGACGCCGCCCGGGCCCGGGAGCTGATCATGGAGAAGCTGGGCGTGGCGGACTGACCATGTGAAAAAAGCCACTGACCGGACAAACGATCTCCCGCACCTGTAACAGTGGCAGCGCAGGTGCAGAGTCTTTGAGGGCCGACCTCCCTGAAAGATCGTGAATATCCCAGGGAGCCGCCCGTGTCCGGTCTCGCCCGGTGGTGTCTACGCCGCCGCCTGGTCGTCGTCCTGCTCTGGTTCGCCGCCTTCGCGGGCACGGCCGTCGCGGCGGCCCTGCTGGGCCCCGCCTACTCGAACGACTACGACGTCCCGGGCACCGAGTCCGGGCGGGCGCAGGTGCTCATCGCCGAAGCGTTCCCCGGCCTCGACGGCGCCGCGGACACCGTCGTGTGGCACGACGACGGCGGGGTCCGCGACGCGCAGACCACGCAGCGGATGGACGCGGCGCTGACCGAGATCGCCGGGCTGCCGGGGGTCGCGGAGGTGGCCGGGCCGGACGGCTCGTACGCCGCCGACGTTCCCGGCGGCGCCGCCACCACCGGCTCCGGCGGTGCCGAGGGCGGGGCGGTCAGCGCCGACGGGCGCACGGCGTACGCCACCGTCACCTACCGGGACGCCGTGGACGACCTGGCCACCGGTGACGTCCGCAAGGTCGTCGACACCGCGGGGACGGCGTCCGGCGACGGTCTGGAGGTCGCCGTGGGCGGCCCCGGGGCCGGGCTGCTCCAGGCGCCGTCCGTGCACTACGGCGAGGCCGTCGGGGTCGTCGTCGCGGCCGTGGTGCTCTTCATCGCCTTCGGCTCGCTCGCCGCGATGGCGCTGCCGATCGCGACCGCGCTCGTCGGCGTCGGCACCGCGTACGGGTGCGTGACCCTCCTCGGCCACGCCATGGCAGTCGCCGACTTCGCGCCCATGCTCGGCATGCTCATCGGCCTCGGCGTGGGCATCGACTACGCCCTGTTCATCGTCACCAGACACCGCCGCGGCCTGCGCGAAGGGCTGCCGGTCGGCGAGGCCGCGCAGCGCGCCGTGGCCACGGCCGGGCGGGCGGTGGCCTTCGCCGGCGTCACCGTGTGCATCGCCCTGCTCGGCATGCTCGTGCTGCGGCTGAACTTCCTCAACGGCGTCGCCGTCGCCGCCTCGCTGACCGTCGTGCTCACCGTCGCCGCCTCGGTCACGCTGCTGCCGGCGCTGCTCGGGGTCATCGGCATGAAGGCCCTCAGCCGCCGCGAGCGCCGCGCGCTGGTCGAGCACGGCCCGCGGCCCGAGGTGCCGCGCGGGCTCGCCGCCCGCTGGGCGGCCCTGGTGCAGCGCCGGCCGCGGCTGCTGGGCGCGCTCGCGCTGGTGCTGATGGGCGTCCTCGCGCTGCCCGTCGCCGCGCTCCACCTGGGCAGCTCCGACCAGGGCAACCATCCCGCAAGCGCCACCACCAGGCAGGCGTACGACATGATGGCCGACGGCTTCGGCCCCGGCAGCAACGGCCCGCTCACGCTCACCGCCCGCCTCGACGGCGCCGCCGACCGGGTGGCCTTCGACTCGCTGCCGGAGACGCTGAGCGGCACCCCGGGCGTCGCCGACGTCACCGCCGCGGTGCACGGCCAGGGCGGGGGCACCGGGGTGATCACCGTCACCCCGGCGACCGCGCCGCAGGACGAGGCGACCTCGGACCTCGTGGACCGGCTGCGCACCGACGTGCTGCCCGAGGCCGTCGACGGCACGGCGATGCAGGTGCACGTCGGCGGGATCACCGCGGGCCAGGACGACTTCGCCGAGGTGATCGTCGGCAAGCTGCCGCTCTTCGGCGGTGTCGTGATCGCGCTGGGCTGCCTGCTGCTGCTGGTGGCGTTCCGCAGCGTGGGCGTGCCGCTGAAGGCCGCGCTGATGAACGTGCTGGCGGTGACCTCGTCCTTCGGGGTGGTGGTGGCGGTCTTCCAGTGGGGCTGGGGGAGCGGGCTGCTCGGGCTGGGCGCCACGGGTCCGATCGAGCCGTTCCTGCCGGTGATCATGATCTCCGTGCTCTTCGGGCTCTCGATGGACTACCAGGTCTTCCTGGTCAGCAGGATGTACGAGGAGTGGCGGGCGACCCGTGACAACAGGCGGGCGGTACGGGTCGGGCTCGCCGAGACCGGCCGGGTGATCAACTGCGCGGCACTCATCATGATCGCGGTCTTCTCGGCGTTCGCGCTGGGCGGGGACCGGATCATCGCGATGTTCGGCGTGGCGCTGGCCGCGGCGGTGGCCCTGGACGCCTTCGTGCTGCGCACGCTGCTCGTACCGGCGCTGATGTGCCTCCTGGGCCGGGCCAACTGGTGGCTGCCGGGCTGGCTGGAGCGGCGGCTGCCGCGCATCGGCGTCGAAGGGCCCGGGGAGCCGGCGGCGGCCGAGCACATCGGGCTGCCGCGGGCGCCCGCCGTCCGTTAATACGTCTCTCAGACGGGCCGCCTACGGTCGCGGCATGACTGCACTGCCGAAGACCGACCGGGCGGCCCGCGCCGCCGGGAACGACACCGCGGAGGCCACAGAGGCGACGGGGGCCGCGGACACCGCGAAGGGCACCGGCACGGCCGGGGCGCCGCCCGCCGTCGAAGCCGCGTACGACGAGACCGCCGGGGACGGCGCCGCCGGGCCCGGCGAGCACCACGACGGTCCCGGCCCGGACGACGACGAGCCCGGCGACCTGCCCCCGGCCGCCCGCGCCCCCTCCGGCGTGGCCGTCGGCGCCGCGGCCCTCGTGGGTGCCGCCCTGGGCCTCGCCTCGCTGACCGGCACCTGGCTGGCCGACCTCGTCTCCGCCCGCCGGGAGCTGACCGGCCAGCTCGAATCCGCCGACGGCACCGCCGCCGAGCAGATATCCGCCGCCTACGGCACCCCCTGGCACACCATCGCCCTGTTCAACGGCCTCACCGCGGTCGTCGCCCTGATCGTGTCCGCGACGGTGCTGGTCCGCCCGGCCTTCGGCGACACCGCCCTGCGGCCCGTGGTGTGGGTGCGGGCCGTGGCCGTCGCGGGGCTCGTGCTCGGCGCGCTCGGGCTGCTGATCGCGGCCGTGATGCGCTTCGACGTCTTCGCCGGCCTTCCCACCGTGCCCGGCCAGTGAGAAAACCGATTCCACGCTGTCAGTGCAGCGTGGGATGCTCGACAGCGTGCAGAGCCGATCCATCAGCCCGGTGTTCGCAGGCCGTCATGACGAGTTGAAGACCCTCGACGCCGCACTCGCCCGCGCCGCGCTCGGCGAGCCGCAGGTGCTGCTCGTGGGCGGCGAGGCGGGCGTCGGCAAGAGCCGGCTGCTGGACGAGTTTTTGGAGGCCGCGCAGGACGCCGGCGCGGTCACCGCGGTCGGCGGCTGTCTGGAGCTGGGCGCCGACGGCCTGCCGTTCGCCCCGTTCGCCACGGCGCTGCGCATGCTGCACCGCAAGGTCGGTACCGAGCTGACGGAGCTGGCCGCCGGCCAGGAGCCGGTGCTCGCCCGGCTGCTGCCCGACCTGGGTCCGGTCACCGAGGAGCCGCACGGCCAGGACAGCCGCGCCCGGCTCTTCGAGCTGACCGTCGGCCTGCTGGAGCGGCTGGCCGCCGGCCGCACCGTGGTGCTGGCCCTGGAGGACCTGCACTGGGCGGACCGCTCCACCCGCGAGCTGCTCGGGTATCTCGTCCGGTCGGTCCAGGGCGCCCGCCTGGTGGTCCTCATGACGTACCGCTCGGACGACGTCCACCGCCGCCATCCGCTGCGCCCCTTCCTCGCCGAGCTGGACCGGCTGCGCTCCGTGCAGCGGCTGGAGCTGGCCCGGCTCAGTGAGGACGAGGTGCGCAGCCAGCTCGCCGGCATCCGCGGCGTGGCCGAGCCCGAGCGCGAGCTGACCGCCGAGGTGTACGCGCGCAGCGAGGGCATCCCCTTCTTCGTCGAGGAGCTGGCCCTCAGCGACGACGCCGGCCGGCTCAGCGACTCCCTGCGCGATCTGCTGCTCGTCCGGGTCGAGGCGCTGTCCGAGGGCGCCCAGCGCGTGGTGCGCCTCGCCGCGCGGAACGCGCGCGTCCCGCACGCGTTGCTGGCCGTGGTCTCCGGCCTCAGCGAGGACGAGCTGATCGAGGGCCTGCGCGCCGCCGTCGGGGCGAACGTGCTGGTGCCCGACGAGGAGGGCGAGGCATACCGCTTCCGGCACGCGCTGCTGCGCGAGGCCGTGCTCGACGACCTGCTGCCCGGCGAGCGCACCCGCCTCAGCCGGCGGTACGCCGAGGCCCTGGAGGACGATCCCTTCCTGGTCCCGGCGGAGGAGCGGGCCACCCGCCTGGCGAGCTACTGGTACTACGCGCGTGATCCCGCCAAGGCCCTGCCCGCCGTGCTCCACGCCGCCCTCGAAACCCGCGCCCGGCACGCCTACGCCGAGCAGCTCAAGCTGCTGGAGCGGGCGCTGGAGCTGTGGGACGAGGTGTCGCCGGAGGAGCGCCGCGGCCTGCCCTCGCAGGGCGGTCTGGAGTCGTATCCGCCGTGCGGCTGCGGGGACCGCCCGGAGGAGATCGAGCTGCACCTGGTCGATCTCCTGGCGCACGCCGCGTTCGCGGCCCGGCTGGACCACCAGTGGGAGTCGGCGCTGAAGTTCGTGAAGAAGGCGCTCAAGGTCCTCGACGAGACGCGGGATCCGCTGCGCGCCGCCTGGTTCTGGATGGAGCGCTCCAAGCTCATCGCCCTCGCCGGCCGCGGCGACGGCCGCGCGGAGCTGACCCGGGCGCACGAGCTGGTGCACGACCTGCCGGCCTCGGCCACCCACGCCGACGTCCTGGCGCACGTGGCGATGTGGGAGCTGCTGCACGCCTCCGACCAGGACAGCATGGCGCTCGCCGAGCGGGCCGTCGAGCTGGCCCGCCAGGTGGGCGCCGGGGAGGTCGAGCTGGGCGCGCGGATCACCCTGTGCACCCTGCGCTCGGCCAAGGGCGACCCCGACGCCTGGATCGCCGAGCTGTACGAGATCCGGGAGCTGGCCGGGCAGCGCGGCGCCCACCGCCAGATGGGCCGCGCGTGCATCAACCTCTGCGACGCGCTGGAGAAGGCGGGGCGGTCCGCGGAGGCGGTCGAGGCGGGCCTCGCCGGGATCACGGACATGTACGCCCGCGGGCTGTACGACTCCGCGGCCTTCGCCGCGCTCAACGTGGTGGAGTCCCTGACCTCGCTGGGCGAGTGGGACCGCGCCGAGCAGATCCGCCAGGAGTGGATGCGGTACGCGGCCGGCTCCCGCACCGCCGCGTCGGTGGCGCTGCGGCGGGCCGAGCTCGCGCTGCTGCGCGGGGAGTTCGAGCTGGTGCCGGAGCTGATCGCCGCCGCCCGCCGGTACCGCGGGCGGAACGACGGCGAGCCGCAGTACGAACTGCCGTTCGCCGCCGTGGAGATGAGCGCGCTGCGGACGCTGGGCCAGGCGCCGCAGGCGCTCGACCTGCTGGAGCAGCACCTCGCGCTGCTGCCGCAGTCCGGCCAGGAGACGTACGTCTGGCAGCTTCTCGTCGCCGGGGCCCGGCTGGCCGGGGACGTCGCCGGGGCCCCGGGCGTGCCGGCGGAACGGCGCGCCGCGACCGTGGCCCGGCTGGCGGACGCGGCCTCGGAGCTGCCGGCCGAAGGGCCGCTGTGGACTCCGCATTCCCGCCTCTTCGCCGCCGAACTGGCCCGCGCCCGCGGCGTCGCCGACCCCGGCGTATGGGCGGAGGCCGCCGCGGTGTACGAGCCGCTGGGCCACCCGCACACGCTGGCGCACGTCGCGTACCGCCGGGCGGAGGCGCTGCTCACCGACGGCGCGGGCGGCGCCGGACAGGCCCGCGACACCGCCACGCCGCTGCTGGCCGAGGCGCATGCGACGGCGGTCCGCCTCGGCGCGGCCCCGCTCCGCGAGGCCGTGGAACAACTCGCCGGCCGCGCCCGCGTCCCCCTCGGCCCGGCGTCCCGGCCGCCGGCGGATCCGGTGGAGTCGCTGGGCCTGACGGCCCGGGAGACCGACGTGCTGCGGCGGGTGGCGGCGGGGCGGAGCAACCGCGAGATCGCCGAGGAGCTGTTCATCGCGCCCAAGACGGCGAGTGTGCACGTGTCCAATCTGATGGCGAAGCTCGGCGTGTCGAACCGCGGCGAGGCGGCGGCGGTGGCGCACCGGCTGCGGCTGTTCGAGGACTAGCGGCCCGCGGTGCCGGCGTTTCCGGGCCCGGGCCTGTCGGAGCGGCAGCGGGAGCCGCCCGGCCGGTCCGCCGCGGCGCCGTGGCGCGGGGCTCTCACCCCGCGGGCGTACGGCCGGGGCGTCACACGCTTTCGAAGAGGCGCAGGCGGTGGGCCAGGGCGGCGGCTTCGCCGCGGTTGGAGACGCCGAGCTTCGCCATCAGATGGGACACGTGCACGCTGGCGGTCTTCGGTGAGATGAACAGCTCCTCCGCGATCTGCCTGTTGCTCCGGCCCGCGGTGACCAGCCGCAGGACATCGGTCTCCCGGGCCGTCAGCCCGAGCGCCTCCGCCGGATCCTGCGGTTCGCCCGCCGCGGCATCGTCCGGGTCCGTGAGCGGGATCCTCGCCCGCGCCGCCAACTGCTCCACCCCGTCGCCGAGCGGGGCCGCACCCAGCGCCGCCGCCGTCGCGTGCACCTGCCTGAGCAGGTGCGCCGCCTGCTCCCGTACGGATGCGGACGCACCGCCCGCCAGCAGCGCCTCGGCCCAGCGGTAGCGCACCCAGCCCAGTTCGTACGGCCGCTCCAGCGGCTCCAGCGCCGCCGCCGCCACCTCCCAGAGCGCCACCTCCGAGCGGCCCCGCGCCCGCTCCAGCTCCGCGGTGAAGTACCGCCGCCACGCCGCCCACACCGGCGTCGGGGTGTCCAACTGCCCCGCCGCGCGCTCCAGCCGGTCCAGCAGGTCCTCGCGCCCGGCCGCCGTGCCCGGCAGACCGCGCACGTCCCCCTCCGCCGCCGCGGCCGAGACCAGCAACTGCCACAGATACGACTCGTGCCCCAGCTCCGGCAGTTTCGCCAGACCCTCGGCGAGCACCGCCCGCGCCTCGTCGTACCGCCCGCGCTCCATCAGGATCCGCGACTGGATCTGCACCGCCCGGAAGGCGCTCTGCGGCTCCGCGAACGTCGCCCCGCCCTCCTCGCGCGCCGCGGAGAACAGTTCCCCGGCCCGGTCCGGGTGGCCGCGGTAGAGCGCCAGCCAGGCGGCGGCCAGGGTGGCGAACGCGCGGGTACGGGCCTGGGCCCCGTACGACCGCAGCCGGGCGAGGTCCTCCTCGGCGGCATCCCACTCGCCGACGGAGATCATCGCGTCGACCATGTTGCACCCGATGAAGGCGATCGAGTCGCGCAGGCCCTGCTTCCGGGCCGCCGCGAGACCCGCTCGCGCCGCCTCGATGGCCTCGCGCGACCGGCCGGTCATCTCCAGGACGGACGCGAGGTTGTTGTACGCCCGGCCGATGACGGTCGGGGCCCCGCTGCGGTCGGCGGCCTCGCGCAGCTCGTACAGCTCGGCGATGCCGCGGTCGACATCGGCGGCGTGCGCCCGCAGCGTCGCCAGCGTGATCCGCGCGTGCAGCTCCACCTCCGCGGCGCCGACCAGCCGGGCCTGCTCCACCGCGCTCTCCGCCAGCGGGATGCTGGCCGGGGCCGGGCTGTGCAGCATCTTCCACAGCGCCGCCGTCGCCAGCACGTCCGCCTTCACCGGCGAGGGCGGGCGGCCGGCCACCAGTTCCTGCGCCCGGCCCAGCTCCGCCCAGCCGTCGCCGCCGCCGCTGTTGACGATCTGCCACTGCCGCTCCAGCCAGAACCACGCCGCACGCTCCGGCTCCCGCGCTTCGTCGAGCAGTTCCAGCGCCCGGCGGGTCAGGGTGCGGGCCTGCTCGTGCGCGTCGTCCAGCCGGGCGGCGACCGTGGCCTCGGCCAGCAGGTCGAGGAAGTGCAGATGGGGTTCGTCGGCGCAGCGGCACAGCGGATACGACTCGGCGTAGCGGGCGACGGGCAACTCGCGCAACTGCGCGTCCGGCACCTCGTCCCACAGCTCGACGGCCCGCCGCAGCATGGCGAGCTGCTCGGCGAACGCGTGCCGCATCCCCGCCTCGTCCGCCGCCTTGAGCGCGGCGGGCAGCGCCCGGGCCGGGTCGCGGGCGGCGTACCAGTGGCTGGCCAGCCGGGCGGCGTACTCCTCCGCGCGGACCAGCGAGGGGTCGGCCGCCAGCGCCTCGGCGTAGCGCCGGTGCAGCCGGGAGCGCTCGCCGGGCAGCAGGTCGTCCCCGGTGGCCTCACGGAGCAGCGCGTGCCGGAAGCGGAAGCTGTCGGTGCCCGGGCCGCCCGCCGCGGGAATCAGGATGCCGGCGTCGACGGCGGGCCGCAGCGCCTCGATCAGCTCCTCCTCGCCCTGCCCCGACACGGCGAGCAGCAGCCCGAACTCCACGGTCGAGCCGGCCTCCGCGGCGGTCCGCAGCACCCGCTGCGTCGCCTCCGGCAGCGTCTCGACCCGTACCAGCAGCAGATCGCGCAGCGACTCCGACAGCGTGTCGGGTGAGCCGCCGCAGTCCAGGAGAGCGGTCAGCTCCTCGACGAAGAACGGGTTGCCGTCCGAGCGCTGGAAGATCGTGTCCACCAGGTGGGGCAGCGGGCCGGTGCCGCGGATCGCGGTGAGCTGGCCGATGACCTCCCGGCGGGTGAAGCGCGCCAGCTCCAGCCGCTGCACCGTGCGCAGCCGGTCGAGTTCGGCGAGGAAGGGGCGCAGGGGGTGGCGGCGGTGGATGTCGTCGGAGCGGTATGTGCCCAGCAGCACCACGCGGGCGCCCTGGAGGGACCGGATGAGATAGCCCAGCAGCTCGCGGGTGGAGCGGTCGGACCAGTGCAGGTCCTCCAGCGCCAGCACCACCGTCCGCCCGTCGGCCAGCCTCTCCAGCAGCCGGGCGGCGTGCTCGAAGAGCCGGGCCTTGGCGTCGGCGTCGTGCCGGTCCCCGGGCTCCGCCCCGCCGCCGGCCCCGGCCAGCTCGGGCAGCAGCCGGGCCAGCTCGGCCTCGCCGCCGCGGGCGGCGTCCGCCAGCTCGTCGCCGAGCGCACGGTGCAGCGCACGCAGGGCGGTGGCGAACGGCGCGAACGGCAGTCCTTCGGCGCCCAGCTCCAGACAGCCGCCGACCGCGACCACGGCGCCCGCCCGCTCGGCGCGGCCGGCGAACTCCTCCAGCAGCCGGGTCTTGCCCACCCCGGCTTCGCCGCCGACCAGCACGGCCTGCGGCACGCCGGCGTCGGCCCGCTCCAGCGTGGCGCCGAGGGAGCGCAGTTCGTCGGCCCGGCCGACGAGCACAGGGCTCACGCACGAGATCGTCACAGTGGAGAGCATCGCACAGCGCTACGCCACGGGGGCAGCCCGGCGAGGGCCCGGGAAGGGGGCCACGGCCGGCGAGAGCGCCCGGCCCGCGGTGCGCGGGCGGGGCGCTCTGTGGAGCGGTCCTTCGGCGGCATCGTCCGTCACCTCACGCGGCCTTCACCCAGCGGGCCAGGGCGCGCGCCCGGCGGGCCGCGCGGCGCTCCTCGCGGCGGGCGACCGCGGCCTCGCGGGCGAGGCGGTACTGCGCCGCCTCGCGGCGCAGGTCGGCGGAGCGGGTCTCGTGCATCTGGTACGCGAACATCTCTGTCTCCCCGGCGTTTCGGCTGGTCTCTTCCGGTGTGACTCCAGCGTCGCCGCCCAGGGGGGTCCGCCACATCGGGAGACTTCCGCATCTCCGCGCCCCCGCCGCCTTACCCGGCGGCCCTACGGGCGCGTACCGGCCTAAGGCGGCGGGGGGCGCGCGCCGCCGGGCGCCTGAGGTGCCTTACGCGCCGCGCCGGCCGGACCTGGCCGCACGGCCGGATACGACCGGTCCATCCGGCGGACGCCCGGCACCGGTCCCCCGGTCCCGGGCGTCGCCCGCGCGTTCGGCGGCTGCGCCGTGGCCCGCCGGTCCTCGCCGCACACGGCGAGGCGGACCGCTAGGCGTCCTCGAAGAGGTGCAGGCGGTGCGCCGTCGCCGCCGCCTCGCCGCGGCCCGAGACGCCCAGCTTCGCCATCAGGTTGGATACGTGCACGCTGGCCGTCTTGGGCGAGATGAACAGTTCCTCGGCGATCTGCCGGTTGCTGCGCCCCGCCGTCACCAGCTTCAGCACCTCCTGCTCCCGCGACGTCAGCCCCAGCGCCCGGACCGGGTCCGACGGAGCCGGTTCCGGGCCGCCCAGAGGCAGGCGGGCGCGGGAGGCGAGGGCGGTGACCGCCGTGCGCAACGGGGTGGCACCGAGGGCGGTGGCCGTCGCGTGGGCGTCGGCCAGCAGGCCGGCCGCCTGCTCCCGGTCACCGGCGGCGAGCAGGGCCTCCGCCCACCGGTGCCGTACCCGGGCCAGCTCATAGGGCCGCTCCAGCGGCTCGAACGCGGCCGCCGCCGCGGCCCACGGCAGCGGGTCGGGGTCGCCGGCGGCGCGGGACGCGTGGGCGGTGAGGAAGAGGGCGTGCGCCGCCCATACCGGCGCCGAACAGGGCAGCCCCGCCGCGGCGGCGCGGATCCGCGCCAGCGCCGCCGCGCCGCCCCGTGCGAACGCCGGGACCCGCCGCCCGTCCCCCTCGGCCTCCGCCGCGACGATCAGCAGCAGCCAGGCATACCGGTGGACGCCCGGCGCGAGACCGGCGTCGATGGTGCGGGCCGCCTCCTCGCGGGCGCCCGCCAGGTCGCCGCGGGCCGCCGCGACCGCCGCCGTCAGGGTGCTGAGCGGGATCGCCATCTGCGGCTGCATCTGCTGCGGCCCGAGCCGGTCCCGGGCGGCGGCGAGCAGCGTCTCCGCCCGGGACACGTCACCGCGGAACAGCGCCAGCCGGGCCCGCGCCTGCACCAGATTGCCGTACGTCAGCGCGACGACCGCGTCCGGCTCCGCCCGGTCGGCGACGCGCTCCGCCTCCTCCCAGCGGCCCATCGCCACCAGGGAGTCCACCTGGTTGCCGAGGGAGAACGCCACCTTGTCGCGCCGTCCGCGGCTCGCCGCCGCCCGCACCGCGTCGGCCGCGGCCTCCGCCGCCTCCCGGGAGCGGCCCAGATTCTCCAGCGCCGCCGACAGGTTCAGCTCCGCCCGCGCCGCCGCCGTGTAGTCCCCGCTGCGCCGGGCCCGGTCGCGGGCCTCGCGCAGGATCTCCAGGCCGGCGTTCTCCTGCCCGGAGTCCTCCAGGTGGATGCCCAGCATCACCCGGGCGTTCAGCTCCAGGTTCTCCTCGCCGGCCGCGGCGGCGGTCCGTACCGCCAGTTCGGCGGCCGCCAGCCCTTCCGGGCGGCCGGGCCGGTGCAGCATCTCCCAGCTCGCCGCGGCCGTCAGCGCCAGCGCCGGCACCCGCGACGGCGGCAGGTCGCGCACCAGCCGCAGCGCGTGGTCCAGCTCGGCGCGGCCGTCGCCGCGCGCCAGTTGCTCCACCAGCCAGTGCCGCTGCACCCAGAACCACGCCGTGCGCAGCGGATCGGCCGTCTCGTCGATGGCCTCCAGCGCCCGCCGGGTCAGCCCCAGCGCCCGTTCCTGCTCGTCCGCGAGCCGGGCGGCGACGACGGTCTCGGCGAGCAGGTCCAGCTCGGTGAGCGGGGAGTCCGGCGCGTCAGGTTCGTAGTCATCGATCCCGTCCGCGGGCCGCAGCCGGGCGCGTACCTCGCCGGGCACGTCGTCCCACAGCTCCATCGCCCGCTTCAGCAGTTCGTACTGTTCGGCGAACGCGTGCCGGCAGCGTGCCTCCACCGCCGCCGCGAGCACCGCGGGCAGCGCCCGCGCACTGTCCCGGCCGTGGTGCCAGTGCCGGGCGATGCGGGTGAGCCGCTGCTCGGCCCGGACGAGCGTGGGATCGGCCTGGAGGACCTCGGCATAGCGGCGGTTGAGCCGGGAGCGCTCACCGGGCAGCAGGTCGTCGCGGACCGCCTCGCGCAGCAGCGCGTGCCGGAAGCGGTACGACTCGCCGTCCTCGTCGGGTACGAGCACGTTGTCGGCGACGGCCTCGCGCAGCGACTCCAGCAGCGCGTCCTCGCCCTCGCCGGTGACCGCGGCCAGCAGCGCGTGCTCCGCGTGGCTGCCGGCCTCCGCGGCGACCCGCACCACCCGCTGCGCGGGCTCGGTCAGCCGCTCGACGCGGACGAGCAGCAGGTCGCGCAGCGACTCGCTGATGCTGCAGTCCGGGTTGGCCGAGAGCTCCTCGACGAAGAACGGGTTGCCCTCGCTGCGCCGGAAGATGTCGTCGACGTGGGTGGGCCTGGGCACGGTGCCGTGGATGCCGGTGAGCTGGGCGGCGACCTCGTCGCGGCTGAGCGGGGCCAGCTCGATGCGGCGCACGGAGCGCAGCCGGTCCAGCTCGGCGAGGAAGGGGCGCAGGGGGTGGCGGCGGTGGACGTCGTCGGAGCGGTACGTCGCCAGCAGCACCAGCCGGGTGGCCTGCAGGGTGCGGAAGAGGTAGGAGAGCAGCTCGCGGGTGGAGCGGTCGGACCAGTGCAGATCCTCCAGGGCGAGGACCACGGTGCGGTCGGCGGCCAGCCGCTCCAGGCTCTGGGCGGTCAGCTCGAAGAGGCGGGTGCGCCCGTCGCGTTCGTGCGGGGGCCCGCCGGACGGGGGCGCGTACGAGGAGTCGGGCAGCAGCCGGGACAGCTCCTCCTCGCGCCCGGCGACGGCCGCGGAGATCGCCTCGTCGCCCAGCTCGCGCTGCAGGACCCGCAGGGCGGTCGTGAACGGCGCGAACGGCAGCCCGTCCGCGCCGAGTTCGACGCAGCCGCCGGCCGCGGTCACCGCGCCGGCGGCGCGCGCCGCGCCCAGGAACTCCTCCACCAGCCGCGTCTTGCCGACGCCGGCCTCGCCCGCCACCACGAACGCCTGCGGCTCGCCCGCGGAGGCGCGGGCGAGCGCGGCGTCGAGAGTCTTCAGTTCTTCCGTGCGGCCTGCGAGGACGGGGCTGAGGCGGACGGCTCTCACACCGCCGAGGATGTCATGTGCCTCGGCCCCGGCGACAGGTACCGGCGGGGCGGCCACTGCTCAGGCCGCCTTCACCCAGTTCCCGCGGCGGACGGCACCGCCCGCGCCGGTGTCCCGCCGCCGGGCCGCCCGGCGGGCGGCGGCGGCGCTGCGCGCCATCCGGTACTCGGCGGCGCTGCGGCGCAGCTCGGCGGACCGGGCCCGGTGGATCTCGTAGTCGTACATCTTCGCTCCCCTGTGAGTCGGCTTCCTGCCGTGTTCTCCCTGTGCCTCAAGACTCCTCTCCCAGGGGGGTGCGGCACATCGGGAGACTTCCTCATCTCCGGGTACGCGGAGCCTTAGATGCCCGCCTCAGCGGGCCCGCAGGGCCTAAGGCCCCCTCCTACGGCCACCCGCGGCGCCTTACCGCCGGGGTCCGCGGAGACCCCCGGCCGCGTCCCGCCCCGGGCACGTGACGTGCGATGCTCGGTCGCGTGGAGTCCCCGAAGACCGTGAACCCGGCCGGCGCGGGCGCCGGCATACGGCCCGGCGGCCGGGTGTTCGTCGGCCGCGGCGCGGAGCTTCGTGCGCTGACGGAGGCGTACGAGCGGGCCGCCGCGGGCGAGCCGGGCGCCGTACTCGTGGGCGGGGAGGCGGGCGTCGGCAAGTCCCGGCTGGTGGAGGAGTTCCTGGCCCGCGCCGAGGCCGCCGGGGCGGTCGCCGCCGTCGGCAACTGCATCGAGTCCGGCGCCGACGGCCTGCCCTTCGCGCCCTTCTCCACCGCGCTGCGCGCCCTGCGCCGCCGCCTCGGCCGCCGGCTGGACGACGCCGTCGCCGGACAGGAGGGCGAGCTGGCCCGGCTGCTGCCGGAGCTGGGGCCGCTCCCCGGCCTGCCGGCCGCCGCGCAGGGCGAGGCCGGGCGGGCGCGGCTGTACGAACTCGCCGCCCGGATGCTGGAGAGGCTGGCCGGCGAGCAGGTGCTCGTGCTCGTCGTCGAGGACCTCCACTGGGCCGACCACTCCACCCGTGAACTGCTCGGCTATCTGCTGCGCTCCGTCCAGGCCGCCCGGCTGCTCTTCGTCACCACCTACCGCTCCGACGACCTGCACCGCCGCCATCCGCTGCGCCCGGCCCTCGCCGAGCTGGACCGGCTGCGCGCCGTACGCCGCTTCGAGCTGGACCGCTTCAGCCGTGACGAGGTGCGCAGCCAGCTCGCCGGGCTGCGCGGCGGTGAGCCGCCGGAGGAGCTGGTGGCGGAGATCTACGGGCGCTCGGACGGCAACGCCTTCTTCGTCGAGGAGCTGGTCGCGGGCATCGGCGCGGGGGAGGAGGGCGCTGCGGACGGTGCCGGCGGTGCGGCCCTCGGCCGGCCCGCGGCCGGGATCGGCGAGACGCTGCGCGACCTGCTGCTCGTACGGGCCGAGGCGCTGCCGGACCCCGCCCGGCGGATCGTCGCGCTGGCGGCGGTCGGCGGCGACCGCGTCGACACCCCGCTCCTGGCCGCCGTCTCGGGCCTCGGCGAGGACGAGCTGTTCGACGCGCTGCGCACCGCCATCGGCGCCGGGGTGCTGCTCCCCGCCGACGCGCGCGTGGACGCCTACCGCTTCCGGCACGCCCTCATGCGCGAAGCCGTCTCCGACGACCTGCTGCCCGGCGAGCGTGCCCGCCTCAGCCGCCGCTTCGCCGAGGCGCTGGAGGCCGACCCCGGGCTCGTACGGGCCGACGAGCGCCCGGCCCGGCTGGCCGGCTACTGGTATCTGGCGGGCGATCCCGCCCGCGCCCTGCCCGCCGTCCTCGCCGCCGCCGCGGACGCCCGCGCCCGGCACGCGTTCGCCGACCAGCTCGGGCTGCTGGAGCGGGCCGTCGCGCTGTGGGACGAGGCCCCGCCCGAGGCCCGTACCGTGCCCGACTCCGGCGGCGTCTACCCCCGGGCCGAGCGCCCGGAGTTCGCCGACCTGCTGGCCGAGACGGTGGTGGCGGCCCGGCTCGCCTCCGCCTACGGCAGGGCGATCACGCTCGGCGACCGCGCGCTGCGGCTGCTCGGCACCCGCGCACCCCTGCGCGCCGCGTGGTTCAGGGTCGAGCGCGCCCGCTGTCTGCAGTCCCTCGGCCGCGGCGACGGCCGGGAGGAGCTTCGCCGGGCGCAGGAACTGGTCCGCGGCCTGCCGCCGTCGCCGGTCCACGCGCTGGTGCTCGCCGATATCGCCAACTGGGAGGCGCTGCGCACCCCGGGGGCCGGCGCGATCGAGGCCGCGGAGCGCGCCGTGCAACTGGCCCGGCTGGTCGGCGCGGACGAGACCGAGCTGACCGTGCGCATCCCGCTGGCCTGGATGAGGGTCCAGTCCGGCGACGTCGAGGGCGGCATCGCCGAGTTCCACGCCGTACGGGAGCGGGCGCTGGCCGGCGGCCTGGTGGTGGCCGCGGCGCGGGCGTACGCGAACCTGCCCGGGGCCCTCGAAAGCGTCGGCCGGACCCGGGAGGCGGTGGCCGCGGCGGAGGAGGCGGTCGGGGCGCTGGCCGACTCGGGGCTCGCCGTCTTCCTCTCCCTCAGCCACGGCAACCACGCCCACGCGCTGCTGTCGCTGGGCCGCTGGACCGAGGCCGAGGAGGCCATGGCCGCGCAGTTCCGCACCGCGCGCAGCGCGCAGTCGCGCGGCAGCGCGGTGCTGAGCCGGGCGCTGCTGGCGCTGCTGCGCGGGGATCACACCCTGGTGCGCCGGGAACTGGCCGCCGCCCGGGAGGAGTTCGGGGACGACCGGCAGCCGCAGTACGAGCTGCCGCGGGCCGGGCTGGTGATCGCGCTGGCCGCCGCGGAGGGGCGGGTCGCCGAGATGCGCGCCGCGTTCCGGCAGGCGGTCGGCGACGGGCTGCGGCTGGGCATGCAGCGCTACGCCTGGCCGCTGCTCTACGCCGCGGCCGCCGCCGAGGCCCGGCTGCGCGCGCTGCCCGCGGCGGAGGCGGGGCGGGCGGCGGCGCTGGCCCGGATCCGCTCGGCGATGCGCAGCCTGCCGCGGTTCGCGGCGCCGTGGGAGGCGCAGGCGCTGATGACGGAGGCGGAGCTGTTCGCGGCGGAGGGCCGCGACGCGACGGCGCGCTGGGCGGAGGCCGAGGCGGCGTGGGCGGATCTGGAGTGGCCGTACGAGCAGGCGCTGACCCGCTGCCGCCGGGCGGAGTCGGTGCTCGCGGGTGGCCCGGCCGCCGGCGCGGCACGCGACCGCGCGGCACGCGACGATGCGGCGGAGGCGCTGCGGCGGGCGTACGACGCGGCGGCGGCACTCGGCGCGGCCGGGCTCGCCCGCGACGCCGAGGCGCTGGCCGCGCGCGCCGGGATCGCCCTGACCGCGGATGCCGCCGCCACGGAACCGGAGGATCCCGCGGAGGCGCTGGGGCTGACGGCGCGGGAGGCGGACGTGCTGCGGCTGGTGGCGGCGGGGCGGAGCAACAGGCAGATCGCGGAGGAGCTCTTCATCTCGCCGAAGACGGCGAGCGTGCACGTGTCCCACATCCTGGCGAAGCTGGGGGTGGCGGCGCGGGGGGAGGCGGCGGCGGTGGCGCACCGGCTGCGGCTGTTCGGACGCGGCTGAGCCACCGCGGGCGCAGGCCGCTCTAGCGGGCCTCCACCCGCAGGATGCGGTCGTCGCCCTTCTCCGGCGTACCGCGCAGGTCCGTCTCGTTGGTCACCAGCAGCAGATCGCCGTCCGAGGCCCGCTGCACCGTGCGCAGCCGCCCGTACTCGCCGTCGAAGAACGCCTGCGGGTCCGCCGCCGCCTTCGTGCCGTCCAGCGGGATCCGCCACAGCCGCTCGCCGCGCAGCGACGCCATCCAGATCGACCCGTCCGCGTAGGTGATGCCGCTCGGCGAGGCGTCCGGGGTGGCCCACTGGACGACGGGGTCGACCATGCCCTCCCGGCCCTCCTTGCCCTCCGCCTCCGGCCAGCCGTAGTTCTTCCCGGGCTCGATCAGGTTCAGCTCGTCCCACCTCTGGTCGCCGAACTCCGCCGCCCACAGCCGCTTGTCGTCGTCCCAGGCCAGCCCCTGCACGTTGCGGTGGCCGTACGAGTACACCACCGAATCCGCCTTCGGGTTGCCGCGCGCCGGCTCGCCGTCCGGCGTCATCCGCAGGATCTTGCCGCCCAGGGACTCCTCGTCCTGCGCCAGCGCCGGATCGCCGGCCTCGCCGGTGCCGACGTAGAGCATCTTGTCCGGGCCGAACGCGATCCGGCCGCCGTTGTGCCGGCCGCCCTTGGGGATACCGCGGAAGACGGTGTCCGGCGCGCCCAGCCGGTTGCCCTCGGGCCCGTCCGGGTCGTACGTCATCCGTACGATGCGGTTGTCGCTCTCGGAGGTGACGTACGCGTAGACCATCTCGTCGGCCCCCAGCGCCAGGCCCAGCAGGCCGCCCTCGTTGCCCGGTTCGCGCTGCACGCCGGGGACCTCGCCGGCCTCGGTGACCTTCCCGCCCTTGGCGGCGACGTGGTGGATCGTGCCGCTGTCGCGGGAGGAGACCAGCAGGTCGCCACCGGGCAGTTCGGCCAGGCCCCACGGGGTTTCCAGACCTTCGGCGGCGGTGCCGACGACCTTCGCGGAGCCCTTGTCCGGCGGTGGCGTGCCCCGGTCGCCCGAGCCGCCGCTGCCGGCGGGCGAGCCGGAGGACGGCTTCCCGGCCGGTCCTTCGGAGCCGTCGTCGTCTCCCGACGAGCAGCCCGCGGCGAGCACGAGTGCGGCGGCGGCCACGGCGGTGACGGCGCGGACTCTCACGGGACGGTTCTCCTCAGCAGGCGGCGGCCGGAACATACCCAGCACATCACAACCCGGCGGCCGGCGCGCGCAGGTGAGCCGTTCCCGCCCGGACGGAGCCCGGGGGCGCCGGTACGAGCCCCGCCCGCGCCCGTACGCACCGTCCGGCCGCCGCTGCCGCGCGCGCCCTACTCCCACGACCCCTGCGCCGGCGGCAGCGCCGCGATCTCCGCCAGGTCCGCCGGCGCCAGCCGCAGCTCCGCCGCCGCGGCGTTCTCCACCGCCCACCGCGCCCGCTTGGTCCCCGGCACCGGCACCACGTGGCCCCCCTGCGCCAGCACCCACGCCAGCGCCGCCTGCGCCGGCGTCGCGCCGTGCCGTTCGGCGACCCGGCGCAGCCCGGCGACCACCGGCTGGTTCGCCGCCATCATCTCGGCGGTGAACCGGGGGTGCCGGGCCCGTATGTCGTCCGGTTCGAAGCCCTGCCCCGGCGTGAGCGTGCCGGTGAGGAACCCGTGCCCCAGCGGCATCGCGGCGAGGAACCCGACCTGCCGCGCCTCGCACCACGGCAGCAGGCCGGACAGCGCCTCCGGCGACCACACCGACAGCTCCGCCTGCACGCTGCTGACCGGGAACACCTGCTGCACCCGGCTCAGCCGGCGGATCGTCGCGTCGTACATCCCGCCGCCCGCCCGGCGGTCCGCCCGGGCGCCGACGGCGCAGAACCCCAGCGAGCGCACCTTTCCCGCCGCCACCAGCTCCGCCATCGCACCCCAGGTCTCCTCGACGGGCACCTCGGGGTCCTCGCGGTGCAGCTGGTACAGGTCGATGACGTCGGTCTGCAGCCGGCGCAGCGAGGCGTCGCAGGCGCGCCTGACGTAGCTCGGGCGGCCGTTGGCGACGACGTGCTGGTCGCCGACCAGGAGGCCGACCTTGGTGGAGACGAACGCCTCCGCGCGCCGCTCCTTGAGCACCCGGCCGACCAGCAGCTCGTTGGTGAACGGCCCGTACATGTCGGCGGTGTCGAGCAGGCTCACGCCGGCGTCGAGGGCCGCGCACACCGCCCGTACGGACTCCTCGCCCTGCTGCCGCGAGGTGCTGTACGCCCAGCTCATCGGCATGCAGCCGAGGCCGACAGCGCCCACCTCAAGGGCCGCCGCCCCGATCGTCCTGCGCTCCACGCAAGGCACCCTAGACCCTGCCGCCGACACCCGTGCCCCGGCCTCCGGCCCTCTCACGCCCGGGCATTCCGCCGGTCCGTGCCGATCACCTAGCCTCGTGTCCATGAGCGATGGACAGGTGTGGCTGCCGATTCCGCCGGACGAGATCAGCGGTCTGCCGCCGGAACTCGGCTATGTCCACTGGGACGCCGAGCCCGAGTTCCCCGCCGACCCGGCGGACTGCGTGTTCCTGGTGGTCCCGTACATGCGCCCGATCACCCGCGACCCGGTGCCGCGGATGACGGCCCTGAAGGTGCTGCAGACCCTCACCGCCGGCGTCGACGCCTACCTGCCGAAGCTGTCCTCGATGCCGCCGGGGGCCCGTCTGTGCAACGCCCGCGGCGTGCACGAGGCGTCGACCGCCGAGCTGGCGCTCGCGCTCACCCTCGCCTCGCTGCGCGGCATCCCGGACTTCGTACGCCGCCAGGACGCACAGGAGTGGCGCACCGGCTTCCATCCGTCGCTCGCCGACAAGACCGTGCTCATCCTCGGCTACGGCGCCATCGGAAGCGCGGTGGAAGACCGGCTTGCAGGCTTCGAGTGCGAGCGGGTCGTACGCATCGCGCGCTCCCCTCGCACCACACCGCGCGGCCCCGTGCATGCCCTGGACGACGTGCGCGAGTTCCTGCCCGCCGCCGATGTGGTGATCGTGACAACCCCGCTGACGGACGCCACCCGCGGCCTGGTCGACGCGGGGTTCCTGGCCCGGATGAAGGACGGCGCGCTGCTCGTGAACGTCGCCCGAGGTGCCGTCGTGGACACGAAGGCCCTGCTGGACGAGGTGGAGCCGGGCCGGCTGCGGGCCGCGCTCGACGTGACGGACCCCGAGCCGCTGCCGGCGGGCCATCCGCTGTGGCACGCCCCCGGCGTGCTGATCAGCCCGCACACCGGCGGGCCCACGTCCGCGTTCCGGCCGCGTGCGGAGAGGCTGCTGCGCGCCCAGTTGCGGCGGTTCGCCGCCGGTGAACCGGTGGAGCACGTGGTCGCCGTTGCCTGACGGACGACCGCACGAACACTCTACGTAGTTGAGACGCAACTCTCGGTTTTAGTCACGCTCCGTAGAGGAAGTATGTCCCTGCGTGACGAACCTGGTGTATCGTCCGCAGCGGGGATTGCTCCCGACGTCAACGTGGCCGGCCCGCTGCCGGCGGCGCAACCGATATCGAGGGGGGCGATGGGCACATGCACGGCAAGTGGAAATCCTTTCCGGTACGCGGGCTGCGCGGCAGTCCCGCGCGCCTCCCGGCCCTGAGAGCCGGCGTCGCGGCGGGATCGCAGGCGCGACCGGCTCCCGGCAGCCGGGGGGCGCGGTGACCGCGTCGATCGGGGCGGCGGTGCCCAGGCCGCCGTTTCCCGCGGGGTTCGTACCCCAGATGGTCCTCGCGGTGCTCTGCGCGGGGTATGCCACCGGTGCGGCTCTGGGCTGGGGCTCTCCCCGGGTCGCCCTGATCATGGGGGACTTCGGGCTGAGCGCGGCGGCGTTCGCGGCCGCCTTCTCGTGTCTCTACTACGCGCGTATCCGCCAGGGCCGCTTTCGCCCGGCCTGGCTCATGTTCGGCGTCTCGTCCGCCATGGCGGGCATCGGCAACGGCATCTGGGGCTGGTACGAGGTCGTGCTCCGGCGCCCGCTGCCGGAGGCGTCCGTCGCGGACTTCTTCTTCCTGCTCTTCGCGCCGCCGGCGGTCATCGGGCTGCTGGTGCTCGCCCGGCGGCCGGTGAGCAGGGCGGGCTGGATCTGCCTGGGCCTGGACACCTGGCTCATCGGCGGCTCCCTGCTCACCATCTCCTGGACGCTCGCCCTGGCGCACGCCGCGGGGGACGACGAGTCGGTGCCGCGGATGGCGCTCTCGCTCGCCTACCCGCTGCTGGACATCGTGCTGGTCAGCATGGTGCTGGCGCTGCACTTCCGGCGCACCGCGGCGGGCCGCTCGGCGATCAACACGGCGATCGGCGCCCTGGTGCTCACCGTCCTGTGCGACGCGCTGTTCACCTCGCCGCTGCTCCAGGAGCAGTACCGCTCGGGACAGTTGCTGGACGCCGGCTGGTTCGCCGGCTCGGTCCTGCTCGCGTACGCCCCGTGGGTCGGCAGAGCCGAGGAGCCGGAGGAGGCCGAGGAGCGCGGCCCCAAGGAGCGCGCCCGTCCCATCGCCGGGCACATCGGCGCGCTCGCGCCGTATCTCGCGGCCGGCGTGTGCACGCTGGGGATCCTGTACAACCTGCTGGACGGCCGCAGCGTGGACCGCGTGGTGCTGATGACCGCCTGCACGGTGGTGCTGGCGCTGGTCATCCGCCAGGCGATCATGCTGCTGGACAACATCAGCCTCACCCAGGAACTGGCCCAGAAGGAGAACCACTTCCGCTCGCTCGTGCAGGGATCGAGCGACGTCATCATGATCGCGGCGCCGTCCGGCGTGCTGCGCTACGTCAGCCCCGCGGCCCTCGGGGTCTACGGCACGGACCCGGAGGAGCTGGTCGGCTGCGAGCTGGCCGGGCTCATCCACCCCGACGACCTGGGCCGGGTGCTGCACGAGGTGCGCCGGTTCTTGTCGGCGCCGCCCGGCGGGGCGCGCTCGATCCGCATCGAGTGCCGCTTCCGGGCCGGCAGAGGCCGCCGCGGGGGCGCGCGCGGCGGCGACGGCGCGTACGGCGAGGACGGCTGGCTCAACGTCGAGTCGACGGTCAACCGGCACCACAACGGCCTGATCTTCAACTCCCGGGATGTCACCGAGCGTGTCCGGCTCCAGGCGCAGCTGCAGCACAACGCCTCCCACGACACGCTCACCGACCTGCCGAACCGGGCGCTGTTCACCGAGCGTGTCGGCCACGCTCTCGGCGGCCGGCGGGCCGGGGACGCCAACGCGGCCGTGCTCTTCATCGACCTCGACGGCTTCAAGGCGGTCAACGACACCGTCGGCCACGCCGCCGGGGACGAGCTGCTCATCCAGGCCGGGCGCCGGCTGCAGGAGTCGATCCGCTCCGGGGACTCGGCCGCCCGGCTCGGCGGCGACGAGTTCGCCGTGCTGCTCGTCGGCGGCGCGGCCGGCGAGAACCGGTCGGATCGCACCGGGCGCGAGCGGCGCACCCGCGAGGTCGCCGACCGGCTGCGGGTGCGGCTCTCCGAGCCGTACACCGCGGGCGGCGTCGAGGTGCGGGTGGCGGCGAGCATCGGCGTGGCCTTCGCCGAGCCCGGCAGCACGCCCGCGGAGCTGATGCGCAACGCCGACCTGGCGATGTACCGCGCCAAGCAGGCCGGCAAGGCGCGCGTCGAGCTGTACGCGCCGCAGATGCAGGCCGAGGTGGTCCGCCGCATAGAGATGGCGAACCGGCTGCGCTCCGCGCTGGACGACGGCCAGTTCACGCTGGTGCACCAGCCGGTGGTGGAGCTGTCGAGCGGGCGCCTCGCGGCGCTCTCGGCGCAGCCGCGCTGGCGCTCGGCGCAGGGCATCGTGCACACGCCCGCCGAGTTCATGCAGGGCCCGCCGGACATCGGCGGGCGCGGCAGCGCGCAGGACCGGGCCCGTACCGCGGAGCTGGCGCGCTGGCTGCTGGAAGCGGCCATCGAGCAGGCCGCCGCGCGGTACGAGGCGGGCATGGGCATCCCCGTGACCGTGCGGATGTCCGCCGCCCGGCTCACCGACCGGGGCATGTCCCCGCAACTGGTGGAGGGCCTGCTGATGCGGCACGGGCTGCCGCCGGGCGCGCTGACCATCGAGGTCGCGGACAGCGACGCCCGGGCCGGCATGGACGAGCTGGAGCGGCGCCTGGTGGCGCTGCGCCGCCTCGGCGTGCGCATCGCGCTCGACGGCTTCGGCAGCGGGCACGCCGCCATCGCCGCGCTGCGCCGGCTGCCGGTGGACGTGCTCAAGCTGGACCGGGGCCTGGTCGACGGGCTGGCCGAGTCGCCCCGGCTGCGCGCCATCGCGGCCGGGATGATCGGCATCGCCGGCGAGCTGGGCCTGGACTCGACGGCCGAGGGGGTCGATCTGCCCGAGCAGGCCGAGGTACTGCGCGCGCTGGGCTGCCGGCACGCGCAGGGCATGGCCTACTGCGAACCACTCGAGGAGGAACGAGTACGAGACGCGCTGGCCCTGGGAGCGTTCGCGCTGCCGGAGGAGGACGCTTCGGCCATTGCGCTCACATAGTGAGACCCGGGTCCCACGAACTTGACACCCCGGGCGCGCCGGGGGCAAGGTCTGGTCCATGCGCACCCGAATTCTCGTACTTGGACAGCGCGTCGGCTGAAGCGGATTCCGACCCCGGACCGCGCCGACGCGCTCCCCTCGCTTGCCATCAGGCACGAGGGGTTTTTTGTTGCTCGAACCTGCTGCTCCACCCCCAACCCTCGCACCGATCGAAGACGAGAAGAGAAACCGATGACCGAGCAGGCTCCCCCCCGGAGTGAGCCCCACCCGCAGCCGCCGCGGGCCCGCAGCGGGGGACAGTCCCGCGTCCCGGGTCACGCACCGGCAGACAAGACCGTGACGGGCGCGCAGTCCCTCATCCTCGCCCTGGAGGCCGTGGGTGCGGACACGGTGTTCGGCATTCCGGGCGGGACCATCCTCCCCGCGTACGACCCGCTGATGGACTCCACCAAGGTCCGGCACGTCCTCGTCCGCCACGAGCAGGGCGCGGGGCACGCCGCCACCGGGTACGCGCAGGCCACCGGCAAGGTGGGCGTCTGCATGGCCACCTCGGGACCGGGGGCGACCAACCTCGTCACGCCGATCGCCGACGCGCACATGGACTCCGTGCCGCTGGTGGCGATCACCGGCCAGGTGGTGGTCAAGTCGATCGGCACGGACGCCTTCCAGGAGGCGGACATCTGCGGCATCACCATGCCGATCACGAAGCACAACTTCCTGGTCACGGATCCCGCGGACATCCCGCGGGTGATCTCCGAGGCATTCCACATCGCCTCCACCGGCCGCCCCGGCCCGGTGCTCGTCGACATCGCCAAGGACACGCTGCAGTCGCCCACGGTCTTCTCCTGGCCGCCGCGGCACGAGCTGCCCGGCTACCGCCCCGTGACCAAGCCGCACGCCAAGCAGATCCGCGAGGCCGCCCGGCTCGTCGGCGCCGCCCGCCGCCCGGTGCTCTACGTCGGCGGCGGGGTGCTCAAGGCCCGCGCCACCGCCGAGCTGAAGGTGCTCGCGGAGCTGACCGGCGCCCCGGTCGTCACCACCCTGATGGGCCTCGGCGCCTTCCCCGACACCCACCCGCAGCACCTGGGCATGCCCGGCATGCACGGCACGGTGGCCGCGGTCACCTCGCTGCAGAAGTCCGACCTGATCGTGGCGCTCGGCGCCCGGTTCGACGACCGGGTCACCGGCAAGCTGGACACGTTCGCGCCGCACGCCAAGATCGTGCACGCCGACATCGACCCCGCGGAGATCGGCAAGAACCGCGAGGCGGACGTGCCGATCGTCGGCGACGCCCGCGAGGTCATCGCCGACCTGATCGTGGCGGTGCAGGGCGAGCAGGAGCAGATCGGCCGGCAGGGCGGGAGCACCGCGGCCGGCACGGCCCGGTACGCGGAGTGGTGGCAGCAGCTCAACCGCTGGCGCGAGACATACCCCCTCGGCTACGACCTGCCCTCCGACGGCACGCTCTCGCCGCAGCAGGTGATCCAGCGCATCGGCGAGCTGGCCCCGGAGAACACGGTCTACACCGCGGGCGTCGGGCAGCACCAGATGTGGGCGGCGCACTTCATCGACTACGACAAGCCCCGCACCTGGCTCAACTCCGGCGGCGCCGGGACCATGGGCTACGCCGTCCCGGCCGCCATGGGGGCCAAGGCCGGCGCGCCGGAGGCGACGGTCTGGGCCATCGACGGCGACGGCTGCTTCCAGATGACCAACCAGGAGCTGGTCACCTGCGCGCTGAACGGCATCCCGATCAAGGTCGCGATCATCAACAACGGCGCGCTGGGCATGGTCCGCCAGTGGCAGACCCTCTTCTACAACCGGCGCTACTCCAACACCGTGCTGCACTCCGGCCCCCACGGCAACGGAGCCGGCAACGGCGGCGGAGCCGCGGAGAGCGCCGGCGGTCCCGAGGAGCTGGCCCGCCAGGCCTCCGGCACCCGCTGCCCGGACTTCGTCAAGCTCGCCGAGGCCATGGGCTGCGTCGGCCTCCGCTGCGACGACCCCGAGCAGCTCGACGCCGTCATCGAGAAGGCCAACGCCATCAACGACCGCCCCGTCGTCGTGGACTTCATCGTCCACCAGGACGCGATGGTCTGGCCGATGGTCGCGGCCGGCACCTCCAACGACGAGATCATGGCCGCGCGCGACGTCCGCCCGGACTTCGGCGACGGCGAAGACGACTGAGGCCGGGCAGCGAAGAGAGAGACGAAGACATGTCCAAGCACACGCTCTCGGTCCTGGTGGAGAACAAGCCGGGCATCCTGGCCAGGATCTCCGCGATGTTCTTCCGCCGCGGCTTCAACATCGACTCCCTCGCCGTCGGCACCACCGAGCACCCGGACATCTCCCGGATGACGATCGTGGTGAACGTCGAGGACCAGCCGCTGGAGCAGGTCACCAAGCAGCTCAACAAGCTCGTCAACGTGCTGAAGATCGTCGAGCTGGAGCCGGGCGCCGCGGTGCAGCGCGAGCTCGTCCTGGTGAAGGTGCGCGCCGACAACGAGACGCGCTCCCAGGTGGTCGAGATCGTCCAGCTCTTCCGCGCCAAGACCGTCGACGTCTCCCCGGAGGCGGTCACGATCGAGGCCACCGGCAGCGGCGAGAAGCTGGAGGCGATGCTGAAGATGCTGGAGCCGTACGGCATCAAGGAGCTGGTCCAGTCCGGCACGATCGCCATCGGCCGCGGCGCCCGCTCCATCACGGACCGCTCACTGCGCGCCCTGGACAGAAGCGCGTAACACCGGCGGGGCGCCGCGACCGCGGTGCCCCGCCGCCCGTCTCCCTGCCGCACTCCGTGTGGTTGCAGTGGAGGAAGATTTCCGGGGGGAGGCCCCCGGGCCCCGAACCCCGACGACCCCCCGCCGCGCCCGACGTACGGTGGGCCCATCCGCAAGACTCAAGGAGATCGCAACCGTGGCCGAGCTGTTCTACGACGACGACGCCGACCTGTCCATCATCCAGGGCCGCAAGGTGGCGGTCCTCGGCTACGGCAGCCAGGGCCACGCCCACGCGCTGTCGCTGCGCGACTCCGGCGTGGACGTCCGCGTCGGCCTGCACGAGGGCTCGAAGTCCCGGGCGAAGGCCGAGGAGCAGGGCCTGCGCGTCGTCACCCCCGCGGAGGCCGCCGCCGAGGCCGACGTGATCATGATGCTGGTGCCGGACCCGCTCCAGGGCAAGGTCTACGAGGAGTCCGTGAAGGACAACCTCAAGAGCGGCGACGCGCTGTTCTTCGGCCACGGCCTCAACATCCGCTACGGCTTCGTCAAGCCGCCGGCCGACGTCGACGTCTGCATGGTCGCCCCGAAGGGCCCGGGCCACCTGGTCCGCCGCCAGTTCGAGGAGGGCCGCGGCGTGCCGTGCATCGCGGCCGTCGAGCAGGACTCCACCGGCGGCGGCTTCGCGCTGGCGCTGTCGTACGCCAAGGCCATCGGCGGCACCCGGGCGGGCGTCATCAAGACCACCTTCACCGAGGAGACCGAGACCGACCTCTTCGGCGAGCAGGCCGTGCTCTGCGGCGGCACCTCGGCGCTGGTCAAGGCCGGCTTCGAGACCCTGGTCGAGGCGGGCTACCAGCCGGAGATCGCGTACTTCGAGTGCCTGCACGAGCTGAAGCTCATCGTGGACCTCATGTACGAGGGCGGCCTGGAGAAGATGCGCTGGTCGGTCTCCGAGACCGCCGAGTGGGGCGACTACGTCTCCGGCCCGCGGATCATCAACGACGGCACCAAGGCCGAGATGAAGAAGATCCTCGGCGAGATCCAGGACGGCTCGTTCGCCAAGGACTGGATGGCCGAGTACCACAACGGCCTCCCGCGCTACAACGAGTACAAGAAGCAGGACGGCGACCACCTCATCGAGACGACCGGCAAGGAGCTGCGGAAGCTCATGAGCTGGGTCGACGACAAGGACTGAGCGGACCCGGTCGCTCGTTCGGGCGGTGGCGGGGCGAAGGCGCGCCCGGCCACCGCCCGACGCCACTACACTCTTCGTACATCGCGCTTCAGGCTCACAGCGTCGTGTGTCCTTCAAACGCGGCAGCACGCGTCAGTCCGGAGGACCGGCGCTGCACCCCTCCACCTGCGGCCGTCGGGACGGCCGTCCCGCACAGGAATTCCAGTGAGGACCACGTGAGCACTGCCCCAGCATCCGGCGCCACCCCCGGGAAGCCGGCCGTACTGATCGCCGAGGAGCTCTCGCCGGCCACCGTCGACGCCCTCGGTCCCGACTTCGACATCCGCCACTGCAACGGCGCCGACCGGACCGAGCTGCTCGCGGCCATCGCCGATGTGGACGCGATCCTGATCCGCAGCGCCACCAAGGTCGACGCGGAGGCCGTGGCCGCCGCGCGCCGGCTGAAGGTGGTCGCCCGCGCGGGCGTCGGCCTCGACAACGTGGACGTACCGGCCGCCACCAAGGCCGGCGTGATGGTCGTCAACGCGCCGACCTCCAACATCGTCACCGCCGCCGAGCTGGCCTGCGGCCTGATCATCGCCAGCGCGCGCAACATCCCGCAGGCCAACGCCGCGCTCAAGGCCGGCGAGTGGAAGCGCTCGAAGTACACCGGCGTCGAGCTGAACGAGAAGGTGCTCGGCGTCGTCGGCCTCGGCCGGATCGGCGTGCTCGTCGCGCAGCGCATGGCCGCGTTCGGTATGCGCGTCGTGGCGTACGACCCGTATGTGCAGGCCGCACGCGCGGCGCAGATGGGCGTCAAGCTCGTCTCGCTCGACGAGCTGCTGGAGACCTCCGACTTCATCACCGTGCACCTGCCCAAGACCCCCGAGACCCTGGGCCTGATCGGCGACGAGGCGCTGCACAAGGTCAAGCCGTCCGTCCGGATCGTCAACGCCGCCCGCGGCGGCATCGTCGACGAGGAGGCGCTGACCGCCGCGCTGAAGGAGGGCCGGGTCGCGGGCGCGGGTCTCGACGTCTACGCCACCGAGCCGTGTACGGACTCGCCGCTGTTCCAGTTCGACAGCGTCGTCGCCACCCCGCACCTGGGCGCCTCCACCGGCGAGGCACAGGAGAAGGCGGGCATCTCGGTGGCCCGCTCGGTGCGGCTGGCGCTGGCCGGCGAGCTGGTGCCGGACGCGGTCAACGTCCAGGGCGGCGTCATCGCCGAGGACGTACGCCCCGGGCTGCCGCTGGCGGAGAAGCTCGGCCGGATCTTCACGGCGCTGGCCGGGGAGGTCGCGGTCCGCCTCGACGTGGAGGTGTGCGGCGAGATCACGCAGCACGACGTGAAGGTGCTGGAGCTGTCCGCGCTCAAGGGCGTCTTCGAGGACATCGTCGCCGAGACCGTGAGCTACGTGAACGCACCGCTGTTCGCGCAGGAGCGCGGCGTCGAGGTGCGGCTGACCACCAGCTCGGAGTCGAACGCCCACCGCAACGTGGTGACGGTGCGCGGCACGCTGGCCAGCGGCGAGGAGGTGTCGGTCTCGGGCACGCTCTCCGGGCCGAAGCACCAGCAGAAGATCGTCGCGGTCGGCGACCACGACGTCGACCTGGCGCTCGCCGACCACATGGCGTTCTTCAGCTACGGCGACCGCCCCGGGGTCGTCGGCACCATGGGCCGGATCCTGGGCGAGGCCGGCATCAACATCGCCGGGATGCAGGTGGCGCGGGCCAAGGCCGGCGGTGAGGCGCTGGTCGCGCTGACGGTGGACGACACGATCCCGCCGGCCGTCGTACAGGAGATCGCCGGCGAGATCGGCGCGGCGTCGGCGCGCGCGGTGAACCTCACCGAATAGCGGAACCGGGAAAGACCCCCGGTAGCGGGTCCGGGAGGGCGGCAGCGATGCCGCCCTCCCGGACCCGTTTCGCGTTCCCGGGAGGGTGCGTGCACGGCGATGCGGAGGATCTTCGCGCGATCCCCTCTCACTTCCGCCCGGACGGATGAAATCTCTCCGCCTCCCTCCTACGGTGCGAGTAAGTGGAGAGTTTCCCTTCGGTTGAGGAGTCGACATGCGGACCCCGATGCGTGCGGACGCGAGGCGGAACCGCGGGCTGATCCTGAAGGCGGCGAGTGAGGTCTTCGTGGGCGAGGGCCCCGACACCCCGCTGGAGGAGGTCGCCCGCCGGGCCGGCGTCGGCATCGCGACCCTCTACCGCAACTTCCCCAGCCGCGAGGCGCTGATCCGCGGTGTCGCCGCCGCCACGCTCACCGAGCTGCGCGGCGCGGCGGAGGAGGCGCTGACCGGCGGGGAGGAGCCGTTCGAGGCGCTGCGCCGGTTCGCGCACACGGCACTTCGCCTGCGCATCGGCGCGGTGCTCCCGGCACTCTCCGGCCGCATCCGGATCGACGAGGAGCTGGCCGGGCTGCGGGCGCGGACGCTTCGCCCGGTGCAGGAGCTGATCGTCCGGGCCCAGCAGGCCGGCCAGCTCCGTGACGACGTCGTCCTCGGCGACGTGCCGTTCATGGTGATGCGGCTGACGCTGCGGCTGCCCGGCGGCGGCCTGCCCGAGGACGAGGCGCTGGCCCACCGCCATCTGGAGCTGTATCTCGACGGGCTGCGTCCCGAGGCCGCCCGTGCCCGTGGCACCGGGCTGCCCGGTCCCGTCGTCACCGCCGACCGTTTCGTCCGGGCCACGGACCGCATCGTCGGCGGCGCCGCCCGGTAGCCCCGTACCCGCCCGCAACCCCGCGGCCACGCGAACCCTGAAGCACGCACGAGAAAGGTAGTGGCATGGACACTACAAAAGATGCCGCACCCGCGGGTGCCGACCCGCGGCGCTGGATCGCCCTCGCCTTCATCGGGCTGGCGCAGCTCATGATCGTTCTGGATGTCACGATCGTGAACATCGCCCTGCCCTCGGCCCAGGCGGACCTGGACATCTCCGACGGAGACCGGCAGTGGGTGATCACCGCGTACACCCTGGCCTTCGGCGGCCTGCTGCTCCTCGGCGGCCGGATCGCCGACTACACCGGCCGCCGCCGGGCCTTCCTGACCGGGCTCGTCGGCTTCGCCGCCGCCTCCGCGCTCGGTGGCGCGGCACCCGGATTCGGTGCCCTGCTGGGTGCGCGGGCCGCGCAGGGGGCGTTCGCCGCGCTGCTCGCGCCGGCGGCACTGTCGCTGCTCACCACGAGCTTCACCGAGCAGCGTGAACGGGCCCGCGCGTTCGGGATCTTCGGCGCGATCGCCGCCGGCGGCGGCGCGATCGGCCTGGTCACCGGCGGCGCGCTGACCGAGTACCTGGACTGGCGCTGGTGCCTGTACGTGAACGTGCCCATCGCGGCGCTGGCCGCGGTCGGCTGGTGGGTACTGCCCGCCGAGACCCGCCCGCAGGTGCGGCAGAAGATCGACTTGCCGGGCGCGCTGCTCGCGGTGACCGGTCTGGTCGCCGTCGTCTACGGCTGCAGCGAGGCGGAGTCCGAGGGCTGGGACTCGGTGCTCGTGCTCGGCCTGCTCTTCCTCGGCGTCGCGCTGCTGACCGGTTTCGTGCTGCACGAGCGCGGCGCCGCGGCGCCGCTGCTGCCGCTGCGGGTGCTGCAGAGCCGGGCCCGGGGGAGCGCGTTCGTGAGCATCGCGCTGGCCACGGTCGGGATGTTCGCCATGTTCCTCTTCCTCACGTACTACATGCAGGTCGTCATGGGGTACTCGGCGCTGAAGACCGGGGTGGCGTTCCTGCCGCTGGCCGCCGGGGTGCTGGCCGGTGCCGGCGGGCTCGCCGGCCGGCTGCTGCCCAAGCTGCCGCCGCGGGCGCTGGTCGTCCCCGGGCTGCTGTGCGCCGCGGCGGGCACCGGGTGGCTGGCGACGCTGGACGTCGACTCCTCGTACGCGGCCGGCGTGCTGCCGGCGGAGCTGGTCGTGGGCGTCGGAATGGGCCTGGTGATGGCCCCGGCCATCAACTACGCCACCCACGGCGTCCGCGAGGAGGAGGCCGGCATCGCCTCGGCGACGGTCAACACCTCGCAGCAGATCGGCGGCTCGATCGGCACCGCGCTGCTCAACACCGTGGCCACCAGCGCCACCGCCGACTACATCGCCGCGCGCGTGCCGGACGCCGGAGCGCTTCAGGAGCGGCGGGCCGCGGGCGGTCCGGTGCCGGAGGTGGTCAAGGCGGGCCTGGTCGAGGGCTTCACCTCCGCGTACACGGTCGCGTCGGTCATCCTGCTCGCGGTCGCGGCGACGGTCGCGGTGCTGATGAACACCCCGCGCCCCGACCGCGCCGGCGCCGCGACGGCCGCACCGGCGGCCCACCTGGGCTGAGCCCCGGACCTCCGGCCCGCTCCACCCCCGTGGCGGGCCGGGGCCCCGGCGCCGCCGGTGCCCGCCCGCGGACGGCGCGGTCGCGGGCGCCCGCGACGCCATCGGGGGGCGCCCGGCCCGCCCGACGGCGGGCCGGGCGCGTACCCGGCCGCGGGCGGGGGCGTGTGCGGCGCCCGGCCCGGGGCGTCGTCAGAGGCGGGCGGACTTCAGGGCCATGTGGAGCAGCAGCCGGTCCTCGCCCGCGGTGAGGTCGAGGCCGGTCAGCTCCTCGACCCGCGACAGCCGGTAGTACAGCGTCTGCCGGTGGATGCCCAGTGCGGCGGCGGTGCGCGCGGCCTGGCCGGCGTGGTCGAGGTAGACCTCGGCGGTGCGGGCCAGTTCGGCGTGGGCCGGCTCCAGCAGCCGGCCGACCACCGGGTCGACGCCGCCGGGAAGATGCGTGAGCAGCCGGTACGGGCCGATCCCCGGCCACCGCGCCACCGGCCCGAGGCGGGGCTCGGCCCACGCCGCCCGGGCGGCTGCCAGCGCCTCGCGCCAGGTGCCGGGCAGCCCGGCGAGATCCGCGCGCCCGTCGCCGACGCCGGCGACGGCATCCGGTGCGGCGTCCTCGGCGGCGGTCGCGCCGGGGCGGGTACGCGCCCGGGCGGGCGCTCCACGCCGTTCCTGCGCCGGCGCCTCACCCCGCGCGCCCGCGCCTGCCCCGCCCGCACTCGTCCCGAACGTGCTCGCCGCGTCCCGCCGCGCCACTCCCCGGGCCCTGTCCCCCGCCGTGTCCAGCAGCCGTTCCGCCGCCGTCACCGCCGGCTCCAGAGCGCCCGCGGACGGCAGGAGCACCAGCGCCGCCAGCGCCCGTACCGGCACCGCCTCCCCGCCGGTCCCGCCCGCCGCCCCCGGCCGGCCCCCGGCCCCCGGGGCCGGCCCGGCCTTCGTCCCCGCCGCGTCCCACCCGCCGCCGGCGCCGCGCACCCGCAGCACCGTCGTCGCCGCCGTCCGCGGCAGTCCCGCACCCGGTGCCGCCGGGTCCGCCGGCCGCCAGGGCAGCACCGCCACCGCCGCCACCGGCCCCGCCGCACCGCCCGGCAGCGTGTCCCGCAGCTCCGCCAGCGCCGCGTCCCGTCCCGCGGCAGGCCCCGCCAGCACGTCGTGCAGCAGCGCCCCCGCCGCCGCCCCCGCCCGGGTCTCCGCCGCCAGCAGCGCGCCGATCCGCGCCGCCGTCCGCATTGCCTGCGCGATCCGCGGGTCCGGTGCCCGGCCGGGCCCGCCCAGCTCGACGTCCGCCAGGTGCCCGTCGTCGAGCAGCCAGACGTACCCCTGCACCACCCCGTCGTGCCGGGCGGGCAGGCAGATCCGTCCGGTGAGCACCCCCGCGGACGGATCCGGCGGGATCCGCATCGGCCCGGTCGCGCGGGCGATCCCGTACGCCTCGAACCACGCCCGCACCGCCGCCGTGGAGCGCCGGTGCAGGATGGACTTCGTCCGGACCGGGTCCAGGAGTGAGGAGACGCCGCCCGGGGAGCCGTCGCCGGTGTCGTGAACGCCGAAGGCGATCAGCCCGAAGTCCCGGTCCTCCAGGGTGGCGGGGGCGCCGAGTGCCGCCGAGACCTCGTCCACCAACTGCTGGTAGTCGCCGCGCATGACCGCAGCTTCTCATACATCTGTATGAGGGCGGGCTCTCGGATGCGTGACAGGTGTCGATGGCCCAGTATCGAAGCAATCCTTACCTTTCACGGAAGTGCTACCTGCGCCCCGACCGTGGAGGTGCCCCGTGCTGGGTCCCGTGCTTCTCGCCGCCGCGCGCAGCGACGGAATCCGCCGCGTCGTCTCGGCCGCGCCGGTCAGCCGCCAGGTCGTCGCGCGTTTCGTCGCCGGTGAGGAACTGGCCGACGCCGTCGCCGCCGTCCGCGACCTGACCGCCCGCGGTCTGGAGGTCACCCTCGACCACCTCGGCGAGGATGTCACCGACCCCCGCGAGGCGCTGCGTGCCCGCGACGCCTACCTCCGGCTGACCGAGGCGCTGACGGAAGAGGGGCTCGCCGCCCGCGCCGAGATGTCGGTGAAGCTCTCCGCCTTCGGGCAGGCGCTGCCCGGTGGCCACGACCTCGCGCTCGCCCACGTCACCCCGGTGGTCGAAGCCGCCGCCGCGGCCGGCACCACGGTCACCCTCGACATGGAGGACCACACCACCGTCGATTCCACCCTCGCCGTCCTGCGCACCCTGCGCGAGCGTTTCCCGCAGACCGGCGCCGTGCTGCAGTCGTACCTCTTCCGCACCGAGGAGGACTGCCGTGACCTCGCCGGCGAGGGCTCCCGGGTACGGTTGGTGAAGGGGGCGTACAAGGAGCCGGCCGTCGTCGCCTTCCAGGACCGGCAGGAGGTGGACCGGGCGTACGTCCGCTGCCTGAAAATCCTCATGACCGGGTGCGGCTACCCCATGGTCGGCACGCACGACCCCCGGATGATCGAGATCAGCAGGGAGCTGGCCCGCCGCCACGGCCGCAAGCCCGGCGAATACGAGTTCCAGATGCTCTACGGCATCCGCCCGCAGGAGCAGCTCCGGCTGGTGGCCGAGGGCCACCGCGTGCGCGTCTACACGCCCTACGGCACCGACTGGTACGGCTACTTCATGCGCAGGCTCGCCGAGCGCCCGGCGAACACCGCCTTCTTCCTGCGCGCCCTGGCCGGCCGCCGCTGACCACCCCCGCGAGCCCCCGCAAGACTCCGCACTTCGAAGGAGAACGGCAACCATGGACGCTGTGACCCAGGTCCCCGCCCCGTACAACGAGCCGGTGCACACCTACGCCCCCGGCACACCGGAGCGTGCGCGGCTGGAGGCCAGGCTCAAGGAGCTGGCCGAGAGCCCCATGGAGCTGCCGATGACCATCGGTGGCGTACCCCGCATGGGCGGCGGCGCGCGCGTCGACGTCGTGCAGCCGCACAACCACAAGGCGGTCCTCGGCACGTACGGCACCGCCACCCGCGCCGACGCGCAGGACGCGATCGACGCCGCCCTGGCCGCCGCCCCCGGCTGGCGTGCGCTGTCCTTCGACGACCGCGCCGCGATCCTGCTCAAGGCCGCCGACCTGCTCGCCGGCCCGTGGCGGGAGACGATCGCCGCGTCCACCATGCTCGGCCAGTCCAAGACCGCGCAGCAGGCGGAGATCGACGCGCCCTGCGAGCTGGTGGACTTCTGGCGCTTCAACGTCCACTTCGCCCGCCAGATCATGGACGAGCAGCCGCCCGTCCAGCCGCCCGGCGTCTGGAACCGGCTCGACCACCGTCCGCTGGAGGGCTTCGTCTACGCGATCACGCCCTTCAACTTCACCGCGATCGCCGGCAACCTGCCGACC
Organism: Streptomyces sp. CNQ329; assembly: GCF_000482585.1. Lineage (NCBI taxonomy): Bacteria > Bacillati > Actinomycetota > Actinomycetes > Kitasatosporales > Streptomycetaceae > Streptomyces > Streptomyces sp. CNQ329. The sequence continues at coordinate 20,470 of NZ_AXVU01000017.1, read as the reverse complement.
GCGCCCGCCCTCATGGGCAACGTCGTGATCTGGAAGCCGTCGCCGACCCAGACGCACTCCGCCGTGCTGCTCATGCGGCTGCTGGAGGAGGCCGGGATGCCGGCCGGCGTCATCAACCTCCTCACCGGTGACGGCAAGGAGGTCTCCGAGGTCGCGCTGCCGCACCCGGACTTGGCCGGCATCCACTTCACCGGCTCGACCCGCACGTTCCAGCACCTGTGGGGCGAGGTCGGCCGCAACCTGGCCGGCTACCGCTCGTACCCGCGGATCGTCGGCGAGACCGGCGGCAAGGACTTCATCGTCGCCCACCCGACCGCGGACCCGGCGAAGCTGAAGACCGCCATGACCCGCGGCGCCTTCGAGTACCAGGGCCAGAAGTGCTCGGCCGCCTCCCGTGCCTACGTCCCCCGCTCGCTGTGGGACGGCGGTCTGAAGGACGCGCTGGTCACCGAGGTCGAGGGCCTGGCCATGGGCGACGTCACCGACCTGGCGAACTTCATCGGCGCGGTCATCGACGACCGGGCGTTCGCCAAGAGCAAGGCCGCCATCGACCGCGCCGGGGCCGACCCGGCGTGCGAGATCGTCGCGGGCGGCACCTACGACGATTCCGCCGGCTGGTTCGTCCGCCCCACCGTCGTCGTCTGTTCGGACCCGGAGAACGAGGTCTTCACCGAGGAGTACTTCGGCCCGATCCTCGCCGTGCACGTGTACGAGGACGACACCTACGACGCGATGCTGGACCAGATGGAGTCCGTCGCCGCGTACGCGCTGACCGGCGCCATCCTCGCGCAGGACCGCGCGGTCATCGCCGACGCGACCCGCAGGCTGCGCTTCGCGGCCGGCAACTTCTACGTCAACGACCGGCCCACCGGCTCGATCGTCGGCCAGCAGCCCTTCGGCGGGGCGCGGGCCTCCGGCACCAACGACAAGGCGGGCTCGAAGTTCAACCTGCTGCGCTGGTCCTCGCCGCGCTCCATCAAGGAGACGATGGACGCCCCCACGGACTACCGCTACCCCCACATGGGCTGAGCGCCCGCAGGACCGCCCGCGCGGTCCCCACCGACACCGCCCCCGGTCGCCCCCCCCGTCGGCCGGGGGCGGTCCCGTGCGCGCGGGACCGGGGCCGCGGTCCCGCGCGCGCCGGCCCCGCGCGTCCGCGGCGACGACCGGCTGCCGCCGCGCCCCGGTACGCCCGTTCCCCGTACGCCCGTCCCGCAGGCCGCCCGCGCCCTTCCCGCGCTACCGTCGATGACATGCGCATTCTCGCCGTGGTCTGGGACATCGACGACACGATCTTCGACCACTCGGGTGCCGAGCGGCGCGCCGCGCTGGAGTATCTGACGGCGCGCGGCCTGCTGGGCCGCTACCCCTCACCCGAGGCCGCGGCGGCCCACTGGCACGAGGTCTCCGAGGAGTACGTGGAACGCTATCTCGCCGGCGAGTTCACCTTCGTGGCCCAGCGCCGCGAGCGCGCCCGGGTGCTCGAGGGCAGGCCGCTGACCGACGCCGAGGCCGACGTCTGGATGGCCGGCTACCTGGCCGCGTACCGGCGGCACTGGCGTCTCTTCCCCGACGTCGTACCGGCGCTCGACGCCCTCACCCCGCACCGCCGGCACGGCCTGCTGTCCAACAACAGCGCCCCCCACCAGGAGGAGAAGCTCCGCGCCATCGGCGTGCACCACCGTTTCGAGGCGCTGGTGTGCTCCGAGGAACTCGGCGTCGCCAAGCCGGCCCCCGGCGCCTTCCACGCCGCCTGCGCCGCCCTCGGACTGCCGCCGGAGCGCGTCGCCTACGTCGGCGACCGGCCGGACACCGACGCGGCGGGCGCGGACGCGGCGGGGCTGACGGGGATCTGGCTGGACCGCGCGGGTACGGGCGCGCAGCCGCTCGCGGGTGTGCGCCGCATCACCTCGCCCGGCCAGCTCGCGGGGCTGCTGGACACCCTGGATTCCCCGGCATCATCGCAGGTCGGGGAGGGTGCCGTCTCAGATAGTAGGAAGCCCGAGTAAATGGCGGGACAAGAACGCTTTGACGTCCTACTTTTATAGAGCCGAACATTCGCCGAACGGCGACGGTGGTCGAGGCTGGCGCCTCCGCGCAGGACACCCCTGCGGCGCCGCTCCCGCCCCGGCGGCGTCCCCACGTCTTCCCTGCGCCCCTTCAGGAGCTGCCCCATGGCTGCCACCACCACGGTCCGCCGCACCCGCCACTCCGCCCGCACCCGGCAGAACCGGGACTCCGCGATCGTCCGGAAGAACGCCGCCGCCGCGCTGCAGCGGGCGTTCGACCGCCGCGACAACGGCGGCTCGACCGGCCACTGAGCCCGCTCAGCGGCCCCGTGCCAGCTCGAAACGGCCGATCCGCGTGCCGTCGTCGGCGGACGCGGCGGGCCGCCGGGCAGGGCGCCGATGCGCCGGGTGACGGCGCGGGCCGCAGGTATGCGTGCTGTTCGGCCCTGCTCATGCTGCGGGCGAGCAGTGGGGGGATGCCGAAGCCGATGCGTCCACATCCCGGACGGCGGTGTCATCACGCAAGACGTACCGCGTAGGCTCCCCCTCATGTCTCGCAGCATTCGTCTCGCGTCCATTCCCGGCGACGGCATCGGCCCCGAAGTCGTGGCCCAGGGCCTGAAAGTGCTCTCCGCCGTTCTGCCGCAGGACGTGAAGCTGGAGACCGAGAGCTACGACCTGGGCGCCCGCCGCTGGCACGCCACCGGCGAGACCCTGCCGGACGCGGAGCTGGCGGCCCTCGCGGACTACGACGCCCTCCTGCTCGGCGCCATCGGCGACCCCTCGGTGCCGTCCGGCGTGCTGGAGCGCGGTCTGCTGCTGAAGCTGCGCTTCGCCTTCGACCACTACGTGAACCTGCGCCCGTCGAAGCTCTTCCCCGGCACCGGCACCCCGCTCGCCGGCCGCCCCGCCATCGACTTCGTCGTCGTCCGCGAGGGCACCGAGGGTCCGTACACCGGCAACGGCGGCAGCCTGCGCACCGGCACCCCGGCCGAGGTCGCCACCGAGGTGAGCGTCAACACCGCGTACGGCGTGGAGCGCGTGGTCCGGGACGCCTACGAGCGCGCCCAGGCCCGCCCGCGCCGGAAGCTGACGCTCGTGCACAAGAACAACGTGCTCGTCTACGCCGGCCACCTGTGGAAGAGCACCTTCGATCGCGTCGGCGCCGAGTATCCCGACGTCACCACGGACTATCTGCACGTCGACGCCGCGACGATCTTCCTCACCACCCAGCCCGAGCGGTTCGACGTGATCGTCACCGACAACCTCTTCGGCGACATCCTCACCGACCTCGCCGCCGCCATCAGCGGCGGCATCGGTCTCGCCGCCTCCGGGAACATCAACCCGACCGGCGCCTTCCCGTCGATGTTCGAGCCGGTCCACGGCTCCGCGCCGGACATCGCCGGCACCGGCAAGGCCGACCCGACGGCCACGGTCCTGTCGGTCGCCCTGCTGCTGCGCCACCTCGGCTACGCCGCGCAGGCCGCCCGCGTCGAAGAGGCCGTCGAGGCGGATCTCGCCGCGCGGGGCGACGCTCACCGCACCACGGACGAGATCGGCGACGCGCTCGCCACCCGAGTATCCGGCTGACCGCCGGGACCACACACGCTCGCTGCGGCCGGCCCGGCCGTCAGGTTTGTCCGTACGGCCGACCGGCCCTGCCCTTCCGGCGGGGTCGGTGCGACGATGACCTTCGGACCGCGCACCACCACCACGCTTGCCGCTGCCCACGCCCACGTCATAATCGACGGCGGGCTGCGGCACGCGGTAATGCTCGGACGTCCTAGTACCTTCGGGTGCGAGGACCCCGGCACGGGACGCGGTCCGCCACACACCGAACGGTGAAGGACACGAATCTCATGACCTCGATCGAGCTCAAGCCGTCCGCGCACCCGCTGTCCGACGCGGAGCGCGAGGCGATCCTGACCAACCCCGGCTTCGGCAAGCACTTCACCGACCACATGGTCACCATCAAGTGGACCGAAGGCCGCGGCTGGCACGACGCGCAGCTCCAGCCGTACGCCCCGCTGACCCTCGACCCGGCGACGATGGCGCTGCACTACGGGCAGTCCATCTTCGAGGGGCTGAAGGCGTACCGGCAGCCCGACGGCAGCGTCCGCACGTTCCGGCCGGACGCCAACGCCCGCCGCTTCCAGCTCTCCGCGCGCCGGATGGCGATGCCGGAACTGCCCACCCGGACCTTCGTGGAGGCCATCGACGTGCTGGTGCGCCAGGACAAGGCGTGGGTGCCGGGCACCGGCGAGGAGTCGCTGTACCTGCGCCCGTTCATGTTCGCCACCGAGGTCGGCCTCGGCGTGAACTCACCCGCGCACGAGTACCTGTTCATGGTGCTGGCCTCGCCCGCGGGCGCGTACTTCAGCGGCGGCATCAAGCCGGTGTCGGTGTGGCTCACCGAGGAGTACGTGCGTGCCGCGCCCGGCGGTACCGGCGAGGCCAAGTGCGCGGGCAACTACGCGGGTGCCATGGCCGCCACGCTCCAGGCCGTGCAGCAGGGCTGCGACCAGGTGGTGTGGCTGGACGCGGTGGAGCGCCGGTGGATCGAGGAGATGGGCGGGATGAACCTGTACTTCGTGCGGGGCGAGGGCCCCGGGGCGGAGGTGGTCACGCCCGAGCTGACCGGCACGCTGCTGCCCGGCATCACCCGCGACTCGCTGCTGACCATCGCCGCCGACCTCGGCTACCGGACCGGCGAGGTGCGGATCTCCACGGAGGAGTGGCAGGCCGGCTGTGAGGACGGCTCGATCTCCGAGACCTTCGCGTGCGGCACGGCCGCGGTCATCACGCCGGTGGGACACGCGAAGTCGAGGACGGCCGAGTGGACGGTCGCCGACGGGTCGATGGGGCCGATCACGGCGCGGCTGCGCAAGGCGCTGGTCGACGTGCAGACGGGGCAGGCCCCGGACCCGCACGGCTGGATGCACGAACTGGGCTGAGCGCGGGGCCGGTGGCTCCGTGCCGCAGTGAGGGCCGCCGCCGGGATCCCGGCGGCGGCCCTGTGCGTGCCGTCGTGCTACCGGTGCCTCAGTAGACGCTCACGCCGTACGCGCTGAGCGCCTCGGTGACCGGCTGGTGGATCGCCGAGCCGTTGCTGCCGGAGCAGCCCGCGCTGCCCGAGTGGATGCCGTACGCGACGCTGCCCGAGAAGTGGGCGCCGCCGCTGTCACCGCCCGCGGAGCAGGCGGTGGTGCGGACCATGTTGTAGACGGGGCCGTCGCTGTAGTTGACGGTCACGTTGACGGCGGTCACGGTGCCGCTGGTGACCTGGGTGGTGGAGCCGCTCTTCTGGATGGCCTGGCCGACGACCGCGTTGGCGGCGCTGGTGATGTCCCGGGTGCTGCCGTTGTAGAGGTTCACGGTGCCCGCGGGGGAGGAGCCGTCGGTGTAGCGGACGATCCCGTAGTCGTTGGTCGGGAAGCTGGTGCCCTCACGGGTGCCGATCTGCGCGCCGCCGCTGGTGGCGGACCAGGAGGCGCCCGCGTTGGTGCAGTGGCCCGCGGTGACGAAGTAGCGGGCGTTGTTCTTGGTCACGTTGAACGCCGCGGAGCAGCGGTAGCCGCCGCCGTAGATGGCGTCGCCGCCCAGGACCTCCTTCTGGAACGTCCCGGCTATCCGTTCCACCCGGGCCGCGCCGTCGAGGCTCGCCGCGACGCGCTTCAGCTTCGCGTACTCGGCGTCGGACACGGTGGAGTCGGCCTGCACGGCTATCTGGTTGGTGGCCGGATCGACACCCCAGGAGGTGCCGGTGATCTTCGCGCGGTCCTCGAAGGCGCCCATGGCGGAGCGCAGTTCGGACGCGCTGTGCTCGACCAGCTCGGCGCGGGCGCCGGCGGCGCGGGCCTCGGCGGCAGCGGCCTTGTCGGTGACCGTCACGACCAGCTCGCCGGTGTCGGCGTCCAGGTACGTGCCGGCGCTGTCGGCGCCGAGGGCGCGGGTGAGGTCGGCGCTGAGCGCGACCGTCGCCGCGTCGGCCTTGACTCCCTGGTCGGGGCGGTCGGCCGGCGGGGGTGCCGCGGCGGCCGTGGAGCCGAGTGCGGCGGTGCCGAGGAGGAGAAGGGCGGCGAGGGTGCCGCCCAGACGCGCGGACATCTGGGGTCTCATGCGGTGGTTCTCCTTTGTGTGAACCATGTGGGGGTGGTGTGGGAGGTGCCGTACCGACTGGCCTGGACCAAATTGGCACGCGCATGACATCCACACAAGACCGCATTGCGCCCTGACCTCCGCGTACGAATCGTGGGCACGCTGCCCGTATGGTGAGACGGGACTCCAGCTCGGGCCGGGTGTGTGCCAGACTGCCCGACGTGACCTTGTTTGCCGTCGTCATTATTGGCAACAGGCGCGCCGGTCCGCGCTGACCCGTACCGCGATCCGCATGCGGTGCTGGCTCACCGCGTCCCAGACCCGCGCGCAGACCTCTCGCGACCCGCGAGGGGTCTTTTCCGTTTCCGGGACCGGAGAGCACACCATCCCGACAGGAGCACTTCGATGAGCACAGAGCCACGGGGCCCCGAGACCCCCGACGACGCCTTCCACGTCTTCGACACCACGCTGCGCGACGGTGCGCAGCGCGAGGGCATCAGCCTCACCGTCGCGGACAAGCTGGCCATCGCCCGGCACCTCGACGACTTCGGCGTGGGCTTCATCGAGGGCGGCTGGCCCGGTGCGGTGCCCCGGGACACGGAGTTCTTCCGCCGCGCCCGCGAGGAGGTCGACTTCCGGCACGCGCAGCTCGTCGCGTTCGGCGCCACCCGCAAGGCGGGCGTACGGGTCGAGGACGACCCGCAGGTGCGTGCGCTGCTGGAGTCCCGGGCCCCGGTCGTCACGCTGGTCGCCAAGTCGCACGACCGCCACGTGGAGCTGGCGCTGCGCACCACGCTCGCGGAGAACCTGGCGATGGTCCGCGACACGGTCGCGTTCCTGCGCGAGCACGGCCGCCGGGTCTTCGTCGACTGCGAGCACTTCTTCGACGGCCACCGCGCAGACGCCGCGTACGCCACGCAGGTCGTCGCCGCGGCGCACGAGGCCGGTGCCGACGTCGTCGTCCTCTGCGACACCAACGGCGGCATGCTCCCCGGCCAGGTGCGCGAGACCGTGGCCGGGGTGCTGGCCGCCACCGGAGCGAGACTCGGCATGCACGCCCAGGACGACTCCGGCTGCGCCGTGGCCAACACCCTCGCCGCCGTCGACGGCGGCGCCACGCACGTGCAGTGCACCGCCAACGGCTACGGCGAGCGCGTCGGCAACGCGAACCTCTTCCCCGTCGTGGCCGCACTGGAGCTGAAGTACGGCATGCGGGTGCTGCCCCCGGGCAAGCTGGCCGAGATGACCCGGATCTCGCACGCCGTCGCCGAGGTCGTCAACATCGCACCCGCCACCCACCAGCCGTACGTGGGCGTCTCGGCCTTCGCCCACAAGGCCGGCCTGCACGCCTCCGCGATCAAGGTCGACCCCGACCTCTACCAGCACATCGACCCCGAGCTGGTCGGCAACCGGCTGCGCATGCTGGTCTCCGACATGGCCGGCCGGGCGTCCATCGAGCTGAAGGGCAAGGACCTCGGCCTCGACCTCGGGGACGACCGCGAGCTGCTGAGCCGGGTGGTGGAGCGGGTCAAGGAGAACGAGCTCCGCGGGCTCACCTACGAGGCCGCCGACGCCTCCTTCGAACTGCTGCTCCGCGAGGAGCTGCAGGTGCGCGAGTCCGGCCGGGCGCGGCGCTACTTCCGTACCGAGTCCTGGCGGGCCATCGTCGAGGACCGCCCGGACGGCACCCACGCCAACGAGGCCACGGTCAAGCTGTGGGCGAAGGGGGAGCGGACGGTCGTCACGGCGGAGGGCAAGGGCCCGGTCCATGCGCTGGACCGGGCCCTGCGGGTGGCGCTGGAGCGGATCTACCCCCAGCTCGCCGGCTTCGAGCTGATCGACTACAAGGTGCGGATCCTGGAGGGGACGCACGGCACGGAGTCGACGACGCGCGTGCTCATCACCACCAGCGACGGCCGCGGCGAGTGGGACACCGTCGGCGTCGCGGACAACGTCATCGCGGCGTCGTGGCAGGCGCTCGACGACGCATACGCGTACGGCTTGCTGCGGGCCGGCGTGGTGCCGCAGGAGTAGCGCCGGGCGCCGCGGAGGCACCGGCCCTGGCGCCGCCGCTCGCCGCCACGCCGCCCGGCCCGGCCGGGCCACCCGGCGTACGCGGCCGGAGCACCGCCAGCGTCAGCACCGCCGCCGCGGCGACCAGCCCCGCCCCGATGCCGAACGCCCACTGGAAGCCGCCGGTCAGCGCCGCGTCCCGGCCCTCACCGGCCGCCGCCAGCGACTCCGTGCGCCCCGCCGCCAGCGTGGTCAGCACCGCGACGCCGAGCGCGCCGCCGATCTGCTGGCCGGTGTTGAACAGCCCGGAGACCACCCCGGCGTCGTCCTCGCGTGCCCCGGACATCCCCAGCGCGGTCATCGCCGGCAGCACCAGCCCGCCGCCGCTGATCAGCAGCATCGTCGGCAGCAGGTGGGTCACGTAGCTCACCTCGGCCGGGTCCCGCGGGATGCGGACCAGCAGCGCGAGGGCGAGGGCGAGGAGGACGAGGCCGGCCAGCAGCACCGAGCGCTCGCCGAACCGGGCCACCAGCCGGGCGGAGACGAGCAGGGAGGTGACGCCGATGGTGAGCGCGGCCGGCAGCATCGCCAGGCCGGTCTCCGCGGCCCCGTAGCCCAGCACCTGCTGCATGTAGAGGGCGACGATGATCTGGAAGGCGAACATTCCGGCGATCACGAGCAGTTGGACGGCGTTGGCGCCGGAGACGGTGCGCGAGCGGAAGACGCGCAGCGGCAGCAGCGGCGCGGCGGAGCGGGCCTGGCGGAGCACGAAGCCGGCGAGCAGGACGGCGGCGAGCGCGGCGGAGCCGAGGGTGCGGCCCGAGACCCAGCCGTGGCTGTCGGTCTCGACGATGGTGGAGACGCCGAGCATCAGCCCGGAGGTGACCAGCAGCGCCCCGGCGACGTCCGCCCCGGCGGCCAGGCCGAGGCCCTGGTCACCGGGCAGCACGCGCAGGGCGAGCACGGCGGTGGCCAGCCCGAGGGGCAGGTTGATGAAGAAGATCCAGTGCCAGCTCAGCGCGTCGGTGAGCACGCCACCGAGTACCTGCCCCAGCGAGGCGCCGGTGGCGCCGGTGAACGCGAAGGCGCCGATGGCCTTTGCCCGCTCCTTCGCGTCGGTGAAGAGTGTGACGATCATGCCGAGTCCGACCGCCGAGGCGAGCGCGCCGCCGACGCCCTGCAGGAAGCGGGCGGCGATGAGTGCCCACGGCTCGGTGGCCAGCCCGCACAGCAGCGAGGCGGTGGTGAAGAGCGCGATGCCGGCGATGAATACCCGCTTCCGTCCGAGCAGGTCGCCGAGCCTGCCGGCGAGGAGGAGCAGCCCGCCGAAGGTGATCATGTAGGCGTTGACGGTCCAGGTCAGATCGGCCGGGGAGAACCCCAGGTCCCGCTGGACGGCGGGGAGTGCGACGGTGACGATACTCCCGTCGAGGATGATCATCAGGGCGCCGGTGCACAGGATCGCGAGTGCGAACCAGCGGGATCGGTCGGGCCGGTCGGGCCGCGGGCCGGTGGCGTTCATGCGGGTCTCTCCTGACGCGTGGGCAACAGGAGAGACCGTAGCAGATAGTTTTGTACGGGACTATCTATTGTTCAGTTTTCTCGTACGGACCTTCTTCTCCGGGTTACCGCCGGGCCTGCCGGGCCCGGCGAACGGGCCGCCCGGACGGGACGGGCTCGGCGAGCATGCCCTCCGTCAGGCGCGCAAGGGCGCCGACGAGGGCGTCCCGCTGTGCGCCGGGCAGGGTGTCGAGCACCTCGCGGTGCACCCGGTCGACGACCTCCTGGCCGCGGGCCGCGATCTCGGCGCCGGTCTCGGTGACATGGATGATGCGGGCCCGGCGGTCCGTGCTCGACGGCCGCCGCTCCGCGTACCCGGCCTTCTCCAGGCCGTCCACCGTCGCGACCATCGTGGTCTTGTCCATGCGCGCCAGCTCGGCGAGCTGGCCCTGGGTCCGTTCGCCCTCCAGCGCGTGGACGAGCACGCACTGCTCGCGCTGGAGCAGGCCGACCTCGGACAGTGCGGCGGACAGGCGGGTGTTGAGGACGTGCGCGGTGTGGACGAGGGCGCCGGTCACGTCCGGTACGGTGCGGGCAGGCGCGCGTGATGCGGGCGTGGTCGTCATGGCCTCAGGGTAACAAGAACGTCTGCTACGGAACCTTCTCGTTCAACGACGATCTGTCCAACTGTGTTGTCGAAGCCCTACAGCCCGGATCGACGTGTCGTTGGCCGATGTCTGGCCCCGTCACCTGCACATAGTGCCGGGTGCTCATGATTTCCCGGCTGACGTTGTAGGGAAATGACATAAGGTTCGATGCCCTCGTACCCGTACCGTCGTTTCATGACCACAGTGGACTACGCCCCCTCCGATGCGGCAGCCGCCGCAGGCGCCGTCGAGAACGAGGCCCGGGGGCGGGCGGCCGAACTGCGCCGCATTCGCGAGCAGGCCCACGCGGGGCCCAGCGAGCGGGCGACCGCCGCGCAGAAGGCAAGGGGGAAGCTCACCGCCCGGGAGCGCATCGAGCTGCTGCTGGACGAGGGATCGTTCAACGAGGTGGAGCCGCTGCGGCGGCACCGCGCCACGGGCTTCGGCCTGGAGGCCAGGAAGCCGTACACGGACGGCGTGATCACCGGATGGGGGACGGTGCACGGGCGGACGGTCTTCGTCTACGCCCACGACTTCCGGATCTTCGGCGGCGCGCTCGGCGAGGCGCACGCGAACAAGATCCACAAGATCATGGACAAGGCGATCGCCGCGGGGGCGCCGCTGGTCTCGCTGAACGACGGCGCGGGCGCCCGTATCCAGGAGGGCGTCTCCGCGCTCGCCGGATACGGCGGCATCTTCCAGCGCAACACCCGCGCGTCGGGCGTCATCCCGCAGATCTCGGTGATGCTCGGTCCCTGCGCGGGCGGCGCGGCGTACAGCCCGGCGCTCACCGACTTCGTCTTCATGGTCCGCGAGACCTCGCAGATGTTCATCACCGGACCGGACGTGGTCAAGGCGGTGACCGGCGAGGAGATCAGCCAGAACGGCCTGGGCGGAGCGGACGTGCACGCCGAGACCTCCGGCGTCTGCCACTTCGCGTACGACGACGAGGTGACGTGCCTGGAGGAGGTGCGCTACCTGCTGTCGCTGCTGCCGCAGAACAACCGGGAGAACCCCCCGGCGGTCGCCGCCGAGGACCCGGCGGACCGCGGCGGCGACGTGCTGCTGGACCTGGTGCCGGCCGACGGCAACCGGCCGTACGACATGCACAAGGTGATCGAGGAGATCGTCGACGACGGCGAGTACCTCGAGGTGCACGAGCGCTGGGCGACCAACCTGATCTGCGCCCTCACCCGGCTCGACGGTCAGGTGGTCGGCATCGTCGCCAACCAGCCGCAGTCGCTGGCGGGTGTGCTGGACATCGAGGCGAGCGAGAAAGGTGCCCGCTTTGTCCAGATGTGCGATGCTTTCAATATTCCGATCGTCACCCTGCTCGACGTCCCGGGCTTCCTTCCGGGCGTGGACCAGGAGCACGGCGGGATCATCAGGCACGGAGCGAAGCTGCTCTACGCCTACTGCAACGCCACCGTGCCGCGGATCTCGGTGGTGCTCAGGAAGGCGTACGGCGGCGCGTACATCGTCATGGACAGCCAGTCCATCGGCGCCGACCTGACGTACGCCTGGCCGACCAACGAGATCGCGGTCATGGGCGCGGACGGCGCCGCGAACGTGATCTTCCGGCGTGACATCGCGGCCGCGGACGACCCCGAGGCCAAGCGCACCGAGATGGTCAAGCAGTACAAGGCCGAGCTGATGCACCCGTACTACGCGGCCGAGCGCGGCCTCGTGGACGACGTCATCGACCCCGCGGACACCCGTCGGGTCCTCATCCGGTCCCTGGCGATGCTGCGGACGAAGCACGCGGACCTGCCGGCGCGCAAGCACGGCAACCCGCCGCAGTGACACCGCCGCTTCCGCACGCCCCGCAGCCCTCAGCCGACCGCGCAGAACAGCCCAGGAGCACACACGTGACCACCCGGCACACCGAGAACCTCGTCCGCGTCGAGAAGGGCGAGGCCAGCGAGGAGGAGCTCGCCGCGCTCACCGCGGTGCTGCTCGCCCGCGCCGCCGCCCCGCAGCCGACGCACGCCCGCCACGGCGGGCACGGGGGCTCCGCGGCCCGCTGGCGCCGGCTGGAGCGCCAGCACGGCTTCCGCGCCCCGCACAGTTGGCAGCGCTGACCGCGCCCGCCCCGCGTACACCGAAGGCCCCGCCGCAGGCGGGGCCTTCACGCGTCGTACGCACCGGGCGCGCGGCCCCCGCGGGCCGCGGCGCGCTGCCGGCCGTCAGTCCCGCGGCTGGGCCGCGAGGCGGTCGATCGCCGCGTCCACCCGCGCGAGCGTGCGCTCGCGCCCCAGCACCTCCAGGGACTCGAACAGAGGCAGCCCCACCGTCCGCCCCGTCACCGCGACCCGCACCGGCGCCTGCGCCTTGCCCAGCTTCAGCCCGTGCTCCTCACCGGCGGCGAGCACCGCCTCCTTCAGCGGCTCCGCCGACCACTCGGCCGCCGCCAGCTTCGCGCGCGCCGTACGCAGCAGGTCGGCGGCGCCCGGCTTCATCGCCTTGTCCCACGACTTCTCGTCGGACACCGGCTCGTCGAGGAAGAGGAAGTCGACGTTGGCCGTGATGTCGGACAGCACCGTCAGCCGCGTCTGAGCCAGCGGGGCCAGCGCCGCGAAGGCGTCCGCGTCGAAGGACTCCTCCGGCCACGGCGCGTACGGCGCCCGCAGCCAGGGCGTGCAGCGCTCGGCGAAGTCCTTCACGTCGAGCATGCGGATGTGGTCCGCGTTGATGGCCTCGGCCTTCTTCAGGTCGAAGCGGGCCGGGTTGGGCACCACGTCGACGATGTCGAAGGCCGCGACCAGTTCCTCGCGGGTGAAGACGTCCCGGTCGGCGGAGAGCGACCAGCCCAGCAGCGCGAGGTAGTTGATCAGCCCCTCGGGCAGGAAGCCCCGCTCGCGGTAGAGGTTGAGCGAGGACTGCGGGTCCCGCTTGGAGAGCTTCTTGTTGCCCTCGCCCATGACGTACGGCAGATGGCCGAACTCCGGCACCCGCTTGGCGACGCCGAGGTCGATCAGCGCGCGGTAGAGGGCGATCTGCCGCGGGGTGGAGGAGAGCAGGTCCTCGCCCCGCAGCACGTGCGTGATCTCCATCAGCGCGTCGTCGACGGGGTTGACCAGGGTGTAGAGCGGGGCGCCGTTGGCGCGCACGATGCCGTAGTCCGTGACGTTCTCGGGTGCGAAGGTCAGCTCGCCACGCACGAGGTCGGTGAAGGTGATCGTCTCGTCCGGCATCCGGAAGCGGACGATCGGGCTGCGGCCCTCGGCCTCGTACGCGGCCACCTGCTCGGCCGTCAGGTCGCGGCAGTGCCCGTCGTACCCGGACGGCCGCCCGGCCGCGCGCGCGGCCTCGCGGCGCTCCTCCAGCTCCGCCGCGGAGCAGTAGCAGCGGTAGGCGTGCCCGGCGTCCCGGAGCCGGCGTGCCACGTCGGCGTAGATGTCCATGCGCTGCGACTGCCGGTAGGGCGCGTGCGGGCCGCCGGCCTCAGGGCCCTCGTCCCAGTCGATGCCGAGCCAGCGGAAGGAGTCGAGCAGTTGCTCGTACGACTCCTCGGAGTCGCGGGCCGCGTCGGTGTCCTCGATCCGGAAGACCAGCGAGCCGCCGGTGTGACGGGCGTACGCCCAGTTGAACAGGGCGGTACGCACCAGGCCCACGTGGGGGTTGCCGGTGGGGGAGGGGCAGAAGCGGACCCGCAGGGGGGCCGGGGGGGCTGCGCTAGCCACGCTTGATCACCTTGTTGGCGAGAGTGCCGATGCCTTCGATGGTGACGGCGACCTCGTCGCCGTCGTGGAGCGGGCCGACGCCCGCGGGAGTGCCGGTCAGGATGACGTCACCGGGCAGCAGGGTCATCGCCTCGGTGATGTGCACGATCAGCTCGGGGATCGAGCGGACCATGTCCGTCGTCCGGCCGAGCTGGCGCTGCGCGCCGTTGACGGTGCACTGGACGGCGATGCCCTCGGCGATCCGGGCCGGGTCCAGCTCCGTCTCGACCCAGGGGCCGAGCGGGCAGGAGGTGTCGAAGCCCTTGGCCCGGGCCCACTGCTTCTCGCGCCGCTGGACGTCGCGCGCGGTCACGTCGTTCGCACAGGTGTAGCCGAGGATCACGTCCTGGGCCCGCTCCAGCGGCACGTCGCGGCAGAGCCGGCCGATGACGACGGCCAGCTCCGCCTCGTGCTGCAGGTCCGCGGAGAAGGAGGGGTACGCGATGGGGTCGCCGGGACCGATCACCGAGGTGGACGGCTTGAAGAAGGTGACCGGGACCTCCGGCACCTCGTTGCCCAGCTCCGCGGCGTGCTCGGCGTAGTTGCGGCCGATCGCGACCACCTTGTTGGGGAGCACGGGGGGCAGCAGCCGCACCTTGTCCAGCGGGAGCCTGCGGCCCGACCGCTCGAACTCGGCGAAGGGATGGCCTTTGATCACGTCGAGGGTGACCTCGCCCCGGGGGGAGCCGGCGCCGTCGAAGCCGTCGGAGCCTTCGACCACACCGAACGCGACGCTGCCGTCGACGGAGAACCTGGCGATACGCACGGGGCTCAGGCTATCGCCCCCGCGCCCTGCGCCGTGCCGCGCGGGTCAGGCGCCGGAGGGGACCTCCTCCAGCACCGTCCGGCGCGGATTCGCGGTGCGCTCCTGCGGCTGCGCGGCCGGGGCGGCTGCGTCGATCCGGGCGGCGAGCGCCTCGGGCGGCTCGGGAAGGAGCAGGTCCCCGGCGTCGTCGAGGTGGGCGAGGGTGGTGCGCCGCGGGTTGGCTATGGTGCGGAGGATCATGACGGTTACGCGCGCCTTTTCGTGCCGGGGCCCGTCGCCGGGCCGACGAACTTCTGCTTGACAAAAGGATCCCTTGTGTCAAGGGAAGGGTAGGCGCCGCTATTCCCCGCGCCGCCGGGACCCATCCCGTGGGGCATTGTGACTTTCCTCACCTCCCCGGTGACGAATGCCAAATATCGGCGGCCCCGCCGATGGGTGGAAACATGCTGTATGCCGACAGAGGCGATATTTCCCAACCGATGCCCTCGACCCGGGACACGGGCCCGCGCCATGCACCTCGTAGGAAAATGTCCGTTATCCCTCCCCGCCGCCTCCACTCGGTGTAATCTGACAGGCACGGCGAGTAATTGCGGTCGAGCTGTTACCCCCGGGCCTTGTTGGAGATCCCGGCACTGTGCTGGAATTCCACGGACCGTCGCTGGAGTGCAGTCGACGCAGAGGGCGCAACGGGGCGCCACGCGGGGGGCTGTGCGGGGAGCTTGCGCCGGTTGGTTCACGGCGGGTGGGGGCCTAAGCTCCCGCACGACCAGACAACGCTCCGGCGCATGCGCCGGAGCCGGTCCTAGAGGTTGCGACGCTAGTGCAGGGACGATTGAAGACTGACGGCAGCGTTCCGGGCGAGTCCGAGGTGCGTGGGAAGACCGACCGCGCAGCCTCCCTTCGGTACGGCCAGAGCGCGAGCTCCTCGCCGGACCGGAACGCCGACCGCGGCAGCGCCCGAATACCCGCGCCCCAGGCCGGCGACTACGCCAACATGCAGCAGCCCAAGGGCTCGAAGGGTCCGGGCTCCCGGATCCTGCTGCGTAACTGGCGCATCAGTACCAGACTCGTCTCGCTCCTCGCGCTCCCCGTGGTCGCCGCGACCACGCTGGGAGCTTTCCGCATCGAGGACTCCTGGCAGAACCTCCAGCAGCTCGAGAACATGAAGCTGCTCACGGACATGACCGAGGAGGCCACCGAACTCGCCGACATGCTCCAGCAGGAGCGCGACAAGTCGGCCGGCCTCATCGTCGACGGCAACCCGAAGCACCCCGACATCACCGACGCCCGCGACGAGACCGACAAGGCCCTGATCGCCTTCACCCGGTCCGCGGACGAGATCGACACCACCGACGACGAGGACCTCGCCGGGGTCAACAACTCGCTCACCAGCGTCATCGAGAAGCTCAACAGGATCAACAGCATCCGCAAGACGGCCTATTCGGACGACACCGGCGGTGCCGCCCAGACGGTCAAGGCGTACGGCGAACTCGTCGACTCCCTGGTGTCGCTCTCCCAGGACATGGCCCTGGCCACCAGCAACCCGGACATGATCGCCAAGACCCGGGCGCTGGCCACCTTCTCCTCCGCCAAGGAGTACGCCTCCGTCCAGCAGGCGATCATCAGCGCCGCCCTCGCCGAGGAGCCGCGCGACGACTTCGCCGAGGCCGACCGGCTGGAGGCCGCCTCCGCCCAGGAGGCGGAAAGCTCCTCGCTCAAGCTCTTCGCGCACCTGTACTCGGGCCGGATCGGCCTGACGGATCTGATGCGTTCGCTGGACGGCGGCAACGCCTCCGTGCAGCAGGCCGACACGTTCGCCAAGAACCTGGTGAACAACCCGGACAGCATCAAGAACGCCGACATGAGCTACCGGCACTGGTACGAGCTGGACAGCGTCAAGATCGAAGAGATGAAGAAGATCGAGCAGCACCTGCTCCAGGAGATGGAGCAGACTGCGCGCGATCTGCGGTCCGAGGCCCAGAACGACGCGATCTTCAACGGCGTGCTGATCCTTCTCGTCCTGCTCATCTCGCTCGTCGGCGCCTTCGTCGTGGCCCGCTCCATGGTCCGCTCGCTGCGCCGGCTGCAGGACACCGCGCAGACCGTCGCCCAGAAGCGGCTGCCCGAGCTGGTCAAGCAGCTCTCCGACGCCGACCCGCAGGACGTCGACACCTCCGTCGAGACCGTCGGCGTCCACAGCCGGGACGAGATCGGCAAGGTGGCGTCCGCGTTCGACGACGTGCACCGCGAAGCGGTCCGGCTGGCCGCGGAACAGGCCCTGCTGCGGGGCAACGTCAACGCGATGTTCACCAACCTCTCGCGCCGGAGCCAGGGCCTCATCCAGCGTCAGCTCTCACTCATATCCGAACTGGAGTCCCGCGAAGCCGACCCGGACCAGCTCGAGAACCTCTTCAAGCTCGACCACCTCGCGACCCGTATGCGCCGCAACGGCGAGAACCTGCTCGTCCTCGCGGGCGAGGAGCCGGGCCGCCGGTGGACCCGTCCGGTCCCGCTGGTCGACGTGCTGCGCGCCGCCGCCTCCGAAGTGGAGCAGTACGAGCGCATCGAGCTGTCCGCCGTGCCGGCCACCCAGGTCGCCGGCCGCGTCGTGAACGACCTCGTCCACCTGCTCGCCGAGCTGCTGGAGAACGCCACGTCGTTCTCCTCGCCGCAAACCAAGGTCAAGGTCACCGGCCACGCGCTGCCCGACGGGCGGGTACTGGTCGAGATCCACGACACCGGCATCGGTCTGTCGCCCGAGGACCTCGGGGCGATCAACGAGCGGCTGGCCAACCCGCCCACGGTCGACGTCTCCGTCTCCCGCCGCATGGGCCTGTTCGTGGTCGGCCGGCTGTCGCTGCGCCACGGCATCCGCATCCAGCTCCGCCCCTCCGACTCCGGCGGCACCACCGCGCTGGTCATGCTCCCCGTCGACGTCACGCAGAACGGCGGCGGCGCGGGCGGCAAGCAGCCGGCGGGGGCCGCGGCCGGTGCGCCCGGCGCGGGTGCCGGCGGTCCCGCCAAGGGCGCCCCGGCTCGCGGCGGTGCCGCGGGCCGCGCGGGCGCGATGAGCAGGCTCGGCGCCGCGCAGCAGCGCGGCCAGGTGGGGGCGGGCGCCGGATCCGGCCGGCCCGCGCTGCCCAGCCGCGAGGCCGGCGCCTCGGGCGGGCCCGGTCAGCGGCCCGGGCTGCCCGGGCGCGAACCCGCCGGTGCCGGCTCGTCCTTCGGCCGCTCCCAGGGCCCGGGCTCCGGTACGGGCTCCGCCTTCCCCGGCGGCTCGGCCTTCGGTGCCGCACCCGGAGCGAACTCCCATTCGGGTAACGGCTCCGGCGCCCCGCCCGCCCGTCCCGGGCTGCCCGCCCGCCCCGGCGCCGACTCCGGCGCGCGGCAGCCGGCCGACGCCCAGCACACCGGCGCCGGGCTGCGCGACTCCGGCCGCGACCGGCACGACGGGCCGCGCGAGCACGACGACGCCGACACCACGCAGTTCTCCCGCCCCGACGTCTCCGGCCCTCCGCCGGGCGGCGCCGCGGGGATCCCGGCGTTCGGCTCCGTGCCGCCGCCGCGCTCCCCGCAGTCGCCCGTACCCGGAGAAGCGGCCACGTACGGTGGCCCGCAGGACACCGGCGAGCACCCGGTGCCGCCCGGCCGCCGCCCGCAGCCCGGCTCCGGCCCCGGGGACACCGGCGAGCACCCCGTGGCCCGCCCCGGCGCGGGCCCGCACGACACCGGTGCCCACCCGGTGCCGCCGGCGGTCCCCGGGTCGTACGACACGGGTGCCCACCCGGTGGCGCGCCCCGGTCCCGGCGACACGGGTGCCCACCCGGTGGCGCGCCCCGGTCCCGGCGACACGGGCGAGTACGCGATGCCCGGGCAGCGCCCCGGCCCTGGCGACACCGGCGAGTACGCGATGCCCGGGCAGCGGCAGGGCCCGCAGGACACCGGCGAGTACCCGGCGGCGGTGCCGCAGCAGCGGGCCGGATCGTCCCTGGGTGACGGCCTGCTCGACGGCGAGCCCGTACCCACCCGCGGCGACGAACCCACGCCGATCTTCGAGTCGATGGAGTCGAACTGGTTCCGCGGGGACCGCGGCCGCGGGCAGAGCCCCGCGGCCCCGGCCCCCGCGCAGCCCCAGGCCGACGCGCCGCCGGCCGCGCAGGAACAGGAATCCGCGGCCCAGCCCACCGCTCCCGCACCGCGGGCGGCCACCCCCGCACCGGCCTGGCGGCCCTCGCCCAACGACGAGCGCTGGCGCCGCGCGGAGGAGTTGCGTACGCCGCAGGCGGGCGGCGTCACCACGTCGGGGCTGCCCCGGCGGGTGCCGCGCGCCAACCTCGTCGCGGGTACCGCGCAGCAGTCCGCGAACGCCAGCGGAACCCAGGTCTCGCGCGCGCCCGACGACGTGCGCGGCAGGCTGACGAGCCTGCGCCGGGGAATCCAGCGGGGCCGCCGGGCAGGCGGCTCCGGTGAGACCCTCGGCGGCAGCGGCTTTGGTCCCACCTATCAGCAGGAGCGTTAGTTGAGTCCATTGAGCCAGGCGGCGCAGAATCTGAATTGGTTGATCACCAATTTCGTGGACAACACCCCGGGGGTGTCGCACACGGTGGTGGTCTCCGCCGACGGACTGCTTCTGGCGATGTCCGACGGTTTTCCGCGGGACCGTGCCGATCAGCTCGCCGCGGTGGCGTCAGGTCTGACGTCGCTGACGGCCGGTGCCTCGCGCATTTTCGAAGGCGGCAGCGTGAACCAGACGGTGGTGGAGATGGAGCGCGGCTTCCTCTTCATCATGTCGATCTCCGACGGTTCGTCGCTCGCCGTGCTGGCCCACCCGGAGTGCGATATCGGCCTGGTCGGTTACGAGATGGCGCTGCTGGTCGACCGGGCGGGCGCGGTGCTCACCCCCGATCTGCGCGCGGAACTGCAGGGCAGCCTGCTGCACTGAACCACGGCCGGCCGCCGGCCGTCCGCTTTTATCAGACCTTCCCCATCGGCCATGTTCCCGCCCGGAGGATCCATGACCCCGCCACCCGCCTCACCCGACTCGTACGGTGGTGCCCAGCATCAGCCCTACGAAGGTGAAGGCGATCAGCCGCTGGTCCGGCCCTACGCCATGACCGGCGGCCGGACCCGGCCCCGATATCAGCTCGCCATCGAGGCCCTGGTGAGCACGTCGGCCGACCCGATGCGGCTGCAGGGGCTGCTTCCGGAGCACCAGCGGATCTGCCACCTGTGCCGCGAGGTGAAATCCGTTGCCGAGGTCTCCGCGCTGCTGACCCTGCCGCTGGGCGTCGCGCGCATTCTGGTCGCCGACCTGGCCGAGGCCGGTCTCGTGGCCATTCACCAGCCCGGCGGCGGCACGGATGCCGACGGAACCCCCGATGTGACTTTGCTCGAAAGGGTGCTCAGTGGACTTCGCAAGCTCTAGTGGTGTGGCCGGTTCTGCTCCGGCTCGTGCGACCACGTCGGCGAAGATCGTGGTGGCGGGTGGTTTCGGGGTGGGGAAGACCACGTTCGTGGGTTCGGTGTCGGAGATCAATCCTCTGCGTACCGAGGCTGTGATGACGTCGGCGTCTGCGGGGATCGATGATCTGTCGCAGGTGTCGGGGAAGACCACGACGACGGTGGCGATGGATTTCGGGCGTATCACGTTGGATCAGGATTTGATCCTGTATCTGTTTGGGACGCCTGGTCAGGATCGTTTCTGGTTCATGTGGG